>CAZKXO010000324.1:0-4266 GCA_964556525.1 uncultured Saprospiraceae bacterium
TTCTATCCTCTCATTGTGATGGTCAAAACTACACTGCCAAAAGTCGCAATGACAAACTAAGCATAGAGCAAAAAAACTTGCTAAACAAACTCACCCAAGGTTGCTACATCTCAGTAGAAGTGCACTATATACTCGCGAACTCTGTAACCAGAAACGATGAGCTCCGTACCATGAAATTACAACTGAGAGTAAGCCCTACCAAAGAAGCACAATACCATGGTAGCGATGACGAACTACTGGATTACTTTAGACAACAAATCTCGGACTCTCCTACCCAAGAAATTTTATTAGACGAGCCAGTAGAAGTAGTATTTACCATAGACCCCTCCGGCAAAGCAACTGAACTGATACTAAAAACTGCCACTAGTGATAACACTGCCAATGAGCACATAATGGATTTAATCAGGCGGATGCCTGTATGGACACCAGCAGAAGATGCTTCAGGCAAGAAAATAAAAACTCCATATGTCTTAACAGCGGGAAGCATGGTGGGTTGCTAAGCGATTAATCTTATAGCGCAATTCCGCCGAAACTTATTATTTAAGAATACGAATATCATAGCTGAAGAGCAGTAAGTAATTTCTCGATAGTAGAACTGTGCTCCAAGCCCTATCTTTACCATCTATGGAGTCTAAAGAAAAACTTACAACCCTCACTCAGCTTTATCTACAGAAATTCCCTAGGGAACAGGAGAGGTGCCAAGAATTCTTGGCCTACTTAAATAGGAACGAAACGTCAGACTTATATACAAGAAAAAATTTCGATGGCCATATAACTGCTAGTGTATTTGTACTATCAGCGGATAAGTCCAAGGTGCTACTGGTACATCATAAAATCCTAAACCGATGGTTACAGCCCGGAGGTCACATAGAAGAGCACCGTGACAACTCCATCTATGAGGCTGCTCTAAGAGAATGCTCTGAAGAGACTGGTATAAAGAGCAAGAACTTATATTCTATGGATAGTGACATAGCCGTACCTTTTGACATAGATTCCCATCTCATCCCTGCAAGTGCCAAGAAAGGAGAAGCGGCTCATTACCATCATGATTTTCGATACCTATTTGTATACAAGGGCGATTCTAAAGTTAGCATCGCTGAAGATGAGTCCAATGCCTTTACATGGCGGCCGCTATCGGAGCTTGGAATGGATAAAGAGTTTGAGCTGGTTGTAGAAAAAATTAATGAGGCTCTGGAAAATAAAAATACCGTCCAGCTCTAAGCTGGACGGTATAATTCAGTAAGTCGAATTAGGAATTTTATCTTAGTATATATCTTAGATTGATATTGGTCGCGATTAGATTTGTGCCGGCCACAAAGCCACTCAGATTTGTTCTGTAGCCATAGCCATATTTTATATCCATGCCCACTTCTATTCTTTGTCCAAACTTGAGTCCCGAACCTATCTGTAAAAAGACACGTTGGTTAAGATGAGAACCCGAATCTATACAATCTGAGAAATAATCATAATCATAGCCATCTCCAGAACCAAACTGTCCTGCAGGTACTTGATTACTGTTCTCTTCTACTGTAGTATAACTTATGCTTTGTCCAGAAAGATCCAGAGAAGACCTTATACAAATATTACTGGCTGAGGTAACACCTATATTGGTGCCGATCCCCCCATACAAATTAAAGAAACTTAGAACAGGTAACTTATAGATAAGTGCATTCTCTACAGCTAACTCGGAATGTGTACCATTTATAGTAAGGTAAGATTCCTGCTGACCATTAGGAGAAGGGGAATTGTATCTGACCCCATCTACTCTATTTGGTTTGTATGATAAGGCTGCTCTCCATTCAAGGTTTTGATAACTAGGATGTACCAAAGTAAAGCCTACATTTATACTAGGGTTTTCGCAAATCGCTGTATCAAACCACTCAGGTGAAAAATCATAATCTGCAAGTACTGCCTGCTGAACCTCAGGCATCTGTGCGATAAAGTAATCAGCATCTATGCCTGTAACCATATCATAATCATAACCGATGCTGAAATCAAACTTTTTGATTTTGAATTGGCCAAGCTTAAGATTGCTGGTAGGTGCTTCGTAAGCAGATTGTCCGTTTAATAAAGTTGCAAGACATAAAGTGATAACTAAGAAGGTAAGGAAGTTGTATTGTTTCATGACTAGTGTTGTTTGTTACAAGTAGTACTTTAAATTAGTTTATAGATGTTGCCTGGACGGTGAATTAATAATTCTTTAAGGCTCTATTTATGAAAATTTTAAGGTCTATACCCTATTTAACTAGCAAAAGGCAGCCTTATTGTTGGCCTTAACAGATTATTTCTTCAAGCGTAACACCGTATAACACAGAGAGGAAAGGACTCCGAAGGCAATTTATTAGCTAGTGCAAACAAAAAAAAGACAACCTTAAGAGACTGTCTTTTTCTAATCTGGGGTATTAAATCAGCACTTGTATTTTGAGAAAACTCGTACTGAACCAGTGTGCATTCTGCTTACAAATTATTGAATTAAACCTGTTAAAAGTCAACTAAGATCAGATATAAGTTGACTAAGTAGTCATAATCAGATGACTAAAAGAACACCAATAAAAATTAAGTAGTACAGGTTGCAAATAAGAACTACATCTTTTTGTCTAGTTCATCCACTTTGACATCTATGCGCTCCACCAATTTTTCCTTTATTTCTTCAGTTTTTTTGATGGTGGCCTCTAGCTTTGACTTGGTAGTATCGTCTTCAGCTGCTTTTAATTCTTCTTGCTGCTGCTTGATTTTCTGTTCTACTTCCGCTAAGCGCTCCTTGCGTTTTTCTATGCTTTCAGCTTCCTCGGCCTTGTCAAAAATGAGTGACTCAGGGGTATTCTCCTCCAGCACTTCTTTATCTGTTGTGCGATAAGACTTTGGAATAAAGATGGTGTCTCCGACCTGTTTTTGATTCATAAAATTAGGCGAGACGATTTCTATATCTGCTGCATGCAGTGCATCTATGACGTGACCTGTGAGTCTTGATCGTGCACTGACTATAGATTTTACATCTTTGAGCAAGCCATGTACTCTATACACAATAGAGAAATCTCCCAGCGAAATGATATGCACAAATGGGTCATCGAGTTCACAGTTTTTTGCAGCTTTCAGCAGGGCCTCTTCTATCTTAAGTCTATTGACATCATAGCCAAGCGAGCATTCTACACTTATAAAGGTACCCGAGGATCGTGTAACCTTCACTGAGTTGGTTGCGAGATGTAAATTGGGTAAAGTAGTCAAGTCACGGTCTATAGTCTGAATTTCTGTATGAAAGAGCCCTTGTTCTGTCACCCTTCCGAAAATATCATCTACCGTGATAAAGTCTCCCGGTTTGAAATTTTTCCTGAGTCGCAAAGCTATACCAGCAAGTGCATTCCCTATAAAAGTAGTAGAGCTCAGACCCAGCACAGCCGAGAGTACGATTCCTATAAGGCTGGTAATAGAACTTTTCTGATCTGGACTCATCGGCAGAGCCAAAATCACACTGATAAATCCTACCAGTGCGATTGTAAACAACACTATAGATTTTATCAGCCCTTTATCCGTATGGCCTTTAGCTTGTCTCTCCAGTAATTTTTTCACAAAGAGGTAACCCACATAAAAAAGAGCTGCCGTTGCTACTGTAGGAAACCAACTTTTTAATATAGAACTCAGTATTTCCATCTTATCATTGCGTTATGAAATCCGAATTTACGACTTAGTGATTTTAAAATTCTAATTTTAAGATTTCACAATTTCTACATGCCATTTTGCAAGAACTAAAAAAACAGATATTACATAAGTGCATGGAGCTGATAGATAAGCGTATCAGTACTAATACTAAGATCCTGGAAGACCTCTCTAGCTCTATGGCTGGAGAAACCAAAAGCAGTGCTGGTGATAAGTTCGAAACCTCTCGCGCCATGATGCAAGCGGACCAGGAACGCTACAAAGCCATTGTCATCACAGCTAAAGGTCTACGGCAGCAACTCTCTGTCCTTTCTTTAGAAACTTCTGATCTTATACGCGAAGGCAGCTTGGTCCTCACCTCTCAGGGCAAATACTTCATTGCTGTAGGATTGGGTAAGGTAGAACTGTCTGAAATTATTTATGTAATCTCTAATGCTTCTCCTATAGGTCGTCTGCTGATGGGCAAAAGTGCGGGAGAGAGTATTGTGTTCAATGGTAGGACTATAGAGATTCAGGAGCTTTATTGAGGAATATCAGCAGAGAAAGAAAAAGGCTTCCGATTCGATAATCGAAAGCCTTCTGAGATTGAGTAATGAGTTTATTTTTGTTAAT
>CAZKXO010000325.1:0-4264 GCA_964556525.1 uncultured Saprospiraceae bacterium
CCATCTGGAACAGGCAAGGTTACAATTGACGAGAGCACCGAAGCCATTACCGAAAATGATACTTAACAAAAATGTTACTGATATATTTTCCTTTGAATATGAGGATTTTAAACTCGAAAACTATGAGTTTCATCCCCGTATCAAGGCACCTATATCGGTATAACTATAAGTGAGTTATTTAGATGGAATCTAAATAATTAACTCGAGATGTTAATTATTGTTAATACATCGAGTGAATGATAAATTTGCAGCAAAATTTCGAGAGGCAGATTTGTGATGTTAGAACTATTAAATCATACTAATGCATAACCTAAGTAAGATTACCTTATTTCTTGCGCTGGCCATCATGCCGATGTTCCTATCGGGCCAAGCTTCAATGGATGTAGGGAAAAACCTTTTCAAGAATAATTGTGCCCAGTGTCACGATAAGAAAATGAAATCTGCTGCAACTGGTCCAGCACTCGGAGGAGTCCAAGAAAGATGGGCAGACTATCCTGAGTCAGATCTTTATGCTTGGATAAAAAATTCGCAAGCTTTAGTTGCGGCAGGTCATCCAAGAGCTGTAGAGATTTTCAATGAATACAAGAAGTCTCCTATGCAGGCTTTTCCAAAACTAACCGATGAAGACATAGGATCTATCCTAGCTTACATTGATGGTGTAAATAGTGGAATATATCCCCCAAAAAAACCTGGAGATGACCTTGTTGGAGATGGTGCAGAAGTAAAAGCATCTACTCCTACATGGCTTTATTATGCCTTGTTTGGCTTCTTAGCTTTCCTAGCACTCATTCTAGCAAGAATAATATCTAATCTAAACGTAATAGCTGCTGCTAAAGAGGGCTCGACTTATGCACAAAAGACTCTTTTTCAGACACTTACGAGCAAAGGCGTTATATCATTTATACTTTTTGCTGCAGTAATTTTAGGTGGTTACACTACAGTTAATAATGCTATAAACTTAGGAAGGCAACAGGGTTATGCACCAGAGCAACCAATAAAATTTTCACACGAGACACATGCTGGACTACACAAGATAGACTGCCAGTACTGTCATGATGGGGCAAGAAGATCAAAGCATGCAGTGATTCCTGCTGCCAATACTTGTATGAATTGTCACAGAGCGATTAAGGTGGGTTCTACATATGGAACTGCTGAATTGACTAAGATTTATGCCAGCATAGGCTACAATCCTTCAGACAACACCTATATAAAGGACTACGATAAGATGAGTCAAGAAGAGCTTAAAACCATTTATACCAAGTGGATTGCTGACTCCTACTTAAGCGAGAATAGTTTAGAAGTGATAGATGATGCTGGAGAGCAATTAGTAGCTGAGCAATGGGATGGAATTGTGAGTTCACTTACCAATGATCAAAAGAAAAACATCCAAGGCCCTATAGAATGGATAAGAATCCATAACCTGCCTGATCATGTTTACTTCAATCATGCGCAACACGTAGCTGTAGGAAAGCTGGAATGTCAAAACTGTCATGGTACAGTAGAAGAAATGGAAGTTTTGAGTCAGCACTCTCCTTTATCTATGGGCTGGTGTATCAATTGTCACAGAGAAACTGAAGTCCAGTTTAAGGGCAATGAATACTACGAGAGTTACGCAAAATATCATGACCAATTATCATCAGGAGATATGGATAAAGTGACTGTGGAAGATATTGGAGGATTGGAATGTCAGAAGTGTCATTATTAATAAGAACCTAGAAGCATAAACGAAATGAATAAAGATTCTATCTGGATAGGAGAAAAAGACCTAAATCGAGATGAAGAATTTCTAGCTACAGTAGATCAGGAGTTTGGCACCGCCGAAGTTCTGCAGAACAGTGAAGCTGTAGTTGAGAAAGATACTAATCGTAGAGATTTTCTAAAGTTCTTAGGCTTTGGACTTGGCGCAGCAACCGTTGCAGCTGGCTGTGATATTCCTATAAAAAGAGCTATTCCTTATGTAGTAAAACCAGACTCTATTGTTCCTGGTGTAGCTACCTATTATGCCTCTTCTTTTGTAGACGGTGGTGATTACTGCCCAGTACTTGTAAAAACAAGAGAAGGCCGACCTATCAAAATAGAGGGTAATGACCTTTCCAGTATGACTGGAGGTGGTACCTCGGCAAGAGCACAAGCTTCAGTCTTAGGTCTGTATGATATAAATAGATATAGAAGTCCCCAAATAATGGGCGATAATGGCATAGAAGCAATTTCTTGGAACGACCTGGATGCAACAGTAAAAGCTAGATTGGCTTCTGCTAAGAATATCCAAGTAGTTACTAATACTATAATGAGCCCAACGGCTAAGAAAGCTTTGGGACAATTTACTGCACAGTACTCAAGCGCAAAAGTTGTTTCTTATGATCCAGTTTCCGCAGCAGCTATTTTAGAAGCCAATGAAAGATCATTTGGAGACAGAGTAATTCCTGGATACAGATTCGATAAGGCCAAAGTAATTGTAAGTTTCAATGCCGATTTTCTAGGTACTTGGATTTCTCCTGTAGAGTATGCTGCTGATTATATCAAAGGCAGAAAGGTAAATCCTAAGAATCCTAAAATGTCTCGACACATACAGGTGGAGAGTCACATGTCCATGACAGGTTCCAATGCAGATCAGAGAGTACTGGTCAAGCCATCTGAAATGGGATCAGCAATAGCTTTTTTGCACAGTCAAGTCGTAGGTGGAGCTGGCGGAAATGGGTTAAATGCAAAAGCAAAAGCTGTCTTAACTAAGGTAGCGGGAGAACTGAAAGCAGCAGGAGGTTCTAGCCTCATAGTCAGTGCTTCTAATAACGTAAGTGAGCAAATCTTAGTCAATAGCATCAATAACAGATTGGGAGCTTATGGCAACACTTTAGGTTTCTCAGATGCTTCTTACCAGAGACAAGGCGATGAAAGAAAATTGGGTGCACTAGTAGATGAGATTGAAGGCGGAAGAGTAGATACAGTAATAGTATGGGGAGCGAACCCTGCTTACGATTACTATAATGCAGAAGCATTCAAGACTGCCCTTGCTAAGGTAAATACAAAGATAGCCTTAGCATATCAACCAAATGAAACAACAGCACTGTGTAATATTGTAGCACCTACTCATCATGTCCTTGAAAGTTGGGGAGATGTACAGCCTAAGAGAGGACAACTAAGTATGATACAGCCTACGATTAGTCCTCTGTTCGATACCAGACAAGCAGAAGAGTCTTTTCTAGTATGGGCAGGTGTGAGCCTTTCAGGTGATCAGCCTTATATGAATTATCTTAAAAATAACTGGAAAGGTGGCATATTTAGCGGTCAGGATGGTTATTCTTTCTCATCATCTTTCTGGGATAATTCACTTAGAGATGGTGTAGCCGAAGGTGGTGGCGGCAGTGCAGCAGGAGGCTTTAATGCAAATGTAAATGCAGCCCTAAGAGGTGTTTCAAAACCGAGTAGTTCTGAACTGGAAATTGTCTTTTTTGAACCTGTAAGCATTGGTAACGGTCAGTATTCTACTAACCCTTGGTTGCAAGAGATGCCAGATCCTGTTGCTAGAACGACTTGGGGCAATTATCTAGCTGTTCCGGTAAACTATGATGGTGGTAAAAAGTTCATTGGAATGCACGGCCTTAAAGATGGTGATTTAGCTACAGTTACAGTAGGAGGTAAGACCTTTGACGTACCAGTTGTGCAACAGTTCGGTATGGCTCCGGGAACAGTAGGATTGGCTCTTGGTTATGGTCGTACAATGGCTGGAAAATGTGGAACAGGCGTAGGAGAAGATGCTAACCCTTGTGTAACTGTAAATGCTGGACTCAGTCAATATTATAATGCTGATGTTACCGTATCTGGAAAAGTAGGTAAAGAGGATCATTTCTCATGTGTACAATATCACCATACAATAGGTGTAAAAGCTGCTACTAAGAGTGGAGAAGTTATAAATGCAGATGAAGCAACTTTAGGCCAGACAGCGTATGGAGTAGGTCTTACTGGATACCAAGGATCACTTACAGAAAGATCTGTAATCTATCCTACTACAGTAAAGGAACTCAAAGGCAGCATGGAAAGACTCCATGAAAAGCAAAAAGAGTTTGACCATCTGAATGAAGCGACTTTATACCCATACGACGAGTATACTGAAAACAAATACAAGCAAGGCCATCACTGGGGTATGCACGTAGACCTTAATGCATGTATCGGATGTAATGCTTGTACAGTCTCTTGTATGGCTGAGAATAATGTTCCAGTCGTAGGAAAGAAAGAAGTATCTCGTCACCATGAGATGACTTGGCTC
>CAZKXO010000326.1:0-4261 GCA_964556525.1 uncultured Saprospiraceae bacterium
GATATGATAAAAAGCTGTAGAAGCTAATCCATCTTTTGCAAGTATTGCAATCTTATCACCTTTATTCACAACAAAGGAAATATCGTGCAGGAGCTTGTTGCCGTCTAATGTGTAACTAAGCTGATCGACTTTTAAGATTTGGTCACCGGCTTGCCTTTCTTGTTCGAAGATGATGCCAGGATATTTTCTAGAAGAAGGTTTGATATCTTCAAAAGTCAGTTTCTCCAACATCTTCTTTCTGGATGTCGCTTGACGTGACTTAGAGGCGTTGGCACTAAACCTCTCTATAAAGGACTGCATCTCCTTTCGCTTGTCTTCTATTTTTTTGTTCTGCGCCAGCTTTTGTCTTAAGGCTAGCTGAGAAGATTCATACCAAAAAGTATAGTTGCCACTGAAGACATTCACTTTGGCAAAATCTATATCTACTATATGTGTACATACTGTATCCAGGAAATGTCTGTCGTGAGAAACGACAATGACGGTATTACTGAAATTAAGCAGGAAATCTTCCAGCCAGGTAACTGTCTCTAAGTCAAGATCATTGGTAGGCTCATCCAATACTAGAATGTCCGGATCTCCAAATAACGCTTGTGCGAGTAGTACTCTTACTTTTTGATTACCATTAAGTTCCTTCATGAGCTTATGGTGGTCTGACTCTGTAATGCCGATACCCGAAAGTAAGGCTTCAGCTGACGGCTCCGCATTCCAGCCATCCATCTCTGCAAACTCCTCTTCAAGCTTAGATGCCTTGATACCATCCTCATCATTGAAATCTGGCTTGGCATATAAAGTTTCTTTCTCCTTTATGATAGACCATAGTTTCTCATGACCCATCATAACAGTATCTATAACTCGGACTTCATCATAAGCAAAGTGGTCTTGCTTTAGCACTGCCATACGCTTGCCTGGTTCTATTGTGATAGAGCCTCCTGTAGAGTCTCTTTCGCCAGAGATGATTTTGAGAAAAGTAGATTTTCCAGCACCATTAGCGCCTATAACGCCGTAGCAATTGCCAGATCCGAAAAATACATTAGCTTCGTCAAATAGGACTCTTTTGCCGAATTGGTGTGATAGGTCAGTTACTGTAAGCATGCAAAATTTTAAATAGTCGCAAAGGTAGTTGAAGAATATGGCGCAAATGTAGTAGATTATCTTATGTGCTATGAACCTAAATTGATTATTCTTAATTGTATCTTGGTATATTGGTCCGAGCATTTCTAAAAGTGACACGGTGTCACTTATTTCTTATATTTGTCTATTAGACGAATTAACAATTCTTAGCATAGAAGAAAAATAAAACATGAAATACCTTATTCAAAAAGTTGCAGTATTAGGCTCTGGTGTGATGGGATCTGGAATTGCCTGTCATCTAGCTAACATCGGACTCGATGTGCTGATGCTAGATATAGTGCCATTTAATTTGTCAGAAGAAGATGCAAAGAAACCAGCTGTCAGAAATAGTATTGTAAATGGTGCTTTGAAGGCTGCCATAAAATCTAAGCCTGCGGCACTGTATAGTAAAAACTTTGCCTCCCGAATCAAGACTGGCAATTTCGATGATGACTTTGATAAGATTGCTGATGCAGACTGGATAATAGAAGTAGTTATCGAAAGATTGGATATCAAACAACAAATATTTGAGAGGGTAGAAAAACTGAAGAAGCCTTCAGCATTGGTATCTTCTAATACATCCAGTATTCCAATACACATGCTGATAGAAGGCCGCTCAGAAGCTTTCAAAAAGCAATTCTGTGGGACACATTTCTTTAATCCTCCAAGATACATGCCTTTACTAGAGATCATTCCTCATACAGGCTCTGATCCTAAAGTCATAGATTTCTTCATGGATTATGGAGATACCTTCCTTGGTAAGAAGACAGTACTTTGTAAGGATACGCCTGGATTTATAGGCAATAGAATAGGCGTTCTATCCGGTGTGAAAATGATGGAACTCACAGACAAGTACAAGATGCGGATAGAAGAAGTGGATGCCATCACTGGACCTCTGATTGCAAGACCCAAGACTGCACATTATAAATTGCAAGATTTAGTCGGAATCGATACGGGAGATAAGGTTACAAAGTTTGTACTGGCCAATGTAAAAGGGGACAGTTATGTGGACAAAGCCAATTCTCTAACTCTACCTAAGTACATGGAATTTTTGGTAGAGAATAAGTTCCTGGGAAAGAAAACAGGTAAGGGCTTTTATCAGAAGACTAAGGAGAAAGATGAGAAAGGGAAGACTATCTATATGGCCCTAAATCTAGAAACACTTGAGTACGAGAAAGCCATAAAACCCAGATTAGCGGCAGTTGCAGAAGCCAAGAATATAGAATTAATAGGAAAACGACTGAACACCTTAGTAGATGGCGACGAAAGAGAAAACAAGTTCTTGAAAGAGTACTTTGCATTCTTGTTCTCTTATGCATCTAATCGAATTCCAGAAATTTCAGATGAGGTGTTCAGCGTCGATGATGCCATGCGTACTGGGTATATGTGGGAGATGGGACCATTTGAGTATTGGGATGCCTTGGGTTTTGAGAAAGGAATTCAGATAGCCAAAGACTGTGGGGAAGAAATACCTGAGTGGGTTACTAAGATGCAAGCAGCAGGACATACTTCATTTTATAAATTGGAGAGCGGTGCCAAACAATACTATAACCTGGCTAATCAAAGGTATGAGACTGTACCTGGAATGGAGAATATTATCATCCTTGATGCTTATAGAGGTAATGCGCCAGTTATCAAAAACAGCGAATGTACTGTGCATGATATAGGGGATGGTGTAATGTGTCTAGAATTTACAAGCAAGAGCAACTCCATAGGTGAAGGTATAGGTAATGCCTTGCATGAGGCAATTACAAAAGCCGAGGAAGAAGGTTGGACTGGTGTTGTAATAGGTAACAATGCAAAAAATTTCACTGTAGGAGCTAATCTAATGCCTGTAGGTATGATGGCTATGCAAAAGCAATTTGATGAGCTTGATAAGATGGTGGACAACTTCCAGCAACTTACCATGCTTTGCAGAACTTCAAAGATCCCTGTAGTTCTTGCAGGACAAGGCTATGTCTTTGGTGGAGGTTGCGAGCTATCTATGCATTGTGATGCTACTGTCATGGCTGCGGAATCATACATCGGCCTCGTGGAAGTAGGCGTAGGACTCATACCTGGAGGTGGAGGTACCAAAGAAATGGCTCTGAGAGCTTCTGACAAATATTTCGAAGGAGATGTACAGATTCCTACTTTGATAGAGCATTTCAAGCCGATAGCTACAGCAACTGTTGCAACCTCTGCCGCTGAGGCATACTCTCACAACTTACTATTACCAACCAAAGACGATATAGTGATAGGTAACGGTAAGAACATCACTAAGGCAAAAGAAAAGGTCATAGAGTTGGCCAAGAATTATGTGGCTCAAGTGCCTCGAACTGATATAGAAGTTCTTGGAAGAACGGGCTTGTCAGCGTTATATTCTGCTATCAATGAATTCAGACTAGGCTTGTATATGTCCGATTACGATGTGGCGATAGCAAGAAAAGTAGCCTATGTAATCTCAGGAGGAGACCTTACTGGTTCCCAAAAAGTAAGTGAACAATATTTATTAGATATAGAAAGAGAAGCTTTCCTTAGTCTATTAGGAAATCAAAAGACTTTGGATAGAATACAACATATTTTAATGCATAATAAACCGTTACGTAATTAGAATTCTAGCTGCTGGACTTACTAGAATTCTAGATTACACGATGAAACACAATTTTAAAGAATTGAAGATTTGGCAAAGAGCAAAGGTTTTATGCATAAATGTATATAAGTTAACGAAAGAGTTTCCTAGTGATGAAAGATTTGGATTGACAAATCAGCTTAGAAGATGTGCTGTTTCTGTTCCAAGCAATATTGCGGAAGGTTGTGGTAGAAATACTGACAAGCAATTGATTCATTTTCTGAATATTGCCATGGGATCTTTAACTGAGTTGGAAACCCAAGTAATAATTAGCCATGAACTTGGCTACATAAACATTGAAATTGGCAAAGAACTAAATGCAGAAATAAACGAGTTGCAAAAAATGATAAATGTGTTCAGAATAAAGATTCAATCACAATCCTAAAGTCTAAAAATCTAAAGCCCAAAAATCTAAAGTCTAAAAATCTAAAGCCCAAAAACCTAAAGTCTAAAGTCTAAAAATCTAAAGTCTAAAAATCTAAAATCTAAAGTCTAAAGTCTAAAAATCTAAAGTCTAAAGTCTAAAAATCTAAAGTCTAA
>CAZKXO010000327.1:0-4245 GCA_964556525.1 uncultured Saprospiraceae bacterium
CATCAAGATTCGAGATCTGGTCTCCTGTGATTCTAAAGTTTCTTGCAGTACCACTATTGTTGACAATATTACGTGATAGTGCTAGGGGCTCGTCGACTTGCTTCACTTCTCTTATGTTAGAGCCCGCTTCCCATCTGAGTGGATTCAGGTCTACTAAGAATTCCCATTCTACAAAGTTGACTGTCGCACTTCCTGGGCCACCTATTGGCTCAGCTAGCTCATTTCCTGCCAAATCTTCTATGCCAGTTACAACAGCCTTGAGGACTTTGCCATCTATAAACCTTGGTTCAGTTTCTATTGTAATAATGATCTTATCATCGACACACTGGTGACTGAATGGAACTAGAGCTCCTGTCTCAGTATTAATGAGTGCGACATTGTTAAGATTGATATTAGAGAACACAGTTTCTGCATCAAAGATTCTATCACAATTAATCATTTCATTAAAGGTGATAGATATTTCATCTCCTACAGCAAGTAAACCATCAGCTGGTTCTGGTGCGCCAAACAGTTCCGGACTCTCTGTCTCTTTTGTTACAAGTACAAACTCAGACATACCAGGCGCCAAGGTCACATCAAAGCATTGAGTGATTGCACGAATTTCATAGTCTCCATCACTTAGCTCTGCCATATCCCAATTGACTATCTGTGTGATTGTTCCTTGAAGATCAGCAACAGGAATCTCCTCTATATTAATCCATGCGCCATCACCAGGAATAGGACGATACTGCACTCTTATCAATTCGAGATCAGGGTCAGCAGGATCATACTCTAGAACAGTTATAGGTAGTGAATTTGTAACATCCGTAATTACATCTAACTGATTCGGCGAACTGATGTCTACTGTAGAACATGGCTCTATAAAGAACACATCTAACTCTATGGCCTGGTAAAATCTATTATAAAAATTATCTCCAGTTCCACCCCCAAGAGCTTCGTCACCTAATTGGCCATTAACAGGATCAATATTAAATTGCGAAGCGTCTCCAAACTGAGAAAAGTCATCATATATTAAAAAACCACCATCTCCTGCATCGTAACCTACAGATTTTGAATGTTCAATCTGACAAACTGAGGCAAAATAAAGTCCTAAATCTTCAAAGTCAAAGGTGCCAGTATTAGGCCACTCTACTGTTATAGTTTTTTCAAAAGACACGTTTCCAACAAACTGGAATTCAATCGGCGTTATCAAAGGTTGACCATCCACCTTTATTAAAGCACCATCTGGATTACCACCTTCATCTACTCCTAGCTCATATACTAATCCATCTACACCATTTGGACCAATGTTTCCAAGAGTAATTCTAAAAACTGCAGGTACATTAGTTGGTACATTTATAGCAACATTCTTATCCACTTGTGCAAAAACTTCTTCTCTATTCCTTGTGCCAGGTATCCAAGGACACATAGATTCTCCTCCCCTAAGTCTAAACATTGGGGCATCAGAGAATGGCACACTAAAAATGCTATAGTTATTAGTTTCTATTGTTGAAATTTCACCTCCAAATAATGCTAGATCAACTGAATCTCTTATTTCATTGGTAATTTGCATATCAAAAGAATCCTGGATCATGCCATCTTCTAACGCATCTTCTAGTGCATCTATTTCATTCTGCAAAGAAGCTAAGTCACTAAATCCAAGGACTGGAGGTTTTTGAACCGAAACATCAAATGAATAAAAATCATTTAAATCATCATCTGCAAGAGTAAATGATGTTTCAACAGAGTTACTTACAGTTACACCTTCTGTAGTTACGTCTTGATGTTTATAACCAACAGTAACTTCAAGTCCAAATCCAGATCCACCAATTTCTACTCCTGTATTAGTCTGAGCCTCAGCTCCAAATTCTAAGGTAGTTGTAAAGGTATTTGTCCCTGAAATTTCACGAGATGTCGTCTCAGTAAAACCAGAAGCTGCATCAAAGGT
The DNA here is from genome assembly GCA_964556525.1 of uncultured Saprospiraceae bacterium. Classification (GTDB taxonomy): domain Bacteria; phylum Bacteroidota; class Bacteroidia; order Chitinophagales; family Saprospiraceae; genus RFSX01. The sequence goes on from CAZKXO010000327.1 coordinate 1,928, forward strand.
TATATTCCTAGGATCTTCATCAGCACTTACTAAATATGATTCATCCAAGCCTTGCCTATGTCTCTTAGCTGCTATCGTAGTCAACCATTTATTCCTAGAGTTCATGGCTGTTCTCTTTTCATCATCGGAGACATTTTCTGAAATAATGATAGCTTCCAGCTGAGGTAAAATTTCAGTCAGGACTTGCCATTCTGACAAAATAAACTCAGTGTCAAATCCTCCTGGCTCTATTGTATTGACTGAAGATGAATCAAACGAGCATTCTTCAAAATCGAAATTAAGACTAACTCTTTCTCCTATCAACCAATTTATCGCAGAACCATAATAGACATCTGCATAGGTTCCCCATATATCATCTGCATCAGAAGTACTAATTTCTCTGGTTGTCTCAAAACAAAACTCAGCTGCATTAGTGTTACTTTGTGTTGCTTCAAAAGAACCAGTAAACGTATTTGTTTTTTCAAACTCGAATGTCGTACTTACACCAAATCCAATAGCTTTCTTTTTACCCAATTTAAATTCTGCTTTTACCTCAGCATTCTCAGTGTTGACATTTACATCTTCCCAATTTGTACAAGTCTTAGTGCCCTCAGCAAGAGTTGCGAAAGAACCATCTCCTGGAGGATCATATACAATTCCAAAAACCTCTGATGGACCAGAAATAGAAATTGTGCCTGGCAGCTGCTTTTCTCCCAGTACAACTACCTGATATGTATCAGTTGCAAGTGATCCATTAACCTGTGCTGTTATCTGCATATTTTTCTGAAAAGGTGGAAGTAGATTTGGATTGTTTGCATACCAAGTATATTCAAAAACAGTTGAATCACTAGAAAACACACTTTGTGGTGACTCCTCAATTTGATTGTTGATAATCAAATCAAAACTATCAAGAAAGCAGACACCTTCGTCTGAACCAAACGATTCATACTGTTCAAAAACACTAATATTGTTTTGGTACTGTCTAGGTTCTCTAAATGAAGAATGTTGAGAATCATAGATCATATGAATCCCACATTCGTTAGCAAGGACGCCTTCTTCGATTGTGTCAATAAGAATATTGGGACCTGAAGTATAAATGAAATCAATGGTGTCTTTTTTAATTTCCCTTAAGTCAACTGCTGTCCCCCCTTGGGTTTGAAAAAATTCGAGTGCATTCGGATTACTTGTATGCTCAATTACAGCAATTGTTATTGGTATAGGAGGAATATCCTCAAATTCATATTCACCATCCCGATTATCCAGCACAATAACTTCTTCATAGCATCCATTCTGAGCAGCTAATTTTACTTTTACAGTCGCATTAATATTACCGATATCATCCACTGGAATTATAGAACTGCGACATGCAGGATTACTTCCACCATATACCTGACCTACTACTTCTCTCTTTGTCGTATTCTGGAAAAGCACATTAGCGACAGGGACATTGAGTCTCCTCACCTCGAAAAATATAGGAGAAAAATTATGAGCATTAGCAACTTCTTCTCCAAACTTCGGTGAAAGAGATAGGTTAGACCCTGGCTCGAAGTCGGCAACAAAACGACCTTCACTATTAGTGAAAATTGGAGGAAAATTAGATGCTCCATTTACTAATATTTCTACGCTATCTTGGAAACAAAAAGTATTTTCGAATCGTATAACTCCAGAAATAGAAACAGTGGAAATATCAGTGAAATTCACTTGATCAATACTCGTACTCGTATAATTGAGACTTACTTTTTTATTATTAGGCTGGAAAGCATGTGGACTCTCGTTCTGTCTTCTTGCCACAATAGAATATAATGCACCTACATTTTCTCCATCTGCCATCATATTGGGTCCGAAATCATAGGTCTCATCACCCTCACTTTCATTAAAATTATAGTAGGCATACATAGAAGGATCTGAAGTATCAACAACGCCGTCTTCTCCTAAGCCACCTAGTGTCTGTATACTCGCTTGGGTAAGAATAGAATTATAGATTGCAATCTCATCTACTAATCCAGTAAAATGATTAGTTGTATTCAAAGTATCTTCTGCACCTACGACCCATTTCTCTCCAGTCCAGGCACCATCTACTGATCCATAGCTATAAGTTCCGGTGGATGCACCATTAAGAAAAACTTGTACATCATCAGTTGCTCCATCCAAAGTAATCGCAAGATGGTCAAACTGTCCAGATATAGGCGCAATCTGCTGTGACTCACCATTCAGTGTCAAGAAATAATTGTCATTCATGACATATAGATCAAACTCTGCACTGCTGCCTGTCCCATAACTCAAAATGGATTGCTCAGAGAACCTATCAAAAGGCAATGTCACAACTTGTATCGTCGCCG
>CAZKXO010000328.1:0-4225 GCA_964556525.1 uncultured Saprospiraceae bacterium
CGGGCCTCCCTGATGTAGGCGTCAATGATACCTTGATTATAAAAGTAAATCTGGCTAGCCCGCCTGATGATGGAGCACCACTAGAATGCGAAGAACTTGTTAACCAAGAAGAACCAACTTGCCTTGATCCTTGGCTCAAAGTGACTTACGAAGATAGATGTGACGACCCTCGTGAAGAGGCACAGTCACAGCCTGTTGCCTCATCATTCCCTCCCACTGAAGGGAATCCTATGATGTCTTTTCTGGAAGTAGGTTATACGGAGCCCTCTTATTGCGGAGCAGGAAAAATCATTTTCGAAATGAAAAATATCAGTGGTCTGGATAATCCAACCACGACCGCTCAAGATCTTCAATTCTATATAAGAAAAGAATTCTGCTCGACTTTTGATCTTGTCAATTACGAGTATGGAACCGATGTTTCTACTGGTAATACAGCAGGAGTCACTGTTAATAGTACTGATTTAGATAGTTTTTATGTTGTTTCAGTTCCAGGAGACATCATTAAGGACGGCTCACTGTTTTTCTCCTTTGAAATAGCCTTGGGTTGCAAAGACGCAGATGCTTGTGTACATCCTGAGGCTCAATGTTTCATGCCAGACGTAAAAGCGACTTGGAAGAATTGTTATGACCTGAGATGGTTTACGGATTATGAGTTTGGTTACAAATTAGTCGACTATAAGCCAGAACCAACGAATGGATTGGAAAATTTTGGAGGTGGTGCAGGCCCTACTTCTTTTAATGGTTCAGGATGCTCCTTTAGGAATTATTGGTACAGGTACCAGTTCGGAGGAATAAATTATGATGACTGCCGCGTATTTTTAAGATATAAGGTCGCACAGATAAACGCTGACGGAACAGCGGGTTCAGTTATGACCGCTGCTGACATGGCAGCAGGAGTCGCTTCTACAACTGGAACCACGACGCATTCCATAATTAATGGAGTGGGGGGAGCGCCAGACACCTTGGTCATAGAAGTCGAAAGTAGCTTCATAGAATCTTGTATAGAAGAGGAAGAGATTCTCATCAATGTACAGCATGCGAGCATATGTACCTCTTCAGTAGAGCCCGTAAAATTTTACGAATCTTACGAGGTCATCTTCGAATGTGATAATGGAACACAATGTTGTTCTTTCAAAAGGTCTTGTTACGAGACGGCCAAAGACTGCTTTTGCGGCACACCTGGCTCCACGCCGATCTGTTATCTATACTGTTTGGAAAATACCAGCGCCGATCTCTGTCGTATTACCAATGGCTGCCCAGCGCCCGATGCCAGTTATGCATCCACGCCAGATCCTAAGGATCACGCTTTGCCTTGCGATACTTTACGACTATCCACGACGGCTCAGTTTATCCGACAATCTTCATCGCCTACTAATCCACCTTGTGATGAGATTGCAATGATGTTTGCAGAAATAGATCCGGGTCCACATTTAGAATATTGTGAGGGCACAGCTTTTTTTACTGTGACGGATGGTGCCACGACTTTGACAAGTACTTGTGCGCCGATTCCTTATGATGTGATTACTGGAGAATTTGATTTGAGTAGTTGTATAGATTGGTCAGATGTAAGAGATGGCTGGTCCATAGACTTTATGGCTGACTGGAAAGTGAAAGAAGATGTCCCGACTTGTGCCGAAGGGTTTATGATGGAAGAGTTAGAAGTTGAGTTCAAAGGAAAATTTGTAGATGGAGGAAACATTACAAACTGCGGCAGTCCCAAAACACAAAAAGCGGAATACTTTGTAGGTGATCCTTTCCTTGCAGAAATGGCTGCTAGTCTAGAATTTAAAAACGGTTGTGAAGTCAGTGCTTCCATAGACATGATAGACAACTGTGGTGTAGGGAATAAATTTAATGATTATAGACCTGGTTATATTTTGGACTCTATCGTCTATAATATTTCTGGTGCAGAATTCAGCTATACTACTGGCTCTGCAATTCTTACACGTAAAGGCCTTAATGGTCCAGAAACTTATAGTATCCTTGATGGACAGATAACCATAGACAATGCAAACGGCTTCAGTATTCTTTTTGAGAATGATGGCACTTGGCCTGAAGAACTGACGAGGAGCGCCATTTCTGACTCCTTGTTCTGTTTGGATTTTGATTTAGAGTTTACAGAGTGCTATGCTTATAGCAATAACATAACTGCTGACTCCAAAATTTATTACCACCACTGTGGAGGTTGTGGACCTAAAGAAATAGAAAGTCCAGGGGGAGTGGAATTTAATAATCCACCTGAGGCTATTCTTAATTGCTTAGGCGCACCTATCGTGCAGACACCTGATGATGATGTTCAATGGAACATACAAGTAGGTCATACGCCGAGTGCAGAGTTTCATTGGGTGGCTTTTGATCTGCCGCCATCGATAACTTTTGATCAAGTATTTGATAATACGACTGGTCTGGATATTACAGCTTCAGGTATCACTAATGGTTCCATCACTTGGTTTCAATTGGGATCTGAGACAATTAATGATCTGACACTGGATGCAACTTTTACAGAGTGCGATACGATGTACGTGCCTGTATATGTAGGCTGGTCTTGTAACGGCTATCCAGATGATCCTGTAACAGGAGAATTTTCTAATGGTGAATCTTGTAACATCATACAAAAAGAATTAGCAGTTGTCAGAGCTATGACTGGCTTGCAAGCTTCTTTTGTCAATCAGATTGAGCCACCAGTTGATCTTTGCGAAGAAATTCCTTTCGAAGTTGTAGTTAAGAACGTAGGTGTCGCCTCTCACTTTATGCAAGAATTTTGCTTGTATAAGCCTAAAGATGGTCTAGAATTAGTGCCGGGATCTGTTTGTTTTGCACATCCAGATACAATACCAGCTCTGGGTTCTGCAGGTAGCTATATGCCTATCAGTGATGCATTTGTTTCTGTTGTTAATTCTGATACGATTGTCAATGGACAGCCCTCTCAAAAAATCAGTATTGACTTGGCTGGTTTTGCGGCGAGCTTAGGAATGGAATTAGAATTGCCAGGCGCTACCTTCCCGGAAAACAATGAGAATAAATATAGATTCAAATGGAAGGCTGTCACAAATTGTGAATTCATTTCAGGAAGTAAATTATTTATAGAGGCGTTTTCTGTAGACGCTTGTGACATGGAGCTATTTTCAGCAGCAGAGTCTTCTAATCTTATTCCGATAGATGGATTAGATCCAAGAGACTATAATCGGAATCAAGTCGTCCTGTTAGATACAATGCTCAGTGCTTGTATTGATAATCAAATAGTAACAGCAAATATCGTCTCTTTCCCCAATCCCACAGGGCCTAACGAGTACGTTTGTATTACTTTCCCTTCTGAAGTGACAGTTAATGCCTTTACGCCTTTTAATCCAGCCACTTGGGTGCTGACACCAATAGTGACCCCCGTATCAGGAGGCAATGAATACTGTTGGGAAATTCCTGTTGGAACACCTCCAGGTGTATTGGCTTTTAATCTAGATTTATCAGTAGATGCTGACACGGAATGCGGGATGCTTAATTTTTCCAGCTTTACCAAAGTGTCTGATGATGCCGTATGCATAACGACGGGTGAGAGTTGTAATCTGGAAATCTTCACTAGCGAATTAAGTCAAAGTGCGGTGGAACTGACACCTGCAATCAAGATCATCAACTCTCAGTTGACAGGTACGGCGAGTTGTTCCAGTAATGGAGGTCTAGCTCTCGCGACCAGCATTGGCATACAGAATTTGGGGAGTACAATAGAACCCGGCAGTGATGTGGCCTTGACTATTTTTTCTGATGAAAACGGAAACGGCGTATTGGATGCTGGAGAAGCATTGACTGTAGCCAGTCACAGTGGTGGACTAGCTACAAGTCAGATTGTTTTTGTGGATGCCGATGTGGAAGTGACCTTGGATCAACTATGTAAATTATATGCTGTGGCGGGTGGTAGCGATTGTGCCTGTACGTCAGATGCTGAAGAAATAGATCCTGTAGATTTAAATTTGGATATCTGTACAGACCTGCCGTTGGCTTGTGTAGGCGGACAGGCAACGTTGTTGTGTGGAGATCTTCCTACGGGTGGATTTACTTTTGAATGGTCATCAAGTGGTGATCCTGATTTAGATTACATCCAGACTTCTACAGGTGTTTTTGGGCCAGCACCAGTCGGTACTTATAGTTATGATGTGACTATGAATCTAGGAGACGGCTGCAGGATTTCAGGCTCTTGTGCCATGCAGGTCATCGGCGAGTTGGGTGATTTTAC
>CAZKXO010000329.1:0-4223 GCA_964556525.1 uncultured Saprospiraceae bacterium
GCCAACCATCTGATATTAAGTAAATTATATATTTTGAATTTAAGTAAAGTACTCTGCATTTTTTTATGTTTTTCATCAGTTTTTCTGTTCAATTGTAATAGTACAAAATACAAGGGAACGGCTGACGATTTGGCCTCTATTCGAGAAGTCTTGTCTAGACAACAAACTGCTTGGAATTCGGGTGATATCAATAAATTTATGGAAGGATATTGGAACAGTCCTCAGTTATCCTTTATAGGCTCAAGAGGTATTACGAGAGGTTGGGCACAGACTTTGGAAAACTATTTGAAATCCTATCCAGATACTCAAACAATGGGTAAATTGGATTTTGAAGTTATAGAGCTAAAATTACTTTCTTCAGATGCAGCATACATGATCGGTAAGTATACCCTCACCAGAGAAAAAGATAAGCCTTCTGGTCATTTCAATCTCTTATGGCAAAAGATCCAAGATCAATGGTACATTACTTCTGACCATACCTCAGGCTAAATTAATTTTGGTTACGAAAAAGATTCCTCTTATAGCGACACTATCTGGTTATAGCCTTGATAAATTCAGATCAGATCTGATTGCAGGTATAACTGTAGGTACAATCCTGATTCCACAAGGTATGGCCTATGCCATGCTTGCAGGTATGCCCCCTATATATGGATTGTATGCCAGTATAGTGCCTCTCATCATATATGCCTGTTTTGCTAGCTCTACAAAGTTGTCAGTTGGCCCAGTTGCAGTAAGTGCTTTATTAGTACTGGCTGGTGTAAGCCAATTAGCAGATCCTTTTAGTTCCGAATATATAGAGTTAGTAATTCTAACAGGTTTTCTTGTTGGGTTAATACAAATCTTACTCGGTATTTTCAGGATGGGATTCTTAGTAAATTTCATCTCACATCCAGTAATATCAGGATTTACCTCTGCAGCAGCTATTATCATCATTGTTTCTCAACTCAAAGATGCTCTAGGATTAACTATGAGCAACTCACCGAACTGTCTGTCTACTCTTTTGGAAGTAGCCTCTAAGTTTGGACAAATTAATTGGATTACTGCAGGAATAACGCTAATTAGTATCTTCGTAATTGCAGTTTTCAAAAAGATAAATAAAACGATCCCAGGCCCTTTGATTGTTGTGGCCATTGGAATTATATTGAGTTATTACTTTTCATTGGGTACTAAAGCTGTAGACATTGTAGGTGATATTCCAGGGGGTTTACCCAAATTTTCTTCTCCTTCCTTTAGTTTGGATGCCTTGTCTAAGTTGTGGCCTACTGTAATGACAGTAACTCTCATAGGTATAGTAGAGAGCTTAGGCATAGCTAAGTCATTAGAATCAAGATTTAAAGATCATACAATTATACCTAATCAAGAACTTATTGCCTTGGGTGTATCAAAAGTTTCTGGATCTTTTTTTAGTGCACTACCATCTTCAGGCAGCTTTTCTAGGTCAGCCATTAATGGAGAAGCTGGAGGTAAAACTACCGTCTCTAGCCTTATTACCGCTCTACTGGTAATACTTACTTTGATATTTTTCACCACAGTATTTTACCACTTACCCAAGGCAATCTTGGCTGCCATTATTTTGTTGTCTGTGGTAAAACTCTTCGATATCAAAGAAGCCAAATCCCTTTGGAAATCTGATAGACTGGATTTTTGGATGATGTTTGCCACCTTTATCGTGACTTTGTTTTTAGGTATAGAAGCTGGAGTGCTCTCTGGTGTACTACTATCTATTCTAGCTGTGCTCTATAAAAGCTCAGTTCCAGCAATTTCAGAATTGGGGCACATAGAGGGGACAAGATATTATAAGAACATCGAAAGATTTGATGAAGCAAGCGGTATCGATGATACCCTCATTCTTAGATTTGAAAGTAAATTGTTTTTTGGGAATGCAGACTTCTTTAAAGAGACCATTATGAAACGTATTCATCATGAAGATAGCCAAATCAGTCATGTTGTCATAGATGGTTCTATAATCAATGATGTAGATAGTACTGCTAAACATATGCTAAGGGATCTGGACAAGGAACTAAATGATCAAGGTGTATCTTTGCATCTATGTGGCTTGGTAGGTCAGGTCAGAGATAGTCTGTACAGATCTGGCTTATTGACAGAAATAGAAAAGCATCATATGACTATCCATGATGCCATAGTACAGATTCGGAATTCGGATGAGCATGAGGTACTATGCAGGTCAGGTAATCCATTACAAACAAATGAAACAAGAAACTCTAAATAGTATCTTAGAAATCTTAGACGCCAACGTGTGGTCTAAATCTCTTGTGAAGTTGAGGATCTCAGGACCTCGTAAAACTAGCTTGTTATACAGTGATATTACAATAATACTTATTGACTTAGCGGCTGGAACCAAGCTGCAATTTCTTTATAAATATCCTGACAAGGTCATCACAAAGAACTATGACCTAGAGGAAAGCAAAACACTTATCTCCAAAGCTTTGACCAAGTTCAAAAACTTATCTATAATAACCGCAGAGCATACCTACCAATACAATGCTGGAAGAAATAAGTTATACAAAACAGCCAACAAGAAGAAGCTTCAAGCAAGAACAGAACACAATAAGAAAAAGGAACATCATATAAGTCAGGACAAGCAGTTTCTAAAAGAACTAGGAATAACAAATGCATCTGGGAATATCGCTGCTGGTAAAGGAGCCAAGTTCAAGCAAATTAATCGTTTCATAGACATTTTTCAAAGTTTGGTTACTGAAGCAGAGCTGGGACAATCTTTTGAAATTGTGGATATGGGATCAGGTAAAGGTTATCTGACCTTTGCTATGTGTGATTATTTAAGCAATAAAAAAGGATTTCAGGTAAAGGTTGAGGGAGTGGAATTGCGCAAGGACTTAGTAGAGAAATGCAATGCTATAGCTAAAAAATGTGACTACAAGAGTCTATGCTTCGTACATAATGATATTCAAAGTACCTTTCTTGAAAAAACGGATGTACTCATAGCATTGCATGCTTGTGATACTGCTACCGATGATGCAATAGCCAAAGGCATAGAGGCTAAGGCCAAATTAATTGTGTGCTCTCCCTGTTGTCATAAGCAGATAAGAAAACAACTGTCCAAGAATATCCGATTAAAGGCACTAACCAAATTTGGAATATTAGAAGAGCGCCAAGCAGAATTGATCACTGATGTATTGCGTACCCTGATTCTCGAGTTGCACGGGTATAAGACAAAAGTACTTGAATTTGTAAGCTCGGAGCATACGGCTAAGAACCTTATGATTGTCGCTGTTCACTCCGCCAAAGTACCCGATGTAGAAACTATAACAAGAGAAATCCAATTAATAAAAAGTGAATTCGGAATAGATTTTCACTATTTGGAAAAAGCAACCAAACTAAATATATCTAACTCATGATAAACTGGAAGACAGCAAAAGAATATGAAGACATTACTTATAAAAAGAGTAACGGCGTCGCTAGAATAGCTTTTAATAGACCAGCCGTCAGGAATGCATTCAGACCGAAAACAGTCGGTGAGCTTATAGATGCATTTCATGATGCTAGAGAAGATCGCAACATAGGAGTTGTACTGCTTTCAGGTGAAGGACCTTCTCCAAAAGATGGTGTCTTTGCATTCTGTTCTGGAGGCGATCAAAGGGTGAGAAGTAAGACTGGATACAAAGGTGCGGATGGCGTTGCAAGACTAAATATTCTGGAAGTACAAAGACAGATTCGGTTTATGAATAAAGCTGTCATAGCAGTTGTGCCAGGTTGGGCAGTAGGTGGTGGACACAGTTTACATGTTGTCTGTGATTTGACTCTTGCCAGTAAGGAACATGCCATATTCAAGCAGACTGATGCTGATGTAGCCAGTTATGATGCAGGCTATGGTTCTGCTTATTTGGCCAGACAAGTAGGTCAGAAGAGAGCTAGAGAGATCTTTTTTCTGGGTAGAAATTACTCAGCTCAAGAGGCCTTAGAAATGGGTATGGTAAACGCTGTGATTCCTCATGAGCTACTAGAAGAAACTGCTTATCAATGGGCCCAAGAGATATTACAGAAAAGTCCGATGGCTATTAAGATGCTGAAGTTTGCTTTCAATCTTATCGATGATGGACTTGTAGGACAGCAGATTTTTGCTGGAGAGGCCACACGTTTGGGATACATGACGGAGGAAGCTGAAGAAGGTCGAAATGCATTTTTAGAAAAAAGAGAACCTAATTGGGATAAGTTTCCTAAATTTCCATAAATAATAAAGTCAT
>CAZKXO010000330.1:0-4181 GCA_964556525.1 uncultured Saprospiraceae bacterium
TTTATAAGGTAAAACTTGAATACATTTTCTTTTATTGAAGATTCATCTCTACAGCGAGGATTTACCTTAATTGAGGAGAATGTCATACTATGAAAAAGGATAAAGACTTTGATTATAAGAAAATTAAAAGGGAAGAGACAAAGAAGCTTAGGTCAAGTAAAGGCCTTAAGGAGAAGGTTCTAGGAAGGAATATGATTTAGAATTATCTTTGTAGAATAAGCCATTACATTGTAGATTCTACAAGTAAAGAAATACGCATTATTATATAAAAATTTAATCTTTAGAACCTACAACATCACCTAGAAGGTCCTACCATAACCCAGTTGCCCGATCAATCTCAATCTACTAGGCACAAATGGTTTTATTCTACAGTGACCACCCCATCTTCCAACAGATATGCCACGCCACTACCCTGACATAGTGCCCGGCCTTCTGCATTGAAAAACAATCGATGACCTTCCTTACTCATCCAGCCTATCTGCTTTCCTGGGTTGCCGACGATAAGGGCATAGTCTGGCACATCTTTGGTGACGACTGCACCTGCACCTACGAAGCTATAAGCGCCTAGAGTAAGGCCACAGATGATCGTAGCATTGGCACCGATAGTTACGCCATCATGGAGGACTGTTTTTTTGTATTCAGCTTTGCGGGATACAGCAGAGCGGGGATTTATTACATTGGTAAATACTGCTGATGGACCTATAAAAACATCGTCTCCACATATTACACCTTCGTATAGGGATACGTTATTCTGCACCTTACAATTGTTACCTAGTTGCGCCTTGGAAGCTATATACACATTCTGTCCTATATTGCAATTAGTTCCTAGTATGGATCCTGGCATAAGATGAGAGAAGTGCCATACCTTAGAGCCGGCGCCTATTTGGCAACCGTCATCTACAACTGCTGTTTCATGCTTGTAGTAACTCATATCGTTTATTTGTATTTAGACTCAGCATAATCCAAGGAACTGAGTAAGATATCCATAGCTTGCTCTAGTTCATTCATAGTATAGACTAAAGGAGGAGCCAGACGAAAGCTCGTATTATTGAATAAAAAATAATCTACCAGTGCCCCCAACTCGAAAGCTTTATTGACAACGTGCTTTAAATATTTCCTACGCTTCAGCTCGACTGCCATCATCATTCCTGAACTTCTTATCTCCTTAATGATGGGATGCTGTAGTTTTTCTTTTATATAAGCTTCTTTCTCTAGCACCTCTGATATAAGCTTTTCACTGAGCAATACTTCCAAGGTCGCTTTAGCTGCAGCACAAACCACAGGATGACCTCCAAAGGTAGTAATATGTCCTAGGTCTGGATTATTAGTAAATGCATCTAGCAGAGCCTTGTCTGCTACCAATCCTCCGATAGGCATTCCACCTCCCATCGCCTTACCGATGCAAAGCATATCTGGTAGGACGCCATACTTCTGATGAGCAAAAAGTGCCCCAGTCCTACCAAAGCCAGTTTGTATTTCATCTAAGACTAGCAAAGTTTTGGTGTGGCTGCATCTTATTCTAACGGCTTCTAGATAACCCTCTACTGGTGGTCTGACACCTGCTTCTGCTTGCACTGGCTCTATTATGACAGCTGCAGTCCGGCAAGATATCTGATCGAGCTCATCGAAGTCATTGAAGTTGATATGTTTTATGCCAGGTAATAAAGGCATAAAGGCTTGTGAATATTCGTGATCTGATCTCAGAGATTCGGCACCTTGGGTGCTGCCATGGTAGGCATTTCTGGCAGAAATAATCTCATATCGTCCTGTCGCTCTTTTGGCGAGTTTCATAGCTGCTTCTATTACTTCTGAGCCAGAATTGAGAAAATAGATACTGTTCATCGAGGAATCCAATTGAGATGTAAGCAGAGCAGCATAGTCAACTTGTGGTGACTGGACATGCTCTCCATAGACCATTGTATGCAGATGCTTATCTAACTGGTCTTTGATGGCTGCAATAACTTTTGGATGCCTATGTCCAAGAGAACTGACAGAAATACCTGAATTCAGGTCAAAATAGACTTTGCCTTCTTTGTCATAGATATGTACACCTTTGGCACGAGCTATTTCTAGCATCAATGGATAGGTGCTTGTCTGGCCGACATGGTCTAGGAAAAGTTGTCTTTTGGATAAATTGCCCATTTCTTAGTTAAGTGTCACAAAAGAATGTATTAACCTAATTAAAAAGAAGAAAATACAGTGCTATGGAGGGTAGTATTTATTTTTTTGAACAGCTTCTTCTTTATTCCACTCGTTGTATTTCTTGCGCGCAAGCCTGCTTTGTCCATAAAAAACTTACCATTTCACTAGTGAAAATTAACTTAGATTCTACTTTGTTAGGGTGGTGTTAAAGTAAAACATATGGAGTATAAAAGTCGTCTAGATAGTGCTTCTAAAGCCCATTTTGTTCATTTTTGTAACCAAGCATAAAAGAAAATGAAATACACCGGATTTTTATTTTGTCTACTTATAACCAGCTCTGTCTTTAGCCAAGGCATAGAATTTTTTCATGGCACTTGGGAAGAAGCCGTAGGAGAAGCTGAAAAAACAGAAAAACTCCTCTTTGTAGATGCCTATGCGCAGTGGTGCGGTCCCTGCAAAAGAATGGCCAAAGAGGTATTTACACAGGCAGAAGTAGGCGATTTTTTCAATAGTAATTTTATCAACCTGAAGTTGGACATGGAAACGCCAGATGGTCGATCTTTTGGATCCAAGTTCCCAGTATCCGCCTACCCTACACTTTTCTTCCTGAATGGTGATGGCGAAATAGTAAAAAAAGTAACAGGTGGTAAACAAGCAGCAGATCTTATAGCTTTAGGAAAAACTGCTATAAAGAGCTACGACAGATCAGGAGATTATGCGGTGAAATATGAAGAAGGTGACAGGTCTTATGAGTTGGTTCATAATTATGTAAAAGAGCTCAATAAAGTAGGCAAGCCAAGCCTTAAGATTTCAAATGAATACATCAGCTCTAATCCACCTATATCTAAATCTGAAAAAGCGGCCTTCTTATACACAGCCGTAGTAGACTCTGATTCAAAGCTTTTTGATCAGATGATCTCTATGAAGGATGAGGTTATACAAGCGACCTCAGAGGATTCTTATAAGGATAAAGTGAAGAATGCTTGTTTCGCTACCATAGCTAAGGCTGTAGAATTTGATTATGAAGATCTAATGCATGAAGCCATAGAGAAATACAAAGCCGCAGATGCAGGAGATGCAAAGAAATTTACTCAGGAAGCCAAACTTGAATACCATAAACTGGCTGGCAATTACACTGAGTGGAAAACTCTAGCAGAAAAGTATATGAAGAAATATGGCAAAAAGGATCATGATGTGTTCAAACAACACCTTCTAGCTCTGAAAGGCGACTTTAGCCACGAAAAAGATGCAAAGCCGTATGCTTGTGATGTTTGTAAAGAAATGGTAAAAAGAGATGACTCCCCGGACAATTATTCAGAATATATTCAGTTATTATTAGACTGTAGAAATTACGACGAGGCCCGTAAAGTAACCAACAAGGCCATCGAAATAGCAAATTCCCGTGAATTGGACACAAAGAAATTTGAGAGGATAATCAAGTACCTCGATAATATCTAGCTATTATTTAATTTTTTGCTATCTAAAGATTTTGAAGATTAAAACTGCTGTACTCTTTCTGCTTTGCGGACTAACTGCGTCTGCTCAACAGATTCAATTTTACCACTCTGATCTCCAGACTGCACTGTCTCTGGCTAAGAATAAAAAAAAGAACTTATTCATAGATACGTATGCTTCTTACTGCAAGCCTTGTAAGGTTATGGAGAGAGAATTCCGTAATCCTGAACTGGCGAAATATCTTAATGAGAATTTTGTCAATATCAAAGTAGACATGGAAGGAGAAAAGGCTCAGGAATATGCACTTGAGTATCAGATAGTTTTCTTTCCTACCATGATATTCGTATCACCTGAAGGCCACGTGCTTGCCAAAGTAGACAATATCGTGTCAGCTAGAGAATTACTTGGCTTAGCTGAGCTTTTTGGACCCCAACTTAGCTCTACAGCGATTGCCTCTACCAACCCACCTCCAGTAAAAAAAGAACCTGCAACAGCACCAATTACACCTGATAACACAACAAATAACAGGGTAACTCAGCAGTCTAAAAATAACAGCACAGTTCCAGCTAAGGAAGAACCAATAG
>CAZKXO010000331.1:0-4179 GCA_964556525.1 uncultured Saprospiraceae bacterium
GGATACTCAGATTGCAATAACTAGCGCAGAAGCATATGATATTGTAAAGATTTCTGATATTACCAGATGTGAAGGATGGAATAAGTATACCAGAATTTACCTTGATAATGGAGAAATGTTAGTGAGTTCCTCTAACATTGGTAACTTTCGAGAACAGTTGGAGCCTTACGAATTTTATGCCTGCCATAAATCTCACATAATCAATAAAAAGAAGATTAAGCGGTATCTAAAAGAAGGAATTGTTATCCTTGCCGATGGATCACAAGTACCGGTGGCACGTCGTAGAAAGGAGTACTTCCAAAATAATATTCTTAAATCCATCTATACTTCCTAATTTGCCTCAGTGACTTCGCTTAGGTTATACATAATACTTTCATTAATTATTTTCTTAGTAATACTAGGGTCCCGCAGCTATGCTCAATCTCCAGATATTGTAGAAACAGTGGTCTTAGATCAAGACAAAGGACTGACGGAAAGAAGCGTTAATTTTGTTACTCGCGATGGGCTAGGTTACTTCTATTTATTTTCGGACAATGTCATTCAGCGCTATGACGGACAAAATTTTGAAGATGTCAATACTGACTTGCTTATCCAATTGCGACAGTATTTAATAAACATAGTCGCAGTTACAGAATCAGCTGGAGATATCTATATACGCTTTCTCGATGGCCAGCTCGTAAGCATCCCAGCAGGTGGTCTGGAACTAGGAAACGTAAGAGATGGTCAAGTATTTCCAGAGACAAACGACCTTAATAATGGACAGTTAGAAAAGGATTCTTTGTCCATTGATCGTGATGGTAAAACCTATACATGGAAACAAGGTCAGGTCGAAATTTTTTCTAATGGTATTAAGAAGGTTATAGAAATTCCTGCTGATGGACAGCCTAAATTTCTTCGTAGAGATAAGAAAGGGAACATCGTGGCTGCCTATAGCTTAAGAAAATTTTTTGTAGACAACTATTTTGTGCTAGACAATAATGAGGTCCTTCACGACTTTACGGGTCTGACCGATTCTTATGATACAGTCAAGGATATATATACTGACGATGCCTTTTATAAGTGGATGATTTGTGGTTTTAATAATGTAAGCGTACTTACACTTAAGCGAGATGGGGTCGAATATTTGAGACATAATCCCAAGGTACCTGAAGGAAGCTTTGGAGCTATTATTACTGGAATTACTTCTGGCGATTCTACAGTATTGTTGTGTATAGAAGATGGAGAACTGATAGAATATGATCCTAGGATTTCAGAGCTCAAAACTTTAGAAGATGACTATGGATTTATCTCTACTGGCTTGGGTAAAATGGTTTATGATAAAAGAAATGACTACTACCTTATAAAAGGACATGATGGTGACATAACAGATTTGTATCTCAGAGATCGCGTTTCTGGGCAGACTGTACATCAGATTATAGAAAACAAGTTCCGAGACTTTATAATCAATGACAAAGAGGAACTGATAATGGTGGGTGGGTATGATTCTGGAGAAGGTCATATATTAAAATACGACCCTGAAACTAAGAAGCAAACTTATATTAAGCTAGCTATTCCCAATGTCAGATGTATCTATCAAAACAGCCATGCCAACGAGTACTATCTGGGTACCACAGAAGGAATGTATATCTGTGATGAAGCTTTCAATGTCAAATCTTCTTTTAGCCAAGACATAAAGGGCAGCAAATATATGTATCATCAGGATATTGTATTCACCTCTTACTATGCTGATCACATTGTAGCTTGTAGTAGAGGCGGAGGTGTCTACTTTATAAATTCTATAGGTGATAGTATAGTCAGACATTTCAGTCTCAAAAATGGCTTAAGTAGCCCAGTAGTAATTTCAGCTGTAACAGATGATGAAAATAATTTGTGGGTTGCTACTTACAATGGCTTGAATGTCATCGATAGCTCATTAAATATAATCAAGAGTATCTATCAATTTGATGGCCTTCCTAGTAGAGAATTCAATTCCCTCTGTGTGACAAAACTGGACGGTTATTTATATTTTGGAACTATAAATGGAGCTGTCAAAATACATCCCGCGACTGTCCTGAACTGGGAAAACAGTCATAGGATTTCACAACTTAGTCTGAGAACTTTTAAGGAAGGAAATATCCAAGACTTGCCTGTAGATACTATGGCAGTGAGTATAACCTCTCCAGACTCATTGTATATTAATTATAAGGTGACTGACTACTACTTTAGGTATCAGTATAATGTACCTCAGTTATCTGTGTCCTGTCCATTAGAAAACTTAGACATTGATCAGGAGAAAGGTATTATAAAAATTACAGAGCTTGATAATGGTAAATTCCCTTTGGAAATGGGATTGCAATCGATTAAAGAAAAAAGGCGGTTAGATATAGAGCTAAAAAAAGACTATTCAGGCTGGAAAAATTTCTTCCTATGGCTTATTTCTATTTTAATTATATCGGCATTGATAGTATATTTTTCGACAGGTTATATTAGTCAAAGAGAAAAACAAAAAACCGATCAGAACAAGAAGATTTCTGAACTTCAATTGTCAGCCTTACAAGGACAGATGAACCCACATTTTATCTTTAATGCACTTGGAGCTATTCAATATTTTATACAGACTAATGATGTGAAAAAAGCGGATGGTTATCTTTCTGATTTTGCTCTATTGATGCGCGGCATCCTAGATTCTTCCTCTAAGAAATATATTTCACTCAAAGAGGAACTTAAGTTGCTTAGACTCTATGTCGGACTAGAGAAAGCGAGGTTTGAAAATAAATTTGATGTAGACTTCTTAGTCCATGATGATATCGATGATGAGACTTTGATACCTCCTATGATCGTACAACCCTATATCGAAAATGCTGTAAATCATGGCCTTCACCACTTGAAAGATAGAAAGGGTAAGCTGTCCATTCGTTTTGAGTATAAAGATGACTTACTCCTCATAGCTGTAGAGGATAATGGGATAGGTAGAGCAGCTGCTCAAAAGCTTAATAACAATCCTAAGCATATTTCTAGAGCCATGAGCATAACCAAAGAAAGAATCAACACCATAAACAAATCCAGTGAAATCAAAGTGTTTATAGCAGTTGACGACATGATGGACATTAATGACCAACCAAGTGGAACAAGAGTTCAAATTAAGGTAATGGACTAGTCTGTTTTTACCTCCGAGATAGTTTTCTCCTACCGATAATCTTTCCAGTCCTACCTTTGCTCCATGCTTCAATGAACTAACTTATTTATGCAATACTTTTATAGTACCCAATTAAGAATATGGAAGTTGAGCAATATAATTTAGAAAGCCTTGATTCTTACACTGTAAGCGGTACAACTGCAAGTAGCGAGTCTATTACTGAAAATTCTTCCTTTCCATTGAAAATTAGCTCAACTGCTTGGGAAAAATTTGAGAACGACAAACTGTTGAACACTGATTCTATTTTAATTAAGGATAGAGGGCAAAAGATTACGCTTAAGGTTTCAGATATTTTGTACTGCAAAGCTGATAGAAATTATTGTTGGATAATTACTGAGGCAAAGAATTATTTTCTAACTATGTCCCTGAGGGCATTGCATTCTAAACTTAATACTTCGTCGATAGTAAGAGTGCACAGATCCTACTTAGTAAATCTAGATGCAGTAGAAAAGTTCCAGGAAACTTGTATACATATAAGTGATGGAGTTATCCCTATAAGTAGATCTAAAAGAAAAGAAATCATTAATAGACTTCATAAACTAATTCAAAACAATCGCCTCAAAGGTAAGGTAACCATTCAGAGTGACGTTTCTAGATTGTGACTTTTAATACCCCTATCGTTTTTTAGAAACCAATTGAATCTAAGTGGTTACCCCTTTTTTTTCTTCACTGATTTTCTATATTCAAAAGGACCAAGACCATATGCTTGCTTGAAGTACTTGCTAAAGTTCTGAGAGCTATTTATACCCACTATTGTAGCAATTTCTGAAACTTTATACTTGCTAGACTTCAACAATGACTTAGCTTTTTCAAGTCTAATTTTTCTAATATACTTTGTTGTTGAAAGCCCTGTAAGATTCTTTATTCTTCTATGGACTTGCGAGCGACTGAGTGACATAGAATGACATACAAACTCTAATGAGTAGTTTGATTCACCCATCGTTTTATAGATGATGTTTTTGAATTTTGATAGGAATATTTTGTCTTTTTCTAGCATCTTACAA
>CAZKXO010000332.1:0-4161 GCA_964556525.1 uncultured Saprospiraceae bacterium
GTTAGGGAAGTATAGCCTTCCTTTTTCATAATAATCATCCTTAATGTCTCTGAGGAAATTTATTTTTTGGAAAGCGGAGCCTAATGCTTTAGCTGTTTCACTGAGTTCGTCATACTTAGATTGGTCATTTTTAGTGAAGACTCTTAAGCACATCAGGCCGACGACCTCAGCTGATCCATATATATATCTGTCATAAAGGTCCTGATCGTATTGCAAAGACTGCAAATCCATAGCCATTGAATCTAGAAAAGCTTCAACAAGATGGTTCGCTATACCGTATGTATGGACGACTTTCTGAAAGGAGTGCAAAACAGGATTTAGACTTATACCTGAATCGATGGCTTTGAAAGTTGCGTCTCTGAATTCAGCTAAAAGCAAATCTTTGTCATGCTGATGAAAAGTATCTACAATTTCGTCTGCGAACCTAACAAAGCCGTAAATAGAGTAAATAGGGCTTCTAATTTCTTCGTGAAAGAGCTTTATTCCAAGAGAAAAAGAAGTGCTATACCTATTTGTGATAAGCTGGCTACATTCTTTACAGACTTGGTTGTATAGTTCTAACATTGTTACTTTTTAGTCAATTTCATGACTTCTGAAGCGACTACTTGACCTGATATTATCGATGGTGGAAGACCTGGTCCTGGGGTAGTCAATTGTCCTGTGAAAAACAAGTTAGATATTTTCTTGCTTTTCAACGAGGGCTTAAGGTAAGCAGTCTGTGAGATAGTATTTGCAAGACCATAAGCATTTCCTTTGTAAGAATTATACAATTTGGAGAAATCAGAGACGGAAAAGAACTTTCTATATTCAATATCAGACTTAAATTCTGCTCCAAGGTGTTTTTCAATCCTAGAAATCATCAAGTCGAAGTAACACTCATTTATAGCTAAATCATCAGCTAAACCTGGAGCTACTGGCAGCAAAATAAATAAGTTCTCCTTGTTGGGTGGTGCAACTTGAGAATCCGTTCTAGATGGACAGCAGACGTAAAATAAAGGATCCTCAGGCCATGCTGGTTCTTTGTAAATCTGATGTGCATGATGGTTGAAATCAGCATCGAAGAAGAGATTGTGATGTTCTAAGCCATCTAGTTTTTTAGAAACACCGACGAATACTAACAAACTAGATGGCGCAAGTTTTCTGCTGTTCCAGTACTGCTTACTATAACTGGAATAGTTTTCTGAAAGAAGTTCTTTATCTACATGGTGATAGTCCGCATTGGCAATTACAACATCAGCCTCTAATCGCTGGCTTGGAGTGATTACTGAATTAATCTTTGAATTTTGATATTCAAAGCCCTGTACAGCTTGATTAAAAACGAAGTTAACACCAACCGATTTGGCAATCTTCTCGAAGGTAGAGGCTATATTATACATGCCACCTTCAGGATACCAGGTCCCTAATTTTATATCAGCATAGTTCATCAAACTATATAGTGCAGGTGTATCTTTAGGAGTTGCTCCAAGGAATAGTACGGGAAACTCTAATATCTGCCTCAGTCGGTCGTCTTTTACAACTTTTCTGATTTCCTTAGCTATAGAACTGAACATCTGAAGTCGAAATGCAGATTTCAGCACTCTCAGGTCAGCAAATTCGAAAATAGAGTTGCCAGGTTTCCAAACAAACTCGTCCATACCCACTTGATACTTATATTCAGCATGGGCAAGAAATTTCTTCAGTTTTAAAGCGGAACCTGGCTCAATACTTTCAAATAAGTTCAGCAAGACTCCAAAGTCGGCGGGAATGTCAATGGTTTCCCTGTTGTTAAATATGACTTTATATGAGGGGTCTAATCTAGTAAGCTGATAAAAATCTGAAGTGGTATATCCGAATTTCTGATAAAAGTCTTCGAAAACTTGAGGCATCCAATACCAACTAGGGCCCATGTCGAAATTGTAGCCTTCAGCTGAGAACTTGTTAATCCTTCCTCCAGCCTGATGATTCTTTTCTACAATAGTAACTTGATGTCCTTCCTTTGCCAATGTTGCTGCTGCACTCATACCAGCAATACCGGCACCTATAACAATAACCCTCTTCAAGCTTTTTGATTTTTTAGTAAATCTAAGTACCTCGAAATAGGTTTCGTAAAAGTTTTGAAACAAAAAAGCCCGAGTAAAATTCTCGGGCTGTTATTACTTTAAAGATATTACTTAAAGATTTATTAGGCTTTACCGCCATCTAATCTGTCTTGTAATGCTTTTAACTCGTCCCACTTTCCAGCAGCAGCTAATGCTGATTGTTCTGGCCATGTGGTCGGGTCATGTATTCTGTATCTAGGTCCAGCAGCGTCTAGAATCTCTTTTAGACGTTCTACTTTCGCGTCAGCTAATTGCTGGAAAGTATGTATGCCGCCGTTATTTAGGTGCTCTGAAATTTTCGGACCAATACCTTCGATTTTTTTTAAATCATCAGGTTTAGTATCAGCGGCAAGTGCTGGAGCAGTTTCATCCGCTGCAGGAGTCAGAACCTCTGGAGCTTTCTTCTCAGCTGTTGCTTCTACCACTGGTGTTTCTTCGGCAACAGGTTCTGGCGTAGGCTCAGGTGCTGGTGGCTCTGGCTTAGCTTCTGTAGCAGGGTTGTCGAAAGCTCCTTTTAGTTGTGAGAATACTCCTAAATCTCCTAGAGTAGCTGCTTCTGTCTTAGCGTTTTGTTTAGTAATCGCAGCTGTAGTTTGCTTTCTTTCTTGTGCCTTCTCTTTTCTTACTTCACCTTCTGCTTCTCTTCTGATATCATCAAGATATCTAAGATGTGATACAATTATTCTCTTGTCGTCTCTGTTGAATTCAATAACCTTTACAGTCAAAGATTCGTCAACTTTTGCGTTACTACCGTCCTCCTTTTTGATGTGCTTGAAAGGTGCAAAAGCTTCTAAACCATAAGGCAACTGGACAATTGCTCCTCTATCTTCGCTCTTGATAATAGTAGCTTCGTGGTAAGATCCTACAGGGAATACATTTTCGAAAGTATCCCATGGGTTCTCTTCCAACTGCTTGTGACCGAGAGATAGCTTTCTGTTTTCCATGTCTATCTCGAGGATCTCAATGTCGATTTCCTTTCCAACTTTAGTGAATTCTGATGGATGTGAATATCTCTTTGTCCAAGAAAGGTCAGAAATGTGAACCATACCTCCAATACCTTCTTTCAACTCGACAAATACTCCATACGGTGTCAAATTCTTAACCTCACCAGTATGCTTTGTTCCTACTTGGTAAAGCTCTGCTACTTTTGTCCAAGGGTCGTCTAAAAGTTGTTTGATACTCAGAGACATTTTTCTGTCTTCTCTATCGATTGTTACAACCTTTGATTCAAATTCTTGTCCTAGTGAGAAATATTCTCTGGCATTTACTGGCTGATTGCTCCAAGTAACCTCAGAAACGTGGATTAGACCTTCAACACCTGGGATGATTTCTAAGAATGCACCATAGTCTTCGATATTGACAATCTTACCTTTAACAGCAGATCCTTCTACAACTTCTGCTCCAAGAACTTCCCATGGATGCGGCTGAAGTTGTTTCAAGCCAAGAGAAATTCTCTTTTTGTCTTCGTCAAAATCGAGTACAACAACATTTAGTTTCTGGTTTAACTCTAGCACTTCTGATGGGTGATTGATTCTACCCCATGAAATGTCAGTTATATATAGTAGTCCGTCTACACCACCCAGATCCATAAAGGCTCCGAAATCTGTGATGTTTTTGACCAGACCTTCTAGTACCTGACCTTTCTCAAGACCACCAATGATTGCTTCTCTTTGTTCTGCCAAATCACTTTCGATAAGCGCTTTGTGAGATACAACAGCATTTTTGATAACTTCATTAATCTTAACAACTTTGAATTCCATGGTTTTACCCAAATAAGAATCATAGTCGATAATCGGCTTAATATCTATCTGAGAACCTGGAAGGAATGTTTCCAATCCACCCATGTCGACGATAAGTCCACCTTTGGTTTTGCTGATGACTGTTCCTTTAAGAATTGTTCCGTTTTCATAAGAGTCTACAATGTTATCCCATGCTTTAATCAGCTTCGCCTTTCTTCTAGACAACTGTAGTTGCCCTCTATCATCTTCCTTTGCCTCAATGTAAACCAGAACTTTGTCTCCTGGTTTCATGTCTGGTGTATCTCTAAATTCTGTCAGAGAGATAAGTCCATCAGACTTATAAT
>CAZKXO010000333.1:0-4159 GCA_964556525.1 uncultured Saprospiraceae bacterium
AGCACCAAGAGATACATAGATGACATATTTACGGCTGCTTATGGTAAGAAAGAATAGTGGATATGAATAAAATTTTAAAATATTATGAAATAATTACATCTAAAAAGATGCGATTAGCTTGGAAGCCTTAATTTTTAATTTGCTCTTTCTTCTAGTGCTTTCACTAGGCCAGCAATCGTTTGACTACCTGATTGTAGAGCAGAAATAAGATTCTTAGCAGGCGATTGTAATAACATTATTACATCTCCTATCAATTCCTCTTTTGACTTTAATGATGCCAGCTCTTTCACTGCTTCATCACCATGATATATACTAGAATCTATGTAAGCAGCTTTAAGTACTGGTTTATCATGATCCTTTCTGAATTCCTCAATTATTTTAGCTGGACTATTAGCTACTTCAGAGAACATCAAAGATGTAGGTCCTTTTAATGCACCATACAAATCGTCATATCTCCCATCTTCTCCAACTGCCTGAAGGGCTTTTTGGACTAGGCTATTTTTGACAACTTTCATCTCTACACCTTTCTCGTAGCATAAGCCTCTTAGCTTATTTACTTGTTCTACTGTAAGTGCAGATGAGTCTGCTATATAAAAGTTAGAAGCGTCTGCAAACTTGACTTTGAGATCTTCTACTGCTTGTATTTTATCTTCTTTTGTCATTGTTATCTTTTTTGATAATTAGAGCGACCGTTGAGTACGCTTAATCTTTTACGTCTATTTTAATCCCAGGACTCATAGTACTAGCAACGCTTACGCTTTGCATATAAATACCTTTTGCAGAATTTGGTTTCATTTTCTTGATTAATGAAATCAACTCATTAGCATTCTCCGCTAATTTTTCTGCAGTGAAAGAAACCCTTCCTATAGAATTGTGAATAATACCGTACTTGTCTACTCTAAATGCAATCTTACCACCTTTTACTTCCTTTACTGCTGCACCTACATTTGGTGTTACAGTTCCTGACTTAGGGTTGGGCATTAGTCCTCTAGGTCCTAGAATACGACCTATCTTACCGACTTGAGCCATGACGTTAGGTGCTGCGATGACAACATCTATGTCTGTCCATCCGCCTTGGATTTTTGTAACATACTCGTCTAGTCCTACATAGTCAGCTCCAGCTGCCTTTGCTTCTTCCTCCTTGTCAGGAGTACACATGACTAATACTTTTTTTGTTTTACCAGTACCATTAGGTAGTGAAACAGTGCCTCTTATTGCTTGGTCTGGTTTTCTTGGATCTACTCCAAGATTGATGTGAAGATCTACTGATGCGTCAAATTTTGCCGTATTGACTTCTTTGACAAGAGCCATTGCTTCTTGCAAACCATATAGTTTGTCAGAATCGACTTTTGGCTCAGCTATCTTTCTCTTTTTGGTTAATCTAGCCATTTATAAATATTTAAAGGTGCAAGCGTCTGACTAAGAGACTCCCTTTGTTAAAAAAATTATTAAGCTTCTTCTCCGCCACCCCATGGTGGTGTTCCTGTCACTAAAAGTCCTAAACTTCTAGCGGTTCCTGCGACCATCTTCATGCCTGACTCTACAGAGAAGGCATTAAGGTCTTCCATTTTATCTTCTGCGATCACTTTTACTTGATCCCAAGTCACTTTTCCAACTTTAGTTCTGTTAGATTCTGGAGATCCTTTTTTGATTTTTGCAGCTTCCATTAACTGTACAGCAGCAGGTACTGTCTTGATCACAAAGTCAAATGACTTGTCCGTATATACAGTAACAGTAACCGGTAGTAATTTACCTCTGGAGTCTTCTGTTTTCGCATTGAAACGCTTACAGAATTCCATGATATTTACACCTTTCGCACCTAGAGCAGGTCCAACTGGTGGTGAAGGATTGGCGGCGCCACCCTTTACTTGTAGTTTGATAAACGTTTCTACTTCTTTAGCCATTCTTCTTTTGGTTTAGCTATTATTATTGTTTTTCGACTTGCATAAAGTTAAGCTCCACTTCCGTTCCTCTTCCGAATATCTTAACTATAACTTTAAGCTTCTTTTTTTCTTCGTTTACTTCCTTGATATCACCTACAAAATCATTGAATGGACCATCTATGATCTTTACGGTTTCTCCGACAAGGAACGGATCTATAATAGACTCTCCTACTTCCTGTGACTCATCTACCTTACCGAGCATACGATTAGCTTCGGCCTGTCTCATAGGAATAGGCTTAGTCCTGCCTAAAAAATGTATAACATTAGGGACGTTTGTGATCGCTTGGATAATCTCACCTGAAAACTTGGATGGATAGGCCTCCACCAAAATATATCCAGGAAGGATATTTCTTTCCATAATCACTTTCTTTCCACTTCTTATCTTATACACTTTCTCTGATGGCACTAAGATTTGGGGTACAAAGTCATTCCACTTTTTTCGTTGGAGTTCCAGTTCTATATACTCCTTTATCTTTTTTTCCTTACCGCTGATTACACGTAAGGAATACCATCTCGTTTCTTCTGCCATTCTTAAAAGTTCAGATCGTAAATTCTTGTCAATACCTGCTTGGACACTAGATCCATAAGGAATATAATCAGAGACAAGATTACAGACGCTACTAAAACTAATTTAGTACTGCTGAAAAGGTTTGGCCATGTGGGCCAAGTTACTTTATGAATCAGCTCGTTATAACTTTCTTTTATGTATAATACTATATCGTTCATAGTTCTACTTAATTGCAGGGGAAACAGGACTTGAACCCGCAACCTTTGGTTTTGGAGACCACTGCTCTACCAATTGAGCTATTCCCCTAATTTGATATGTATATAAAGCAGAAAATTAAGCACCCATAAGGGTGCTTAATTTCATTAATATATTATTTAGAATAACTTCTTACTCTAGGATCTCAGTTACCTGACCTGCACCTACTGTTCTACCACCTTCTCTGATGGCAAATCTCAATCCCTTCTCCATCGCAATCGGGTTAATCAGGTTTACTTCCATTGATACGTTATCACCTGGCATTACCATTTCTACGCCATCAGGAAGTTTACAATCTCCAGTTACATCAGTAGTTCTGAAGTAAAACTGTGGTCTATAACCATTGAAGAATGGTGTATGTCTACCACCTTCATCTTTTCCAAGAACATACACCTCACACTTAAACTTTTTGTGTGGTGTAACAGAGCCTGGCTTAACGATTACCATACCTCTCTTAATATCAGTCTTATCGATACCTCTAAGAAGAAGACCTGCATTATCACCAGCTTCACCTCTTTCTAGTATCTTTCTAAACATCTCAACTCCTGTGATTGTAGAAGTAAGAGGCTTAGCATCTGGTGCCATCATACCTACTATTTCTACAGGATCACCACTATTGATTACACCTCTTTCTATTCTACCTGTCGCGACTGTACCTCTACCTGTGATAGAGAAAACATCCTCGATAGGCATCAAGAAATCCTTATCTACGTCTCTTACTGGCTCAGGAATCTCGGCATCTACAGCTGCCATAAGATCCATTATCGCTTTCTTGCCTTCATCAGTTCCTTCTAATGCCTTAAGCGCAGAACCTTGAATAACTGAAGCATTATCACCATCAAACTCATATTGTGATAGCAATTCTCTTACTTCCATCTCAACTAGCTCTAACATCTCTGCATCATCTACAAGGTCTACCTTGTTCATGAATACAACAATTTTAGGAACACCTACCTGACGACATAATAAGATATGCTCTCTTGTTTGAGGCATAGGTCCGTCTGTAGCAGCACAAACCAAAATGGCACCATCCATCTGAGCAGCACCCGTTACCATGTTTTTAACATAATCGGCGTGACCTGGACAATCCACGTGAGCATAGTGTCTGTTTGCTGTTTCATACTCAACGTGAGCGGTATTAATTGTGATACCTCTTTCTTTTTCCTCAGGAGCTCCGTCGATAGCATCATAATCCATCTTTTCAGAAAGTCCTGCTTCAGAAAGTACATAAGTAATTGCAGCAGTTAGAGTTGTTTTGCCATGGTCTACGTGACCAATCGTACCAATATTTACGTGGGGTTTGGTCCTCTGAAAGGTTTCTTTAGCCATTATTCAGTTATTTTAAAAATTTATGATTTACAAAGTTTTATTACTTACTAATCTCAATAGTTCAACAGTGAGCCGATGACGGGATTTGAACCTGCGACCCCCTCCTTACCATGGAGGTGCTCTA
>CAZKXO010000334.1:0-4086 GCA_964556525.1 uncultured Saprospiraceae bacterium
CTCTACTTGTATTCTGGTGTTCATTTCCATGAAGTAAAACTTTCTGTTCTTATCCACTAGGAATTCCACAGTTCCTACTCCTTCATAGTTAATGGACTTAGCGGCTTTAATGGCAGCTTTACCCATTTTCTCTCTCAGCTTCTGATCTAGGAAAGGAGAAGGAGATTCTTCTACAAGCTTTTGATGTCTTCTTTGGACTGAGCAGTCTCTTTCGGAGAGATGGGCCACATTTCCATGTTGATCTCCGATTACTTGGATTTCTATGTGCCTTGGTTCTTCTACAAACTTCTCTAAGTACATGGCATCATTCCCAAAAGATGCAGCCGCCTCTATTTGGGCTTTCTCCAGTTGCTCAGCAAATTCGTCGTCATTATTCACTATCCTCATACCTTTACCACCGCCTCCAGCAGTAGCCTTGAGGATTACAGGATAACCAATTTTATTGGCGACTTTGAGACCTTCTTTTACAGACTTTACTTGTCCATCTGAGCCAGGAACCACAGGAACCTTGGCTTTTATCATGGTATCCTTAGCTGTGATTTTATCTCCCATCTTACGGATCATCTCTGCGGATGGGCCGATAAACTTGATGCCATACTCTTCACATACTTCAGCGAAGCCTGCATTTTCAGCCAGGAAACCATAACCAGGATGAACCGCATCTGCATTAGTAATTTCTACTGCAGCCATAATCTTAGGAATACTCAAGTAGGATTCAGTAGAACTTGGTGGACCTATACATACAGCTTCATCAGCAAAGCGTACATGCAGACTTTCCTTATCAGCAGTAGAATACACTGCAACGGTTTTTATCCCCATTTCTTTACAGGTACGAATTACTCTTAAAGCAATCTCTCCTCTATTAGCGATGAGTATCTTTTTGAACATATTGGGATAAATATGGAGTAAAGAAATTACCCTTTAGGGTCTACTAAGAAAAGTACTTGGTCGTATTCTACTGGACTTGCGTCGTCTACCATTACTTTGACAATTCTTCCTGCTACCTCACTTTCTATTTCATTGAATAGTTTCATTGCTTCTACTATGCATACAACAGATCCTTCAGAGATGGTATCACCTACTGACACATAGACTGGTTTGTCTGGGGAAGGTGATCTGTAAAAGGTCCCAACAATCGGAGATCTTACTTCCAGTAAGCCTTCTGTACTGTCAGTATCATTAGAAGTAGATGCTGTAGGTGCTGACGCTGGAGTTGCTGCTGAAACAGGTGCTGCTGCAGGAGCAATAGGAACTTGCATCGCAGGCTGAGCAACAACAGGGGCAGACGTGTACTTAGTTTTTGAATAAGCACCAGTTCTAATTAATATTTCGAAGTCCCCGTCCTTGACCTTTACTTCTGTGAGGTCCGACTTAGCTACTAGCTCTAGTAATTCTTGGATTTCTTGGTGAGTCATTTTTACTTTTTTACACGTTCTACATAAGCTCTGGTCTTACTGTCTACCTTGATAAGATCCCCTTCATTGATAAAGATAGGAACTTTTATCTCTGCCCCAGTTGTAACTGTAGCGGGTTTTGTCACATTGGTAGCGGTATTACCTTTTACTCCTGGTTCCGTATAGGTTACTTCCAGATTAATATATTGAGGCAAGTCTATGGTTAGTGGCAACTCCTTTTCTGCATGAAATAGGATTTCTACATTTTCACCATCCTTAAGCAGATCTCCATTATCTATTTTCTTTCCTTCAATGGCGACTTGCTCATAGGTCTCCGTATTCATAAAATTGAAATCATCACCATCTTTGTATAGGAACTGGTAGGTTCTTCTCTCTACTCTGACTACGTCAATTTTGTGACCGGCTGGAAAAGTATTGTCTATAACTTTTCCTGAAGTAAGGCTTTTTAGTTTCGTTCTGACGAATGCTGGCCCTTTTCCAGGCTTCACATGAAGGAACTCTACTATCTTGTAGATGTCGTGGTTATAATTGAGGCATAAACCATTTTTGATATCGGACGTGCTAGCCATTATATTCTATTATTATTTTAAGCAACCAAATGTAGGAAATTATCTCTGCTTGAGTATGGAAAGCAGATTTAATATGCCCAAGTGACAAGAACAGCACCCCAGGTAAATCCTCCACCAAAAGCGGTAAGAATGATCTTGTCCCCTTTTTTAAATTTAGGCTCGAAATCCCTGATACACAGAGGAATAGTCCCTGCTGTTGTATTTCCGTACTTCTCAATATTGACCAAGACTTTTTCATGAGGAAAATCCAACATATCTGCGACTCCATGTATAATACGTAGATTTGCCTGATGAGGTATGAGATAGTCTATATCAGCTGATTGAAGGTTATTTCTGGATAGGATCTCTTTTATGCTTTCACACATACCTTTTATAGCTGCTTTGAAGACCACCCTACCTTCCTGATAGACATAGTGCTCCCTATTCTGAACTGACTCTAATGTAGCCGGATTAAGGCTGCCTCCTGCTTTCATTCTGAGAAATTCTACTCCAGATCCATCTCCTCTGAGATAAGCGTCTTCTACACCATATTCTCCATTTGGTTCCAGTAATACTGCTCCAGCTCCATCACCAAAAAGGATACAAGTAGCTCTGTCCTCATAATCCAAAATAGATGACATCTGATCAGCCCCGACTACGATAACCTTCTTGTAAGTGCCTGTTTCTATAAATTTAGATGCAGTGGTCAAAGCAAAAATGAACCCCGAACAAGCTGCATTTATATCATATCCAAAAGCATTTACAGCTCCTACTTTAGATGCAATCAGATTAGCAGTGTCTGGAAAAGGATAATCTGCTGTTACAGTGGCAACAATGATCATATCTATTTCTTCAGCAGAAATGCCTTTCTGGTCCAGAATCTGTTTCACTGCTTCGACCCCCATGTCACTAGTGGCCTTTTCGGGGTCTTTTAATATTCTTCTTTCTTGGATTCCAGTTCTGGAAACAATCCATTCATCATTTGTATCCACCATTTTCTCCAGATCCTTATTTGTAATGATGGTATCAGGAACATATCCTGCAACTGCTGTGATTCCTGCCTTGAGTAATGTCATTGGTGCTGGTTTTGCTTGGAATGAACAGCAAATAAACAAATTAATGCCTAGAGCACTCTACCTCAGCATAGCTAATCTCATATCAGCCTTAAAATGGGTTAAGTAAAAATTAACATTAAAAAATATTATACCATATAAACAACTGTACAACAAGTGTTTACATATTAATTGATTCAATTATTTTATGAGTTTAGCCCTAAGCTAGAGTATAAAAACAAAGGTTGGAACACGATTTGCTTATGTGTAACTACTATAAATCAAGTTTTTATACATCCGTAAAAGTTTTAATATGAAATATTTGACAAAAATATTACTTGCTATACTGATCCCAGCCTATATCCTGGTAGGTAGTAGTGCTGTCAATGCCTCTACTGGTGGACCTGCCAATTCTGTTGAATTCCATAATGGATCATTCGAAAGCGGTTTATCCAAGGCGTCTGCTGAAGGGAAATTGTTCTTTGTAGAGTTCTATGCTGACTGGTGTACACCATGCAAGTGGATGGACAAAACAACATTCACTAATTCTGAGGTAGTAGACCTGATGAATACGCATTATGTGGCATTAAAGCTAGATATAGAGTCAGAAGATGGTTCAGCCCTAAAAAACAAGTATTCTGTAAAGATTATACCTACTATCATGATTTTCAATGCAAATGGTGATATGGTAGAAAGAATAGAGAAAACGCTTAGTCCTGACTCTATGATTAGTCTTTTATCATTTCATGATACGAATTCCAAAAAAATTGTTGTGACTTACCCTTATAATACTAGCCCTAATAACGCTACAGAAAGTGAGGAACAAGATCTCAATAATCTTTATGCGAAATACCTATCTTCTGAAAGAAGAAAAACCAATTATAAACTTCAGATAGCTAATTATACTGACTACACAGAGGCTTTCAAAAAAGTGAATGAACTAAGTCAGACTTTCATGGAACCAATCATAGTTATCAATGATTATGTGGATAACATGACTTTGTACAAAGTCATGATGGGCGAATTCCAAACTATGGAGGAGGCCAATGGATTCCGGCTTATACTGGAACG
>CAZKXO010000335.1:0-4076 GCA_964556525.1 uncultured Saprospiraceae bacterium
TTCAAAATCTCTCCTTACTATGGAATAGAAGACACCATTTCTGTATTCTTCTACACATATCCCGACTAAAAATGTTCCTGTCACTTCCGGTGTGGCAGTGAGTTCTCCAGTTGTGCTATTTATTGAAAGAGGAGAACCACTTCCTAAGGCATTATCTAATGAAAATCCATTACTGAATGGGATTAAATCACCTGGATCATAAGGAGGATTAGATGGTAGAGATGGGATGGGGTTATTTATTTCAGCACCATCTGTAGCATTGCAGAGTCGATATACGAGTTCATCTCCATCAGGATCAGTCGCAGAGTGATCAAACACGAATGGTTCACCTGCACAAATATAAATATCAGACCATTCATTGAAAGTCGGCTGACTATTACATTCCTGAGCAGGCTCTGGTAAAATCTCTACATAATAAGTTGCTCCAGCCTCAAGAGGGTCATCTATATTATTTAGTATGACATTTCTACAGCATCTTTGATAAGAAACAAAATATCCCCTCTTGTTGAAAGGTAGGTGAATTGTATCTCTATAGATAGCCTCATCTACACAAAGAGAACCTGTGTTAGGGATTCTACATTTTTCTGCTAGGCTGTTGCCAATTCTAGTAACTGATGTAGGTCGTACAAATGATCTTCCTAGTCCATCGCCTAAAGCAACTTGTAGAGTTCCGAAATTATCAAATATCCCTAATGTCGCCGGATCATCAAATTGCGCCTCTTCGTCTCCATTGAAGCAATCTCTTCTCACGGTCAGAGTGATCTCGTAGTTGTCAGCACCCAGGCAGCGATAAGTCATATCTCCTCCAACAATATGAGTAGCATTTGTTACTTGAGGTACGAAGAAACCTACCAATAAGAAACTAAGGGCGATGTTTATTTTATTCAGAATGGACATATTCCTAGTCTTTAAATACAAGTCAATCAATTAAGTACTTTTACTCTTACGATCTGTGCTTTTCTTTCCTTAGACGCTTCTACGCTATAGACAGAAAGTCTTTTATTATTATATGAGTCAGAAATATCTCTTGGCGATGCTTCCTCACCATAAGAAATTTCTAGAACTTGTAGTTTCCCTGCATCTATGTAAGGTTTTAGACTACCTGATGCATGTGTTAGTAGTTCGTTTTTAATGGTCCAAATTCTTCTTTGTCCTAACGCTAGATTGTATTTGTTAGCTGCTCTAGGACTGGCAAATCCTTTCAGGGATAACTCTATTATTTCTCCAGATTGTAATCTTTCTAATAATTTATCCATGAATAATTTCATTCTGGAGTAGCCATATTTTACGTCAGACTCAAAGAAGTTATCTATGCTACTCTCTGCTGAAGTCTTTATGTCTCCAGATAAAGTCATACTGTAATTCGTTTTGAATTCCTCTTGTTTTGCGATATATGGGTAGTAAGTATCTGTGTAAGTTTTGGCAGTAAATAGCTTTCTGCTTCTTTGGTCAGGGTGGTCATTGTCAAAATAGACATTAACTGGTAAGTACTCATTAAGATTAATGATGACTTTATCGAATATAATTTCTTTGGTAATAACACCATCTATGAAATCTACAGCTTTTAAGGTCAGAATTTTTGTTTCAAATCCTATGCGTTCCGCAACCAACTTATATTCTCTGCCTCCTATTAGATCAAAGTTGAATTCATGAGCATTTTCATGAGTTATAGCTATCGGTTGGCTATCAGGATCAGACAAGTTATACAGTGTTACAGTTGCACCTTCTAATGCTGTGTTTTTTGGTGCCAATAATGTAAACACATCTAGCTTTCCTTCTATAGGTGATAAGTGGAGTTTCTTAGTGATCTTCTTATCGCACTCTTTCAGATTGAGGCTGGTCGTATCGCTTTCATAACCTGGCGCATCGGTTACAATGGTGTACTGTCTACCACACTTAAGCAGAAAATTATGGTCGTGGCCCAGTCCATTTAGATTTTCGAACAATAGTTCATTTGTTATTGCGTCATAGATCCTAACACGAGCTCCGAGAAGTTCTTCATCACTAAGGCCATCGAAAGTCAATGCCTCTAATTCTACTTCTATTTCTTCTATATCAGCTTTGTAGATATCATAACAGCAAGATTCAAATCCTTCATCTAAATATAGTGACCCTGTTCTGTTAGAGGAGAAGTAAGCTTTAATACCCTCTTCATTTAGAGTATAGTACAAATCATTGAAGCTGGTGTTTCTAGGCGCTTTTAGATTTTGTGGAGTTGTATAACTTTCATCCGTAAAAGAAGATTCATACACATCATAACCTCCCATTCCTAAGTAGCCATCAGAACTAAAGTAAAGAGTGCTAGAATTAGTATGGAAAAATGGTGTTACTTCATTTTCAATGGTATTAATCTCATCCAAGTTTACTGGAGTACTGTAATTGTCACCATCTTTGATACTGTACCAAATATCAAGAGCCCCTTTGCCACCTTCTCTATCAGAGACAAAGTATAGAATTTCTTGATCCGTTGTTGCGTTATAGGCAATATTTGGTTGTGTGCTTGTAGAACCTGTTGAGTTTATATCTGAAGGCAACTTTGTACCTCTACCATAAGAACCATTTTCGGATACAGATTTTACGTAAATGTCACAAACAATATCAAAGTTGTTTTCATAGTGACAAACCGTATAATACATCTGAGAGCCATCTTTCGAGAAACTAGTATGTGCTTCGTGGATGAAAGACTGATTTTCATCTTCCCCTTTGATTCGACTTCTGATTTCCTCCGATTCTTCTGATAAGTTGTTAGAATCATTATCTGTCATTATTTTACTGTAAAGACGATTTGGACTACTTTCATCATCATGAGTAAACCTGAGAGAAGAGTAGTATAGTTCATCGTCTCTCTCTATAGCGCCGAAATCAGAATATGGTGTATTTATGCCGTTGTCAAGATGGGTTACTTCTATACCTTGCACAGGATTTTCTTGATTTTCGATTGCCCAATTAATGGCTTCTATTTCCTTTTCAGCTTTAGCAGAAATGTTGGGATTATCTCCTTCATTTTCTGATATATACAATTCGTAATTTCTTTTTGCATCTTCGTATTTTCCAATACTCTGCTGAACTTGTGCAAGATGGTATGTGGCTAATGGATATGCATTCGAATCATCATATTGGACTATGTCAGAAAACTCTTTCTCAGCAATTGAGTAGGCATTGAATTGCATTGCACTTTCTCCATAATTATACTTTACTGCAAGATTAGATGTATCAAATTTTGTTGCTTCTCCAAAATAATACAATGCGTTGTGGTAGTCTTTGCTTAACACAGCTTCGTCTGCGGCTTTAAGAAAAGCCTTCAGCGTTTGCGCTTTGAGTTGGGGACTTATCAAAAGCGCAATTAGTGATATGAAAATAATTCTCTTCATCTATTCAGATTCTCAGTCTTTAGAATATTGGACAAACTTTGAATTTGCCAAGTGGTTTTACATGCTTGATAATATATCTCAGATGCAATTCTGGCCCGCCTCCACCATGTTCTTGGCTGAAATCATCTAGATATATATCATAACTCCCTGCTATAAAAAAGTTGTTAAACTCAAGTCCAACTTTGGGAAATATTGCTTGTCTGGTTCTGTAACCTAATCCAACTCTGAACTGGAATTCTTTACCTCGTTGCTGATTGAGATAGAAATTCGCGTAAGCACCAAAAAGTAACTCGTTATAGGAGTCTTGTCTTTGATACAAACCATCTAACTGTAGATCTAACTTTTCTGTCAGTTTCTGACTATAGATACCATAGAAGGACAATCTTATCGGCAACTCTTGGCTTGCTGTTGCTACATTAAACCTTGACTCAGGAGTAGTAAGATGATATCCACCTACGCCAAGATCTAACTTGGTTCTAACTGATGCCTGCCATCTGTAGTTAATACCCAACCCTGTTTCTAAAAATCCAAATCTTTCAAATCTAAAGGTTTCGCCAGAATTACCGCCTACAAATTCATTACGCTGAAGATCCCATTGCCTGTCCCAAGTCAAGCCGACTGGATCAAAAGCTCTAGATGAATAACCCAATAAACCACCTATAGTTATTAAGTGGTTGGGGGAAAAAATCCGTGTATAAGATCCTG
>CAZKXO010000336.1:0-4049 GCA_964556525.1 uncultured Saprospiraceae bacterium
CTACGCCTCTTGTTTCCTGTCTGTGTCTTACATAAAAATAGTCATCGGCCCACTTCTTATATTCAGGATAGTATTGCTCATTGTGTCTATCACAAGTTTCCTTTAATCGATTATGAAAAGATCTAGCCAACGCTGTATCTACAAAGTGAGGTGTCAAATCTATGCCACCTCCATACCACCATAGACCATTATCCGTCTCAAAGAATCTTACATTCATATGGATAATGGGAACATGCGGATTCTTAGGATGAAGTACTATAGAGACGCCAGTGGCAAAAAATTCATTAGGTCCTATTCCAAGTGCTGAATATATTTTCTCAGGCATCTGCCCAGATACAGCTGAGAAGTTCACACCACCCTTCTCTATATGTCGCCCAGTGATAATCCTTGTTCTACCGCCTCCACCACCTGGTCTTTCCCACTTGTCTTCATGAAAAACACCTTGGCCATCTAGCTGCTCTAGCCCAGAACAAATGCTATCCTGTAATAACATCAGCCGCTCTTTAATCGTATGCTTGTCAGTCATTACTATTGTTCTGTGAGGTGTTCTTTAAGTGCAGCAACTACTTTCTTACTGTTACCGACAAAACTCTTTTCGCCAATTATAAAGGCGGGTCTCTTTAAAAATGTGTACTCCTGTAGTATAAGCTTCTTGTAATCATCTTCTGATAGTTCCTTGTCTTTAAGTCCCATACTTTTGTACTTCAAAGCTCGTCGACTGAAAAGACTTTCATAACTACCATGATCTTTGGCCAATCTCTCCAATACTTTTGTAGGAATACCATCAGATTTTATATCATGTATGTCACCATTCCAGTTGACTTCTTTGAGAATACGCTGGCATGTGGAGCAAGCTGGTAAAATGTACGCTGTCATGATACGATATTTATGTACTTTGCTTTATAAAAATTTGAGGCACGAAGATATGTTTATTCCACCATCAGAATTAATTATAAACCCAGATAAAAGCATCTATCATCTAAATCTAAAACCAGATGAAATTGCTGATACAATAATTACCGTTGGAGATCCTGAAAGAGTCTCAATGGTCGCTGCACATCTAGATAAAATACATCTGGATAAATCAAAAAGAGAATTCAGAACTGTAACTGGAGAGTTGGCTGGTAAAGCGCTTACAATCATCTCTACTGGTATAGGGACTGACAATATCGATATCGTATTTAACGAGTTAGATGCCTTGGCTAATATTGATTTTGAGACTAGAATAGTTAACGAGCAGCACCGTCAGCTGACTTTTATAAGAATAGGCACCTCAGGTGCAATATCTAGGGATATCCCCTTGGATAGTTTTATTGCGTCGCAGCATGCTATCGGCTTTGACGGGTTGCTTAATTTTTACGATTCTGACAAGGTCAGAAATAAGCAATTAGAAGCACAGATATCTACCCCACTTAACTTTTATGCAGTAGATGGTGATGCAGCTCTAATTGCTAAGTTTTCAGAGTTTTCATCTCCTGGCTTAACTATTACTGCTAATGGCTTTTATGGCCCACAATCAAGAAACCTCAGACTTAGACATAATTTTAATTTCGATCAGCTGGTAGAACAAGTTTCTTATCAAGGTCTTACTCCTACTAATCTAGAGATGGAGACGGCTGGTATTTACGGCATGGCGGCCTTGCTAGGTCACAAAGCTATTTCTCTAAATGCAATTCTGGCTAATAGAGTTACTCAGGAGTTTTCCTCAAAACCAAGCGTAACTGTAGAATCACTGATAGAGAAATCGATCGGAATTATTTCTGACTACTTGTAAGGTTTGTTTAGTTCAGATTTTCTTATAGCTAAGCCTTACTGTGGTTTTCATAAAAGCAATTAAGATATCTGCAGTCAAAGAGTTAGCAGAGGCATTTTAGTTGGCTTACTTTTACGCCGGATTCCCCTTTCTATAATCAGCTAAAAACTTCTCTAAACCAATATCAGTAAGAGGATGCTTAAGCAAACCAAGTATGGTATGCAGAGGACAGGTAGCAATATCTGCGCCCGCTTTAGCAGAAAGAACAATATGTCTTGCATTTCTTATGGATGCTGCTAGTATTTCTGTTTCATACATCTGTACAGCATAGATTTCCGCTATTTCTTCTATAAGTCCTATCCCATCCCAGTTAATATCATCCACTCTACCAACAAAAGGTGAAATATAAGAGGCCCCTGCTTTGGCAGCAAGAATAGCTTGTCCTGGGGAAAAGACAAGAGTACAATTTGTTCTTATACCTTTGCTAGAAAAATGGGTGATTGCTTTTATACCATCCTTGATCATAGGGACTTTGACTACAATGTTAGGAGCTAGAGTTGCGAGATATTCCCCTTCGCTGATTATACCTTTAACGTCAGTGGCTATTACTTCTGCACTAACATCTCCATCTACTAGAGAACATATTTTCTTGTAATGTTCTTCTATGTTCTTGGCACCGGTAATACCAGACTTGGCCATTAGAGAAGGATTGGTGGTAACACCGTCGAGAATACCGAGGTCTTTAGCTTCTTGGATTTGATCCAAATCAGCAGTATCAATAAAAAATCGCATATGAGTTGAGTTTGCGGCGAAGGTAAAAAAGAAAAGTGAGGAATCACACCTAGCCGCTCAACCACCTACCCTTGCTGCATTTCTGCCCTGGGGGAGTTCAGTAGGAGCTGGCCGTATGACCCTCACCGGCCGCAAATGTAAATACCTTTGCGCTTATATCAAACTTATTTAATTTTACTTGCAAGATTATCAAGCCATGAGCAAGTACTCTACAGTTGGAGAATATATAAAACAGGTGCCACCAGAACGGGTTAAAGCATTTAAGAAAATAAGGAAAATTGTAAAAGACAACCTGCCTAAAGGCTTTAAGGAATGTATTATGTACAATATGCCCGGTTGGGTTGTTCCTCTAAAGACCTATCCATCAGGCTATCATTGTACACCTGATACCCCCTTACCATTTATAAATCTTGCAAATCAGAAGGGATATATTGCCTTGTACCATTCTGGCATATATGCTGATCCTGCTACCCACGACTGGTTTATTAAAGAATACCAGAATCATTGCAAGACAAAATTAGATATGGGCAAAAGTTGCATACGATTCAAGAAAATGGATGACATACCTTATGAACTAATAGAGCAACTGGTACAAAAATTTACGGTAGAGAGTTGGATAGAACTCTATGAGAAAAACGTAAAGAGATAAAAATAACTAAGTAAAGTTTTTCCACCAGCTCTTATTTGGATATGCGGCGGTGACTCTGGTCATCTCTTTCTTAACTGGATGTATAAATTCCATGCTATAACAATGTAGCGCAATAGATTTGTCCTCTAATGGGTTTTGTGGATGATATTTGAGATCTCCTAAGATAGGAAGCTTGGCAGAGCTTAGTTGTGCTCTGATCTGATGTGGTCTACCTGTTTCTAGTTCTACTTCCAGCAATGAATGCTTGTTAAGTTCTGCAATCTGGGAATAAGTTAGAATAGCTTTTTTTGCACCAACAAATGGCTTCTTAGAAATTATAGCTCTATTTCTCTTAGTGTCTTTTTTGATATAGGATATAAGTTTTTCTGAATGTTGGGAAGGTCTTCCAATTATCAGTGCATGATATATTTTTTTAATCTGCCTCTTCTTAAACAACTCAGTCATCCTCGTAAGGCTCTTAGATGTTCTACATAGAATCAAGGCTCCACTTACAGGCCTGTCCAATCTGTGGGCAAGACCTAAGAAAACATCACCAGGCTTTTCATACTTTATTTTGATATAATTCTTAGCTATTGCAATGATATCCTTATCTCTGGTTTTATCGCCCTGAGAAAGTATACCAGCTGGCTTATTGACTATGAGGAGGTGATTATCTTCAAAAAGCACCTTGAGGTTATGTGTTTTCAATAATAAAAATTTGAATTGGACAAGTTTAATGGCATTGATTATCAATTATTTATACATTATAGATAATTATAAATCGTAAATACTTGAATTTTAACACTTTACATCCTAAAAATGTCGCTAAACCACATGATCATGTGATTGACACTATTGGTTTCATGATTCATCTTT
>CAZKXO010000337.1:0-4045 GCA_964556525.1 uncultured Saprospiraceae bacterium
TAGAAACACTTCCCAAAGTATTATTTAGAAAACCATAAGTCTTAGAGCTGCTATTGGCAAAAGTGCCTATTGCACCTAGCATAAAGTTGTCGCTGAGCCATCGTCCATAGTAGGGGGAGAAATTATAGCCAGCATTTTTTACATCCGTAACATTGCTAGAACCTATAAAGCCAGAAGATACAATAACGACTCCAGGTTGTATGACAGATAGACTATTATTTGTGGCTGCATTGAAGAATACGGAACCACCTATGACATTCTTATGGCTTAGGTGTTCTTGAGCTGTACTTTGCTGACTTATACAGGATAGAGATAACCCTATCATAATTAGGCTAAGAATTATATTTTTCATACTAATGGAAATTTGATTAAATGAAATAAATATAATCATTAATCAAAAAGTAAAAAGCCAAATCATTTTCCTCTTCTAATAAGTTTCCGTACTTATTTTTTGTCCTAGTCTATAACCAACTTATTAATTTTTTCAGATCCATCTGCTCTCACTCGTACACTGTAAAAGCCAGATGGTATCTCTCCTAGGTCTAGTTCGAATGTAGGTTCTGAATGATGGAAGCTATTACTGTAGATGCGCTGTCCCTGGAAATTATAGAGCTCTACTTGTGTAATAGTTTGTAGCTTTTCATTATAGATGGTCAATCTATCAGTGGCTGGATTGGGAAATAATTTTATATCAGCATAATCATGAGTCTGCTCAGGAGAGACGAGGATGATCTTAGCTCTATCTTCTTGTGAAAGCTTTGTAAGATCTATGGTTCCACCATTCATATAGATGTAGAGAAATAACTCATTTCCAAAGAACTTATTTAGTATACGTGCATGCTGAGTAAATGCTAAATGCCCACCACTTTTAAGGTCGATATGAATCTTTTCTTCTCCCTTTTAATCTCCATAATCTGTAATTATAAGATTGCCGCCGAAAATGAGTTCTGCATCTTTTTCTATGACTATACTGCCACCAGATCTAATATTGATATTGCCTATACCAGATCTACCCAGAAAAGCTTGCTGAGATTGTTTGATTTTTATAGCACTATTGTCCCTTACTTGTATACAAGCCTCCTTGTCTGAGAACTCTATGTTTCCACCCGACATACAGAAATTTGTTCCACCAGTACCTATTAGCTCTACTGAAAACAAACATTGGTCTGTCATGAAATTAATATTGACTGGATGTCTGTCTGTATCACTTCCTTCTACAAAGCCACCAATAAGATGGCTAAACCTTTGGAATTGTAATACTCCGTAATCCACTTGGATATTGATTGGTGTCGGCAAATCCTTTGCAATTTCAGGTACCAATTCAGTAAATGATTGGTTGTTTATAGTAGGCAATCCGGCGACATTATGCATTACTAAGAAGGTACTAAAAGAAAAAGAACCTGGAACAAGGTCTTCTACCACTACTTGATATTCCGTGCCATCAAAATTTTGTTCTGCTATTGTAATACTGGATTCTTCAATGCGTTGCGGTGATCCAAGGAAATCTAGGAAAACTCCTCCAGGTGTCACGACATTATCTGAGGGCTGTTCTAGATTCAGTTTGTATACAGCGGAAATCAAGGTATTTATGTCTGTCTTCTCGGTGTTATAGCAGGGTTGTATCTGACCTTGATTGTCTATGGTGTATGGATAATAAGTAGTGTAGGATAAAGTATCAGTACCTTGCTCATTGTAGTGCCTTGAATTAAGAATCAAGCCAGAACACATACCATTAGTACAGTCATCATCAAACCTTATTACTACATCATCGGCAGGTGTGATACCACTTATAAGACCGTAAATATTATTTTTTTCCAGTTCTGCTTCAGGTCCTACATAGGCCAGAAAAAACGCTTTATTAGGATCTATTGTGCTTAAGTCTATCCTGTTGAAGCTGTTATTTGCATCTAGAATGAGGCTAGGACAACTGCCTTGATATCTTGGTCCATTCCATGTGTCATCTACAGTCTGGTAGAGTTGCCAATTGATATAACTGAGAACAGTGACTGAAGGGTCCGCATCACAAGGAATCATTTCTACATCGCGAGGATTAAGGTTTAGAAATTGACCATAAGTAAAGTTACAAGCCAAGAAGGACACTAACAGAAGTGGAAGTTTCATGATGTGCTTTTTCCCTAAGATAAAGGATCGCTAGCATGAAAGCGAACCGCGCGATCCAAATTTTAATTACATGTCGCCATAGACATATATAACCACTGAGCTATATATGTTGTACATAAGCCTTACCTTCGCCATCTTTATAAAATTAGAATTAGAAAAAACATGTCAGTACGCGTCAGATTTGCCCCAAGTCCTACTGGTCCTCTACATATAGGAGGTGTGAGAACTGCCCTTTATAATTATCTACTTGCCAAAAAGGAGGGAGGTACTTTTATACTTAGGATAGAAGATACTGACCAGACTCGACTGGTAGAAGGTGCAGAAGACTACATCAAGGAATCCCTAGAATGGATGGGTCTTACACCTGACGAAGGCCCGGGCTACGGAGGGGAGCATGGACCTTACCGACAGTCTGAGCGGAAAGCCCTATATGCACAGTATGCTGAGCAGATGGTAGCAGATGGCAATGCCTACTATGCCTTTGATACACCTGAAGAGCTGACACAGATGCGTAAAGATCAGGAAGCACAAGGTCATCACTCCGCCAAGTATGATGCACGTATAAGAATGCAGATGCGGAATAGCCTGACCCTGCCTAAAGAGGAATCTGATAAACTGATAGCTGCAGGAGAAGGGATTATCAGACTCAAGATGCCTCATGACGAAGATGTCTCCTTTGTAGATCTGGTAAGAGAGAAAGTTACTTTCAGTACCAGCGAACTAGATGACAAAGTCATACTCAAAAGAGATGGCATGCCTACCTATCATCTAGCCAATATAGTAGATGATCATCTTATGGAAATAACACATGTTATTAGGGGTGAGGAGTGGCTCTCCAGTACAGCACATCATGTACTGATGTATCGCTTTATGGGATGGGAGCCGCCAAAGTTTACCCACTTACCTCTCATTCTAAAACCTACCGGCAAAGGCAAGCTGAGTAAAAGAGATGGTGCCAAGTTTGGCTTTGCTGTCTTTCCACTGGAATGGCACGATAAGAAAGAAGATGCTGTCTATGCTGGTTTTAGAGAAGATGGTTTCGACCCGAAGGCGCTACTCAATTTCTTAGTGTTGCTGGGATGGAATCCAGGCAATGATGAAGAGCTTATGACCATTGAGCGCA
This sequence comes from uncultured Saprospiraceae bacterium, assembly GCA_964556525.1. GTDB lineage: Bacteria > Bacteroidota > Bacteroidia > Chitinophagales > Saprospiraceae > RFSX01. The sequence goes on from CAZKXO010000337.1 coordinate 3,245, forward strand.
TGACAGAATTGTTCTCTTTGGATAAGATTGTGAAAAGTGGTGCCCGCTTTGATGTTGATAAATCCAATTGGTTTAATCAGCAATATCTTATGGCCAGTTCTGACGATGCACTGCTGACACCGGTCAAGGCTGCTATGCCAGAAGGTTTTACCGCCGAAGATAACTATCTAAAACAAGTAATCAGTTTTATGAAAGAAAGGGTCTACAAGTATGGAGACTTTTATACTGCTGGGTCCTTCTTCTTTACTGCGCCTACAGAGTATGACGAGAAGCAAATAAGGAAAAGATTCAAAACAGAACAGATGGAATCATTTTCAAAAATCAGAGAACTTGTAGCTACCCCTGTAGATTCTTCAGAAGATATGGCTGCCCGTGTGAAAGCTTTTCTGAATGAAAACGAATTGAAAATGGGTATCTATCTTCCGCTCATGCGTATCATGATGTGTGGAAAATTGACTGGACCAGACCTCTTTGATATCATTACTACTATAGGAACAGAGGAGGCCTTGAAACGTTATGATCAGGCCCTCATAGAATTTTCTAGTTACGTCGATTAGAAAAGAGATTTACCATTTGTAGCAAGCAAAATACAAGAACAGCAGACTTAGCACAACAAAGAGCATAAATGTCATTTTAGTAACTTCGATTATGCCTTTAGTCACCCATGATGTATAAATTACATATTTAGATTGTTCTTAAGATGATAAACCTGAGGACTCTATTCGATTTGTTATATTTTTAAGTAAAATAACAGAAATGAAGACGCAGGATATTGCAGAGCGGTTAATCTCTTTTCTAATC
>CAZKXO010000338.1:0-4030 GCA_964556525.1 uncultured Saprospiraceae bacterium
CATAAATGTACAGACCGTCGAACTGATTAAATAAGGCATACTTGGTTCCATCCGGAGAGAATCGAGCATGACCAGCGGCACTGGTTTTACGTGGGTTCCATATGGGGCCAGGATGAATAGAATCATATTTTATTCCTTCTTCATCTAGACTAAAAACAAGATAGCCTTGTGGGAAAACTGGGTTTATTATCCACCAATCGACACCATTTGATTGTGCAATAGATGTTAGATAATTCGAAGGAAATTCATTGTCTTGATAAAAATTAATATTCTTTTCTACCACATCACCATATCCATTATCCAGTGACATGTCGACATACGAAAACTTTATAGAATCGATGTCAAACTGATCTTCTGCCGGAGCTGTAAGGCTATAAGAAAATATTTTGTGAATTATGTAATAGCCAAGTTCATTATTAGGATCCTCCAATATTGTAATGTTTTGTGGGCCTGGATAACCTCTCGCACAATCACCTCCCCAAAATTCATGGAAAAATATACTCTCATTTATTCCTTCACCATTAGGCATGATCTCATGATTACGATTAGCGACTGCACAGCCATTGGTATAGAATAATAGATTGCCGTCTTTGTCACAGATAGAGGCATTGTTTTGATTAAAAGACAAGCCTCGATTTCTTATTTCTGGCATGACAGGTCTGTCATTAAAATTAATCTCTAGACCAGGCGAAGGCTCTCTAAAATCTAAAGAAAAAGCGAATGGCCAGTAGTAGTCTTGCTTGTTTTGTGCATGAGACTTCGTCATCGAAAACAAGATCATGAATAAAAATAGACTGCTTTTTTTCATAAAAGAATACTAATTAATCAGGGTCTGTAGGATATACAGCCCTGATTAAAGTTATACATATTAGTGTTGTATTATTATTTTCTTACTGATAATTAGTTGGTTTTCACTTTTCAGAGACTAAGGCTAAATTCTATTGGTCGCAATTAGTTCTTTACTACACAAAGTTGTACTAGCATTTATAAGGCATAAAAATTCCACATCCAGCCATCAGAGCTTTAGTCTCCCTACAAGTCTATCTATTTGTTGCCTCTCAGCCTTTTTCAAACCCTCAATGATGAGTTCGTTTTTGTTAGCTAGTCGTTTGAAATTACGAATAGAACTTGGTGCCTCTGTTCTTCTTTCGTATATACACCAATATTCGTCAATTTTATGATTTGACTTGATGTCTTGAATAGTAGTTGTGATTAGCCTATTGAAATGATTTATGTCGGTCAGTAAAGCGCTGTCAGCTAAGTAGGACTTCAGAAATTTAAACCTATAATTCTTCATTACGGAAAATTCTATTTTAGAATCGAAGAGACCTACTATAAGATAGGTTTTTGCAGCGTCAAACTGCTCGTCGAGAAGTATGGCAACATTTTCTCTGAGTAAAAAGACTTCAGTTGCATCCAAGTGATCGGCACAGTCAAAATAAGATCTGCGTTGAATAGCGCCTAGGTCGTTTGGAATAGAGAAGTATAAATGGTTTTTACTCCATGGGCGGATCTTGTAGTTTAGCTGTTTAAGTTGATCTCTGCACTCTTCTTCGAAAGAAAAGAAATCTCTTATTTGCGATTCGAATTTTAGTGTTTTGTTGGGTTCCCGAAAGACAAAGTTCTGTTCTTTTTCATTAGTGGCGATAGTACAACTTCGTTGCTGAACTCTTATGTAATAGTTGTTGGTCTTTATCATCTAGGTAAGATAACTCATTTCTGCTTGTAATTACTAATAGAACTGGGTGCCTCTGTGCTTCTTCGTGTATACACCAATCAAACCATCAATCCCTCAAACCCTCCAGCCTTCAACCCCTCAAACCTTCCAACCATCAGACTAAGAAAATTCTCAGCTGCTACCTTCTCTTCTAAGTCAGTAATGATAGGTCATTTCTGTATTCATGTTCTTCAGTATCATCTCATCTTTGTTTCATAATCAGGTATTGGCAATGCAAAAACATATTCCCTTGTAGGCAACAATTTGCCACCTATAAGTATCGTACCTTTGATACTCAATTTGCATCCAGATGAAAATCCACAAGTTCTCTATTATCCTTGCTATTCCTTTTTTTATACTTCTCGTAATCATAGGTTACTTTGTATACCTGGATCCTAGAGGCTCCTCCTTGCTTTGGGCTTTGCTGCCACTCACACCTCTTATGCTCATCTACTTGTTCTCACCGCAGATAGACTATTGGTGGCTGGAAAGAAACCCAGTAGAGTTAGATGCACCGATTAAGTCTATGCTGAATAGGACTAACCCTAGATATAAGGCTCTCAATAATGATAAGAGGCAACTCTTTGACAACAGATTGACCTTGTTTTCAGCAGGAAGAGAATTTGTAGGAAAAGGAGGAGAGTCCGACAATATCGATGTGCCTTTTGATATCAAAATGATGATCAGTCAGATTCCCGTGACGATGACCCTAGGGAGACAGAAAGTAGGTTTTAAAGATTGGGAACGTGTTGTACTATACAAACATCCCTTTCCGACACCTATGAATAAGTTTTTGCATACCATGGAGACACATGCAGAAGATGGTGTCGTTATACTCTCTCTGGAACATGTAGAAGCTGCGCTGATGCAAAAAGGTTATCATTATGATGTTGCATGGCATGCCTATGCTGAGGCTTTTATAAAAGATAATCCTAAAGAAAATTATCCTGACCTGCCCACAAGTATTTGGGAGAATATAGCAAGAATCTCTCCTCAAAGTAGAGAACAAATATTAGCGACTCTGGGGTTTAAGGCTATTGATCCGATGCCAGTTCTTATAAACCTGTATTTTAATTATAGTGATAAATTTGCTAAGGAACTCCCAGAAATCAAGCGGGTTTTCGACAGCATTTTTGTCCAGAGAAAACAAATTGTTTAGCCAAAGAGTTATACAGACATGAAAAAACTTATACCCTTCATATTTGTAGTCGTTGCAGTACTTATCTATTATTTCTATTTCAATCCCGCTAGTAGTAAAGGCAATCAGGCACCTAATTTTTCTGCGGAGTTGGTAGATGGCTCTGCCTTTGAGCTGAAGGACTTACGCGGCCAGTATGTATTGCTGGACTTCTGGGGTTCCTGGTGTCCGCCATGCAGGAAGGATAATCCAAATTTGGTAAGACTACATAAGAACTATCATGGAAAAAAATACAAAGATGCGTCCAATTTTGATGTCGTGACTGTAGCCTTGGAAAAAGATGACAGAAGATGGAGGAAAGCGGTAGAGAAAGATGGATTTACCTGGGATTATCAGATTGTCAAAAAAGCCAAGATAGTACTATCACATCCTCTGGCTATCTTGTATAAAGTAAAAGATGTCCCATCAAAGTTTCTTATCGCTCCTGATGGAGAGATAGTAGGAGTCAATATGAAAGCTGAAGAAATCGCCGCTTATCTTGATGAGAGAACAGCCAATTAGCTAAGACTTTTCATCCATTCATGGAGAAAGTAAGTTGCTTAAAGTGTAGAATCAAAATGCATACTCAAATCCCAGCTGCAAGCGCCATCTAGAATTAAATGTGTCTACTATCCATGGTTTGGTCCCTAGAGGAATGTCGAATGAGAATTGTGGGCGATCATCGGTAATACCTTCAAAAGCGAGAAGACTGAAGCTTGAATTGACAACATTAGGAACAAAAGTACTGCTTGCCCCAAGAAGAGTTAATTACATTGAGTATGTTGAATATATCTACTTTAAAAGAAGCTCTGTTGGTATTCTTTCTGTTCAGATTAAATTTAAAACTCATATCTACACTGTGGTTCCACGGTGTTCGTGCACCATTTCTTACGGTATGCTGACCTCTGTTCTCATCCAGATAGTCTATGCTGCTTATGTAGGCATCCAGATTGGTCCATTGTGTTTCAGGGCTGACGACTGTACCGTTTAGATCTGTAAATTCTACCAGTTGTATTTCTGAAGCATCAGCAGGTACATATATTAAGTCATTCCTAGAGGAGCCATCTCTATTGAGGTCACCTTGATAGACGAAAGTGAATGGACTTCCAGACCGACCATTGTAAAGTATACTGACA
>CAZKXO010000339.1:0-4024 GCA_964556525.1 uncultured Saprospiraceae bacterium
CGATCTTCTTCACAGGATATAATTAGTACTGCGCAGACTAATATTGGTATTAATTTTCTCATGATAAAACGATTTTGGATAAAACGAATAAGCTACAAAGTTATATTATAATTATGTTTAATGTGTAAAATTAAGCGTAACAGTGGTTTATGTTAAATAGTGGAAAATATAACTGGGTAGAAGTAGGTCATCAAGTGGATGACGAAGACGAAATTATATACCGAAATATACGGTTTGACCTTGGAAGTCAAAGACAATTTGAGACAGTGGCAACTGATCTAAACTGATAATACCTACTACATCTTCAGGCAGAGATTCACTCATAGCTGAAAGGTCTGCAGTGCCAAACTGTAATTTGTTTATTCGAAGATTAGCAAGGTTACAACTTGTGACTTCATAGATCTCAGAAGTTATATCAGCATGGGCCGTAGACAAGCTAAATTCTTTATCCTTTTTTACAAACAAAGCTTCATTGATAATTCTTGTCTCCTCGCTTATAATAGATACAGAAGCTCCCGTGTCAAGGCTAAACTTATAACTAGTACCTCCAAGTTCTACTGGTATAACTATGAGATCCTCTACAAATTCCATTTCTAATTGAACGTACTTGCTAGTGGAAAGGAAATTCTTCAGCTGATGTCCATCAGTGATCTCTATTAGATTATTGACATTATCTATAGAAATGACTTTAGAGCTAAACACATTATTGCCTAGTATTCCTAATAACCGGCTTCCGACCATAGAGGATAAAACAGATAGGTCACTTTGGTAGGCAACTATATCTTCAAAAGTGTACTCACCTAATTCTAATTCATCTACAATAGTAGTACTAGCAGTTATAGTACCTGAAAGTGTATGGAACTCAGTGGAACTATCTGTAGATAAAAATTGGTCTGGAGAATTAAGAATAACTGCATCTGCTCCTGTATCAAAGACAAAAACACCACTAATTCCCTCCAGCTCTGCATCTATAAGAATGAGGCCTCCATGATTTGTGAATGGAATTTTATATGAAGCGGACGGTTCAGTACCAGCATAACCTACTGAATAACAGCACGTAGTTAGTATTAATAAGGCTATGTATCTAAAATAATTCACTAGAGAAGTGGTGCTTATTTAAGCACCATCTTCTAAATTTAGACCATATCTTGCTTTAATCCAAGGATTTGGTAACATTGAGTTAACATTGGAGTGATGATTGGTTAACCTACGAATAGCTTATGTTCCAAGACAGATCAGTTTTATTTGAAAATGAAAACAAAAAAATCCCACTAGAATTATCTAGTAGGATTTTAATATTGAAAAATTGCTTCTTCTCCTAATTGGATAGGAAATCGTATTCGTTATATAAACCTGTAGCTCAGACCAAAAGAGAAGGCTCTACCTCTATCATATAGCTCAAATAGGGCTTTCTCATCCGTCTCATACCCTCCGTAGAATTTCTCATTCACGGAACCTAGAATGTTCTTGATTCCAAAAGTCATCTTTGTTCTACTGTCTTCTCCCAGTTGCTTAGCGATTCTGAAATCTAAACTGTGGAAAGCATTACTATAGACATCAGGTCTTCCAAAACCTGCTATTTTCAAAGTCTTGCCTTGTACATTATATGAGAGTGCACTTTCAAGTCCAGACTCAAGATTCGTATATGACAGTCCAGCATTGATGACATAGGGAGATTGATCGACTAAAGACCTTTTTGTATCAGTTGACTCTCCTACTCTCGCAGTTGACATAAATCCATCTATTTCTTGCTGGTTCTTAGTAACACTACTCTTTACAATGGTTGTATTTACAGAGATACTCAGACGACCTTTATCCTCGGCAAGTACATTTAGATTTCTTCTCACTTCTAACTCAAGACCTGCAACAGTAGCTTCATCAGCATTTCTAGGTGTAAACGTATTAGGTGAAGTTGCATCAAAGGAAGTCAATTCAATAGGATTATTGAATACCTTATAAAAAGTACTTACTGAAAACAATTGATTACCTGGCAGATAATATTCCCATCTCAGATCAGTATTGATAATCTTTGTATCAGTCAGATCGATATTACCAATAAAGGTTCTACCAGAAATTCTATCATCTATTTGTGCTATAGATTTTTCCATAAATGTCGGCCTGGCCAAGGTCCGGCTAGCACTAAATCTCAGGTTCATAGTCTTACCAGCCTCATCTTTTGACAGTGTTTTTACAAGACTAAGACTTGGCAAGAAATTTAGCTCATCTAGTACTAATCTATTATTATATAGATCAGTCTGAGGATTTACTATGACCTGCTTCCTACCTGTATACCAATTCTGTGCCTTTTCTACTCTAAGACCATAGACAGCCTTCAAAGTTGATGTCACTGGAAAATCATGCATGGCATAAGCTGCGGCAATAGTCTGCTTAGCTTCGTAAGTCTTAGAAGGCTCGTAAGCCCCTTTAATATAAGTGCCCTGTTGTGTAGCTGGCGTCCAGTAATTATCTGCATGGAATAACTCATCTGGATTTCCTGTAAGATCTACTGTACTAGCTCTATGGAATATAAAATTGTAATCCTGAATAAAGAAATCTCTTTCTTTAATGACTTCCGCTATTCCAAAACTAACCTTGTGCTCTCTACCCTTCTCATTTGCAAAACTATAATCCGCATCAATCTTACCAGAGTAATGGTTTTCATTTAGGTACCTCCATGTTCTGGTAGGAATACCTGCAGTACTTGCATTCAACTCATACTCACCTGTCTCATCATGTATCTCATAAGGTGTGAGTCTGATGTCAGGTTCAGTCATCTTTGAGATTGTAGGACTCAGCTTCCAATTGATATTGAAATTACCTTCGTCATTAGAATGTGTACCTGCCAATAAAATGTTATTGACAGCTCTCTCAGAATACTCTAGATTGTTTAGTGCGACTAAAGATTGATTGGTGTTTTTTCTTGTGCTATTAATCATAGCTGCCCTTGTCTCACCATTCTGTATGTGCATTCCTGTAAGAGCTATTTTGTGATTGTTGTTTTTGATAGCCATTCCTAGTACAGTGTTCCACAGTACATTTGATATACCCAGTTCACCAACATCAGATTTATCAGCTGCTATGCCATAGATACTTCTATCCTCATCCTTTCTGTACTCCCCAAACTTCAGGTTGTCATAGTACTCAGATTCTGATTTATAATTGGCTCCAACGGTAAACCCAAAGTCAAATTTTTCGAAATTCAATTGGTCTCCATATGAAACAGAGATACTATTGTTGACACCATTTTGTTCTCTGATGGTAGACATCGTATTTGAAAAGCTAGAAGTCAAAGTGCTGAGCTGGGGATCATTATCCGTACGTGACGGTATTTTGAAATCAGGATCAGAATCAATCTTAAGCTCTCTACTTCCATCGTCGAATCCTAACCAATCAGTAGCTCCACCTTTGTAGGTCAAAAAGTTTTTATTAAGATGCATCTTAGGATTATATCCAAATCCTATAGCAGCTGTAAGTGTCTTTTCATCAGGGAAATCCTTCGTCTCAATGTTTACCATACCACCTACGAAGTCACCAGGTAGATTAGGCGTAAACGACTTGAATACTAAGAGGTTGTCTACAATATTAGTCGGAAATAGATCTAACTGAACTGAGTTTTTATCAGGATCCAGGCCAGGTATATCCATGCCATTGAGTATTGTTCTAGAATATCTATCACCTAAGCCTCTTACTACCACATGTTTCCCGCCTTGGACAGAAACGCCTGTCACCCGCTTGATTGCAGACCCTACATCTCCATCACCAGCTTTCTTGATTGCTTGTGATGAAACACCATCTAGTAAACCAGATGCTTTCTTTTGGATGGTCATCAAGGCTGCCTCAGTGTTTCTGATTGCTTTAGCAGTTACGACTATCTCGTCTATGGTTTCTCCTGCTTCCTTGAGTAGAAGGTCGATTACCGTTACTTCATCAGCTACCACTTTTACACCTTCCTCAATGAGATCAGCATATCCAATATATGTTGCCGATAAGGTATAGATTCCAGGTGCGATATCATATCTAAATG
>CAZKXO010000340.1:0-4019 GCA_964556525.1 uncultured Saprospiraceae bacterium
TATTTATTAGAGATTGATTATCAGAAAGTTATAAATATTTTGAAAACTGAGACAATAGGAATTAACCAAGTAGATTGATTTCAAAAACTGGCAAACTCATTGCACTATGAATAATGGAAAACTGGACCTACTTGAGCAAAATAGATTTAGGGATAATGATTTACTCCCGACCAGTTATTTCATTTTAGTTTAAATAATTGGGGCCGAAGCGAACAACAGAGATGTATTTTTCATTTAGAGAAAGTAATTTTTGATCTCCACTTAAAAGTTTTGTTGTGAAATATCATGGTCATACAGATGAATTTTTCGAGATAGTTGATATAGATGGAAGCAACAATGAGGCTATCACACAGCCTATAGAAGGGCAACTTTCTGTTGTCTGGTTTCTTGCAGATGATAATCAGATTATTATAGACAGCCAGCCTTATACCTTTAATAAAGAACAAATCATCTGTCTAACTTCTTTCCATAAACTGGATGTACAAAAACTAGGAAAAACAAAGGTCCTAAGATTCAACTCACCTTTTTACTGTCTTGTAAACCATGATAGTGAAGTAGGATGCAAAGGCATACTATTTTTCGGATCGAGAAGCATGCCTATACTTATTCCTAATGAAGAAGATACAAAAGCCATCTGTAGTCTTACCAAGATGGTAGAACTAGAAATGAAATCTAAGGATGGATTCCAGCAAGAGATGCTCCAGATGTTACTGAAAAGACTGCTTATACTGTGTACCAGAATATACAAGTCTCAGACCAAGTATGATATCATAGCTCCAGCGGAGTCAGATCTCATAAGAGAGTTCAATTATTTGGTGGAACAACACTTTAAAGAGAAGCACTCTGTCGCAGACTATGCCAAAATGCTTAATAAATCCCCTAAAACACTATCCAATCTCTTTGGCAAAATACATGACAAATCACCCTTAAAACTTATACAAGAAAGGCTAATGTTGGAAGCGAGGAGGTTGCTTAGATATACAGATACACCAGTATCTGAGATAGGCTACGCTATAGGATTTCAAGATGTACAGTCTTTCAGCAGATTCTTCAAGAAAAACCAAGGACAAGCACCAAGCGAATACAGAACTGTGCTTATCTGATCTTGGTTTAACAACAATACCTTTTTTCATAAGCTCTTTTTGACTTTAGAGGAAATTCTGTTAATAATGAAGGAATAATTGTCAATACCAAAGGAATTCTAGTATAATAGGTGGGAAAAAATGCTTACTCGAAAGGTAAACATCCACTTCATCTTTGTACTGTTATTATAAAAAACATAAAAAAAGAATAAAATGAAAAAGTATCAAGTTCCTACGAAAGACCAAGTATCTGAAAACAATCAAGAAATATTTAATCAACTAGAGCAAGGACTCGGATTTGTACCGAATCTATATGCATACTATGCTAAAAATGAAAATGCTTTGGGAGACTATTTACAGTTTCAGAATAGAAAATCTACCTTGTCAAAAAAAGAAAAAGAAATCGTCAATCTTGTTGTGAGCGAGTACAATGGCTGCTACTATTGTCAGTCTGCTCATACTGTTATTGCAGGACTTAATGGTTTCTCAGAGGATGAAATCCTTAACATCAGAAAAGGAAATGCACCCTTCGATGCTAGATTAAATGCGCTAGCAAGATTCACGCTGAATACAGTATCCAACAAAGGGAAAATATCTGATGCAGAAAAGGAAAACTTTCTAAATTCAGGTTATAATGAGGCTGATCTGATAGATGTAGCTATGATTATAGGTGAGAAGACGATCAGCAATTATATCCATAATATTGTAGGATTCGAGGTTGACTTTCCTGGAGCTCCCAAGCTAGAGGCAACCAAAAGCTGATAATATGCATATTAGAGGGTATAATATTTAATTAATATATAATTCGGCACTCTTGCAGTGTCAAAATCTAAAATAATGAAGCATTTAATTTATTTCGCACTGTTAATGGTCTCCACGACTTCCTTCTTCAGTTGTATCGAGGATGACTTTATCGATGATGCGGTAGATCCTGAACTGTCAATTACTTCCAGAGTAGATAGTATAGAGATCAATACCGATTTCCAGTTTGAGAGTAGATATCTCAATAATGTGGGACAAGAAGAAGCTGTAGATGTAGAATGGACAAGTTCCAATCCTGAAATTGTAAGTATCAGTTCTACTGGGTTGGCAACTGCGCATTCTGCAGGTAGTGCAACTATCAGTCTTTCTACTGTAGGTCTAGATTCTAATCTCGTAGATGAGGTCACTATACATGTAGGCATGGAGACAGTTATAGTAACCAATGCTTCTTTCGAAGGCACTATAAATACGACTACGTTTTATGTCTTGGAAGGTACTTTTACAATGACTGACACGGATGAGGGTCTACTGATAGAAGTGAATGATGACTACGTAGCATCAGATAGATTGCCAGGTTTCTACTTGTATCTGTCTAACAACAGAAATTCTATACAGAACGCCTTAGAGATAGATGAAATAACAATATTCAGAGGAGCGCATGAGTATCTGGTTCCAGACGTAGAAATAGGCGATTTTAATTTTCTGGTATTCTTCTGTAAGCCGTTCAACATAAAGGTGGGCGAAGCAGCTCTAACTTAAAATAAAACACAGATACACCATGAAAAAGATATCACTTCTATTATTCTTATCATTAATTATACAGAGTACTGTTTTTGCAGGTGGCCCATGGCCCAAAGGAAAAGGCAAGTCATACATCAAACTTTCAGAATGGTGGACAGTTTTTGACCAGCATTTCAATGATATTGGATTACTAGACCCTAATGTAACCACAGGTATATACAATACTTCACTCTATGTGGAATATGGTATCACTGATAATCTTACAGGAATACTAAGCGGTGCATTGTTCAGCAGAAATTTTATGAATAATGTTCTCTCTAGAACAACTGGAGAAACAATTTTTCCAGGAGAGTCGCTAAATAGTATCGGAGATATAGATCTTGGATTAAAGTACACTTTGAATGGAGACTCTAGGTTTCCAGTAGCGCTTACAGTAATGTTAGGTCTGCCTACTGGTACCGCAGGAGGCGGCACACAGGGAAATCTGCAAACGGGAGATGGAGAGTTTAATCAAATAGTACAACTGGACTTCGGAACTGGATTTAATCTCGGAAGTCTGAATTCTTATTTCTCTGCATATACTGGAATAAACAATAGAACCCAAGGATTCTCAGAAGAATTCCGCTATGGTTTGGAATTAGGAATCGGAACTGCAAACAGCAAGTTCTGGTTGAGTGGCAAGTTGTCAGCAGTAGAATCATTTAAAAATGGTGAAATTGCATCATCTTCCACAAGCACAAGCATTTTTGCCAATAATACAGAGTTCTTGACTTTAGGATTGGAAGCAAATTATTATGTCACAAATACAGTAGGTCTATCAGCGGGCTTTGCCAATCCGATTGGTGGAGAAATCTTTGCGGCTGCCCCTTCATATTCTGTAGGAATATTTTTAGACTTTAAGTAAATGCTGAATTATATAGATGTTAGACCGGCTATTTAATTAATAGTCGGTCTTTTTTTATTCAGAAGAAACAGCAGCCGTGTTTATCCAAAAAAAAACCGAAAAAATTAGGCCCTAAGCAACCTCTAGCTGAGTTTCTGCATACTAGTAGTAGAGGCCAAAAAGATGGATTCATTAGGTTGTTAATACCACATCATAGACATGCACAAACCATTTAATAAATAGAAAAACCTTTGCTTTTTCGTTTGGCACGACGTGAAAGCAATATAGAATAATGGAAGTGTATCGAGCCGTTGTACCACTAATGTGGTCAGCGGCTTTTTGATTTTACAAAGGTCAACAGCAATTTGATTCATGGAAAGTTTTTGTATTAGCCTTCATTCGCGATTGAAAACAATCTACTTTGACAGGATTTCCTTTATACTCCCTACCTCTCCTTAGCTTCTTTGATCTTTGATTGCTTAAATTGTAACTAAAAATTTACCAGTTCTACACCATTTCCAATATTAATATAATATGAAGTAGCCTCTATT
>CAZKXO010000341.1:0-3968 GCA_964556525.1 uncultured Saprospiraceae bacterium
AAACCTCAGATGGTGAAACCGCTTGGGTACAATTTACTTCGGCGTATGCTGAGAGCATCGAAAAAATTAAAGGAAATCTCGCTTTATGAAAAGACCTGGTAGGTTATTTAATAGATTAAACTTTTAGCTTATATATATGAGGCAGATTTCGGCCGTATCCATTGAGGTCCAGACCATAGCCTATTACAAATTCTGGTGGTATCTCCTTGCCCAGAAAGTGAATGTCTACGATATCATTATGCACGTCCGGTTTACTCAGTAAAGTACAGGTTTTGACAGACAGTGGGTTTCTGCCCTTAAGTTTGGTGATGAAGCTTTCTATGGTCAGTCCAGTATCGATGATATCTTCTATGACCACCACATGCTTGCCTTCTACCCCAGTTCTGAGATCTAGAACAAACTCCACCTCTCCTTTACTTTCCATGTCTTCATAGGAGGACAGCTTGACAAATTGGATCTTATGAGGGAACTTGAGCTGTCTGACAAGGTCTGCCATAAAGATAAAAGAGCCATCCAGTATGCTAATCAAGATAACTTCCAGCTGATATTGTCCATACTCTTCATTCAGCTTAACTGCTAGTTCTGAGACTATAGCCTTTAGTTCGACTTCCGAGAGATAGACTTCGAAAGTTTTGTCTTCCATTGTGATATCCTCCATCATTATTCCAGTCCATATTGGTCCAATAAGTAGACTAGACTTGTCATTGCTGCTGCACCCAGCTTTAGTTCTCTAGGGTGGACATTCGCAAACACATCAGCTGTTGTATGATGAAAGTCAAAATATCTCGACCCATCAGGTCTTAGTCCTATGAGTAAGCCTTTTTGGAATTTGAGTGGATTGATATCAGCACCTCCACCGCCTGCTTTGATATATAAATCATAAGGTTCTAAAAACTCTTCAAAGGCCTGGGTTTGCTTCAGAAAGGACTTAAAAACTGAAGGATGTGCGGAACAACCAAAGCCCCTTGGGGTAAATCCTCCAGCATCCGACTCTATAGCAGCCATATGGTATTCATTGTTGGCTTTGGAAGCGGCTGCATATGCTTTGCCACCACCAAGTCCGTTCTCCTCATTCATAAACATGACACATCGCAATGTACGTTTGGGCTTATAATTAAGGGCTTTCAGGGTCTGGAACACCTGTATTGCATGGACACAGCCTGCACCATCATCGTGGGCACCTCCACCTACATCCCAGGAATCCAGATGACCTCCTACCAGTATGATTTGGTCAGGGAACTCCGAGCCTTTGATTTCTGCTATTACATTATGGGATATCACAGAATCCAATACTTGTGGACTGTTTTTGAGATAGACTTCTACCTTATGTTCCTTGAGCAATTCACTCAGACGATTAGCATGATTGGTACTGATTGCCAGAGAGGCTATTTTGGGGACACCTTCAGCATATGATTGTACACCAGTATGGGGCAAGTCATCTTGACTCAAGGTGACTGATCTGACTAGGACTGCTTGTGCACCATGCGCCGCAGCTCTAGAAGCACCATGTACACGTTGGTCTACGGCTTCGCCATAGGCATGTCCAGTATGGAGTCTTTTAGGGTCCATAGGCCTATTGAAGAAGACCACCTTATCCTTTATAAGCTCTGGTCCTAGCATGTCTAGAGTATCCAGACTATGCACTTCTATGATCTCCCCTATGACGCCTCTATTAGGTGTTGCAACCGAGTTGCCAAGGGAAAGAATGTCTATTTTCTGAGCATTATAATCTTTGGTATGTACATCACCCCAGCGGATATTGCCTATTTCTCTATCCCCACGAACCCATTTTGGAACCTTACATGGCTGTTTTGTCACTTTATCCGCAAAATTTAAACTTTCTAGCACCCTAAAAGTGTAGTCTACAGCCTTCTCGGCGTTTTCAGAACCTGCCAGTCTGCCACCTATAGTGTCCGAAAGATGTTGTAACCAACGGTCACACTGCCCTTTTTCGAGGGTATAATCATATATTTCCTTGATAAAAAAGGCCTGATCATCCTGTGCAGAAAGTAAATTTGGGCCAAAAGCCAAAATGAAAATTATATACTTTAATGCCTTCATTACTGAATAATTTTTGATAAAATCTAATAATACTGGAATAATTACCAATTTTTACGCTGTTTTACAAAATTTCGTTAACTTAACTGACGAACTAACTCTAAGTTCAAATTTTGGTTTCATTTGGTTAGGGTAGAGGTAATGTACTTAACATTACCTCTTTTTATTTATACTTCGATACGTAACTTTATTATTATTTGTCGTCTTAATAAACGACCACAACTAAAAGTAATTTATTTTGATCAATCTACTTAGCCCTTTAATGGCCTCAGATATCTCAAAAAAGGTATCTGATGAGGAGTTGGTTCAGTTGTACCTAGAATCTCAAAACGTCGCTTATTTCAATCTTATATATAAGCGATACTCAGGGAAGATCTTTGGCAAGTGTCTATCTCTTCTCAAAAACGAAAACGAAGCAGAAGATGCTACACAGGATATTATGATGAAAATCCTGATGAACATGTCCAAGTTTAGTGGCAAAAGTCGCTTTTCGACATGGATATACTCTATTACCTATAATTATTGTATAGATTTCTTGAGAAGGAAAAAGAAAGACCTCAGTGTCTATATGGATGATTTTATAGAGAATATGGATGTAGAGGATGATGTGGAAGATGCATTTTTATTGGAAATGAATGTCAAAAGGCTGAAAGTAGTGCTGGAGGAAATACCGACTGGAGACAAGACGATATTGCTGATGAAATATCAGGACGAAATGTCTATCAGAGAGATAGGGCATATCCTCAACAAGTCGGAAAGTGCGATAAAAATGAAGATTAAAAGGGCTAAACAGAAGTTTAGACAGACCTTTAAAGCAAAATATAAGGAAGATTGATGAGTGAGAATAACAGCTTCAAAGAGCTCGAAAAGTTACAAGAAGAGGAATACTCGGACAGAGTGGACAGGGTAAAAAACTCTATAGATAGTAATCTTAATGGATTATCTTTCTTTACGAACATTATAGATGTTTACTTTGCAAAAGTTATTTCCTACTTCGTCAATGCTGGCGGAGGGAATGAAAAAGAATAATATTGATAATAATCTGATTCCTTACAACCCCCTAATTAACTAATACAATGCTATTATTTGGTCAATTTCAATCTGGCGCATTGCAAGAATTATTAAACGTTTTTGTTTCTGGTGTTCCTAAATTCTTGACAGCTATTGTCATTGTTATAATAGGCTTACTCATAGCAAAACTGATTGCTAAGCTTATCCAAAAAGCAATGGAAGCGATTAACATAGATAAAATAGGAGAGAAGCTAGAAGAGATAGAGATAGTTGAAAAGTCAAATATCAAAATTAAGGTCAGTAAAGTCATCAGCAAAGTAGTGTACTATTTTTTGATTTTGTTCTTTATGGTTGCTGCTACAGATGTGCTAGGCATGCCCGCAGTATCGGAATTAGTGATGAATATTTTTAATCTTATTCCGAAACTAATAGTAGCACTTATCGTCTTGGTACTTGGCACACTGATGGCAGATGCATTGAAATCTGTGTCACTTACGGCTCTACAGTCACTAGGAATACCATCAGCAAGAATGATATCATCTTTGGTATTTTACTTTTTGATGATTAATATTGTAATCAGTGCCTTGACAGCTGCTCAAATAGATACTGCATTCCTATCACAAAATATATCCTTAGTTATCGGTGGAATCATCCTGGCGTTTGCTATTGGGTATGGCTTGGCTTCACAAGCTTCCATGTCAAATTTCCTTGCGTCTTATTATTCCAAAGGAAAATTTGATGTAGGAGACACAGTAACAATAGATAATGTTACTGGCAAAATAGTGGAGATGGATAAGTCCTCTCTTATCTTAATAAAAGAGGGTGGCAACAAGATTGTATTCCCACTGAACCATGTAAGTAATATGAAAATAGAAATTCACAATTAATTCGAAT
Source organism: uncultured Saprospiraceae bacterium (assembly GCA_964556525.1). Taxonomy (GTDB): domain Bacteria; phylum Bacteroidota; class Bacteroidia; order Chitinophagales; family Saprospiraceae; genus RFSX01. Next base: position 3,964 of record CAZKXO010000341.1, read on the forward strand.
AAAAC
>CAZKXO010000342.1:0-3966 GCA_964556525.1 uncultured Saprospiraceae bacterium
TTCCTGGTGTAGAATTGGTTGTCAGTGGAGATGTTAATCCCACACTAGATGTTACGGCTGTTAGTCCTGATCCACAAGTGTTTACTGCGACAGCTACGCAATGTGGTGAAGATTTTCCCGCTTCTATTTCTATCTCATCAGCTGATCTGGATGCTCCAGACCCGACTTTAGAAGAAATAATGATCGGGGGACTTACTAACGATTGCGATATAATCCTTAGTGTTAATGGGAATGCTCCAATAGGACCAGGTGAATTTGTCTGGTCTAATAATGTGCTTGGAAACCAGTCTACCGTATCTGAGCCAGGTACCTATATGGTGACGTTAACAGATGCATGTGGGCAGGAGGTTGTAGCAAGCCGCACATTGACTCTAGAAGACTTTACACCAGATCTTTCGGAAGTTAATATTACAATTGACGAAGACACTACAAATTGTGTCTATATACTAACAGCTATTAATGTTCCTCCTGGTTCTGACGTATTGTGGAATACCGGGGAAATGACAACTACGATAATGGTAACACCAGAAACGTTGCTGAATCCACCGACATATAGTGTGACAGTCAATGCTTGTTCAGGAAGTGTAGAAAAAACTGAAGATATTGTAGTTTTTGAATTTGCAAATATTTTCTTTCCAGTAAGGCAAGTCAATGAAAGAAATGCTTCTTTTGGACCTGAACTTTTATGCATAGAACAATTTACAGGATCATATTTACTAGAAATTTATAACAGATGGGGCAAAAGAGTATTTGAGTCAGATAATCCACAAGAAAGATGGCGAGGTACACTGAATAATCAAGGGCAGTTTCTAGAAGAAGATGTCTATATGTATCAGTGCATGTATGCTGGAGAATTGGTAGAACATGGTACGGTTACTTTAGTCCGAAATAGATAAAAGAATAACCTGCTCAAGATATCTAGGGTCTGCTTGTAATGAGTAGACCCTTTTTTTTAGTCTTATTGTAATTCAAGAGTGCTTGTAGGTTTTGAGAGCCGTAGAAATTTGGTTCTGAAAGAAAGCAAGCTTGAATTGTATCGGATAGTTTTATAATTTTGTCTTCCGATATGACAGACTGGTTGCCACCGATATCACAATTTTTAGAATTTGAGGAAGTCCTCAGAAGATTACAGGATAAGAAAGACAGACTTTCTACAGCTAGGCCTCTACCTACCTCAGCAGTAGCCAAGATTCGCGATAGTCTTAATCTAGAATGGACTTACAATTCTAACAGTATAGAAGGAAATTCTCTCACACTAAGAGAGACCCATATGGTCATTAATGAAGGCATGACCGTAAAAGGGAAGTCTCTAAGAGAGCATTTTGAGACTTATAATCATGATAAGGCGCTCAGTCTATTGTATAAGTTGGTAGAACAAAGATCTTCCTTATCTGCCAAGCAAGTGCTGGAGCTACACGAAGTTGTACTCAGAAATATAGAGGAAGACTACGCAGGTAGACTGAGGACAGGTGGGGTCAGGATAATCGGAGCAAATTTCATACCGCCCAATGCAAGAAAAGTAGCTACTCTTCTAGATGAGCTGATGGATTTTGTAACAACTCACAAAGGGTATGATACACTTAGTATGGCCACAATATTGCATCATAGATTTGTCTGGATACATCCCTTTTTTGATGGAAATGGGCGGACCATACGATTGGTTATGAATTTATTTCTTATGCAGCAGGGTTATCCTCCTGCGATCATCTTAAAGAATGACAGAAAGAAATATTATACAGCTCTCAATAAGGCCAATAAAGGTGATTATCGCAAACTCTTTTTGCTGATATCACAAGCAGTAGAAAGATCTCTGAATATCTACCTTTCTATAATCCCAGATACGGAGGACTACTTGCCGATAGCTGAAGTTGTAAAGGAACCTAGCATTCCTTATGGTCAGGAATATGTAAGCCTACTTGCAAGAAGAGGTAAGATAGATGCCTACAAAGAAGGCCGCAACTGGGTTACCACCAAGGAAGCTGTACTAGCTTACATAGCCAGTCAGTAGACTCACTTTTTCTTAGAGCTGGCATGCAGCCGTTCTAATAACCTACTCGTGATATCTAAGAAGTCAGATTCGGTAATCATACCTACCAGCACTTTATTCTTTACCACTGGCAAGGTCCCGATACCATGCTTTCTCATTAGCTTCATTGCTTCCATGATAGTAGTTTCTGGTGTAACAGTCCGTGGCTTGGCAATCATGATATCTCCTACTATAGTGCTCTTGTCGGTGCCTTCAGCCTGCTTCAGCAAATGTCTGGTAATCAGTCTGGCAGTGACAAGACCTTCCAGATTGCCTTCTGCATCCTCTACAGGAACAGATCTGATTTTACGCCAGTCCATGAGTTCTCCTACAAGCTCTATGAGGTCATTTTTTTCTACAGTAAAGAGGTCTGTCGCCATAAATTCTGATACCTTCAGTTCCAGTGGCTTGTATTCTCCTAGTTGCATGAGTTCTGCTTTTTTCCATTTGTGTACAGGTAAGTTTTCCTTCTGATTTCTCATAATACAAGCTGTAAGCGTTGTAAGTGTTTCGTCTTTAGAGACGTTTTGTTTTAGTAGGTGAGAGTAGGAATCCAGCATCCAAATGGCGCCATTGGTTTTTTTCTTGACACGATCTTTTATGATGCCCAAGTACTTAGAGATATCTCGACTATTGACCTTGCAGGATTTGAGGCCTTCGGCAGCTAGCGGTATGAGTTCCTTTCTAAGCAATTCTGAAACATGAATTTTCTTTCCTCTTATCCAGGTAAAATCTGCTTCTATTCCGAATCTTGCGGCCCTTCCAAAATTATCTCTCAGTGCTGAGTAATCTATCTTCTTTCTGATATCATCATAATTCAGTGCCATTCCTTTCATAGCTCCTAGCCAGAAAACAGCATTGGCCATCATGTCAGGTACTGAAGGTCCAGCGGGCATGACTCTGTTTTCTATCCTGAGATGTGGCTGTCCATTGGGACTGATGCCATACTGTGGTCTATTCCACCTGTAGACTGTAGAATTGTGGACAAGCAGGGCATTCAGCTCTGGTGCGATATTCTTTTGTATCTGCTCCCAGCTGTTTGTTTTTATTTCAGAACTCAACAGTACCTTGAATCTGGCAATATCCTCTTTGTATATTTCTAGTATGGAATCATTTATCCATTCTTTTCCGAAGGAGACTCTGGTACTTTGCTCCCTCATGTGATCGTGGGTTGTCCTTGTATCTAGCGCTTGCTCGAAGGTGGCAATCCGTGACTCATGCCAGAGACGCTTCCCAAATACCAAAGGCGAATTGGCAGACACAGAAATAGAGGCTGCTGCTAGAGTCTGTGCAATGTTGTACATTTTTACATACTCTGGGGCATCTACCTGTAGGTGTACTTGAAAGCTGGTGTTGGCTGCTTCTAGTAGCGGCGTATCATGTTTTACAAAGAGTTCATCTATTCCGAAGAGTTTTAATTCTACATCTCTTCCAAGTCCTAATTTTTTTATCGCGTCTATTAGTGCAAAGTAGCGCTTACGAGGCGTTAGGTTTTCTTGATTGAGATTGAATTTCTGAAGAGTAGGCAAGATGCCAGTAAGAACATAGCTGCTCTCATAAGTGGCCAGTGTTTTTTCTAGTTTATTGAGATATTGATGGATTTCCTTTTCCATCAGGTTAAAGTTGCCACCCTTAAATTCTCTTGGTGAGAGATTGAACTCCAGATTAAACTGTGCCAGTTCGCCATCCAGCCATTTTGGATATTTCATCTTTTTCATCACATCCATGGCGATGTTTACAGGCTTGAGGGTCTGATTGTCTACGACGACCATTTCTACTTCTGCACCGAATCTGGTAATGCCGCTTTCAAACCAGTCATTCTCTAGCATATATTCCAGAGATCTGACATCGGTCAGCAGAGATTTTATAAAAGCATTTCGTTGTGTTTCGTCGTTAAGTCTTTCGACGGTTTGGGTTCCCATCTGATTATAATTTTAGAA
>CAZKXO010000343.1:0-3922 GCA_964556525.1 uncultured Saprospiraceae bacterium
AAGGTACTGTAGTAACAAATAGGGCCCTTGAAAATACAGGGATTAAAGAAGAATTAATGTGATATTTGTAAGCACTATTCATCATGGATAAACTATTGCAATACATATCCTCCAAAGTCAGACTCTCTCCGGATGCTAGGTCAAACCTAACCACTAAATTCCAAAGAGAAGCGTTACCCCAAGGCCAGATACTTATTAGAAAGAATAGAGTTGCAGAAAGGCTTTACTACATTGAAAGCGGCATATTCAGATCCTACTACGATCATGAAGACAAGGACGTTACTTCTTGGTTTTATATGGAAAATCAATGGATGACTTCTTGGCATAGCTTTTATGCTCAGCAACCTAGCTTTGAAAACATTGAGGCTTTGGAGAATGCAGTTGTCTATTCTATCACCAAAGATCAAATGGTCAAACTCGTTTCCGAAAGCAGTCAGATTGAATCATTCATGCGGATGATGGCAGAAGAGCAAGTGTCATTCATGGATGTATACTTCAAGGGTTACATGTTTATGTCAGCAAAAGAAAAGTATGACCTCCTCATAGCCACATACCCTACTATAGAATCCAAAGTCAAGCTTGGATACATAGCCTCCTACTTGGGGATCTCCCAGGAAACCCTTAGTCGTGTCAGAAGTCAAAAATGAATTGATTTACTGCTTCAGAATTTTTTGCAGACACAGATTACTGTTGGATATATGCGATAGAGAGACAAAATAAAGTCCAGCCGGTAGAGCTGAAATATCAATAGTAATCGGAGATGACTGACCAGTTAAGGTCATATAAATAGCTCCAGCCGCGTCAAGAATGGCTATATTATAATAAGACAGATTACCTTCTATCGTAAAAAGGCCTTCAGTTGGATTAGGATACAATTCTATCGTGATGTCATCTATATAGACATCCCTCAGATTAATATCAGTTGAGGTAATATCAAATCGCACTTCCGATAGTCCAGCACATGAAGCTCCCCAAGTGGCCGTACTTGTTATTAATACATATCTACATCCAACTCCTCCAAAGTCAATTCCAGCTTCTCCTTCATAGTCGCTTGCACCTGTTGCTTCAAGTAAAGTCATGATACCCAATTCAGTCCAATTTTGACCATCGCTAGAATAATCGATCGTCAATTCTTGGATACCCTTATCCGTTTCTCCTGTGACATTGTAGTTCCAAAAATGTGAATTACCTAGATTGTAAGTATAACCCAAGTCATAAAGAACCCAATGCGAATCTACTCTTGAAGAATTAGGATTTTGACTTTCTATGCAGGACGACCAATTATCTGCTTCATTAGTGGAATGTCCTGGCCCAGTACAATTTTGCCCCTGTAATAATTGCACAGAAATGAGTAGTAATAGAATTTTTATTTCCTTCATCTTCATAATTTAAATGTTCATGAAACCAATTGGTAATGAGCTACTGTTAGGATCATAGAAATTCCCAATATTAGGAAGCACATAAGAAAGATCTCCATTGTTGACTCCAAACCATTTTGACAACTCGGCATAATATTCATCAGTGGATATGGAAGGTAACATTATAGCACCACCTACATCAGCATTGCCGTTTAGTGCCAGCGATGGATAGTCTCCATAAACTTTACCACCCAAGACACTATCACCCATCACCATCACATTGCCACCCCAAGCATGATCGCTACCATTACCGTTAGAAGTCAGTGTTCTTCCAAAATCTGAAGCCGTAAAAGTGGTCACGCAATCTGCAACACCTAACTCTTCCATAGCCGCTTGGAATTCTGAAAGTGCTTTGCTGACAACACTGAGCATAGCCACTTGATTATTGAGCACTTCATCATGATGATCCCAGCCGCCAAAGGTGATAAAGAAAGTTTGCCTGCTGACATTAAGTGTATTTCTGACTGAGATTGTCTTCGCAATCAATTCCATATTAGAGGAGACTGCATTGTCAGAGAAAGAAGTGCTCAGCGATGGGGCTTGATTGATGGCAGCACTGAATTCTTCGTGATTCGCTTGAGAGTGATTTATTTTATCTGTGTAGGTGGTTCTGAAAATATCTTGATATTGCTCTGCCAATAAACTCTCAGCTCCGCCTTTCAAGACTTGGTCCAGAACACTTGTTCCTTCTAAAACATTGATGCCAACACTGCCTCCAGCAGCAGCTCTTATGGCATACTCCGAAGTGTTTTGACCTACTTGAAAAATATTAGAACCTGTCAATGAGATATTCATCGAAATATTCTGATTGCCATTAGATGCATGTAAGATGTCCGCCATTCTACCGCCCCAGCCTTTTGAAGATCTGGTCTGAGGAATAGAGGTCTGCCATTGTTGTATCTGGTCTGCATGTGATAATAAACCCAGAGGAAGTGTAACGCTGTTGTTCTGATACTGAGCCTTAGTTGTGGGCTCTACCAAAGTGCCAACATTACTGAGAAAAGCCAACTTGTTGTTATTAAACAAACTCTGGACTTCTGGCATAGAAGGATGTAGTCCAAACTGTTTGCCATTGGCATCCGTATAATTCAAGTTGAGTAATTCTCCTTGTGACAAGGCCAAGTTAGAACGAGAAGTTGCGTACTCGGAATAGTGACTACCATTCCTAGGCACGAGCATATTAAAACTATCATTACCGCCCGCCAAGAGTATGCAAACCAGGGCTTTATAATTTCCGCCAGCTCCTATCACAGGATTAGACATTCCTGCCAATGAATTGGCTAATCCCATATTGAGGAAGGAGGACAGAAAGGTAGTAGAGCCTATGGCAGCACAAGAAGCGGTGCCTAGAAAATTCCGGCGACTCATGCCGTGCTTATGTTTATGATGTTTTCCCATGACTTTTATTTTTGGATGTTATACTCTGGTGAAATAAAGGATAAGAACAAGGCTGATTTCACTTTTTCTTCGGGATCAGAAAGTTGTTCTACGGCGTCTATTATAGTCTGCTTCGTAGCTGCTGAAAATAATCCGCCTGATATGATGAGATCAATCCTATCTACCAAGGCTGACGCATCTGAGGCTAGATTAATTTCATCATCTAGGTCTAGATATAGGTAGTCTAGTGGGTCAAGATCATTAGGATCGTAGCTAGGGGCATTATGTACTTGATTACCTGCATGTGTCGCGATTTCACCATAGTAATCGTTGATGAACCAATCGTAGACTAAGTTGATATAGTTAATAGAAGTTGCAGAAGTATGAATCTGAAATTCTGGAGCAAAGAGATCTGCATCAGCAATAGGTCCATTGGGCTGGTATTCTGGTAAGTAAAAATTAAAAACACTGGGAGATGCTAAGATGCCTTGACTGACTGCTTCATCAAAAAGAAATCCCCAATTCCATAATTTTTCAGACTGATTGGTCACATTAAAAGCTCTCAGCGCTTGTGTATATCTCAACAAGGGTTCTCGCAATTTCCCTGAATGTGGCTCAGTTATCCATGAACAATCGAGTGATTCTGCATCTGTTAGTATTGCTCTCACTACCGCTTTCATATCGCCTCTGATACCTGACCCATTATCATCAAAAATGGCAGCAACCCTTCCTACATATTCTGGCGTTGGGTTGGAGGTGACTAATCTTTGTATCAGCAGCTTACTAAAGAAAGGGCCTACATTCGGATGATTAAATAAATTATCGATTGCATCATTAATATCTTCTAGGGTAGTTTGACCAGCTGGAACCACCTGACCATTCAAAAGAGTTTTAGGTCCTGTCTCATGCCAGTTATCAAAAGCTATCATCGGTTCCCAATTGATCGTAGTCGCTGGACTGTCGTTATATTCGCTTCCCCATTCTGTAGGTAAGCCACTGTAGTCTTCCCACGGCCACCAGTAACCGGCTGGAGCTAAACCCGTAAATATTTTTGCAAATTCCTTGATATCATCATTGTCATAAGTCGGAATGAGATTGCCTTGACTGTCCAATTTTCTTGTGCCATC
>CAZKXO010000344.1:0-3918 GCA_964556525.1 uncultured Saprospiraceae bacterium
AAGAGAAGATGCTGTTAGAATTGTTAGGAAGAATAATTTAAAAAATCTCATAAAATTAGTTTGGTAAAAAAAGACTGTTAAATTAATTAATTCTAGTTTGGTTAGTATTAGCAAATGGCCAATTTTAACTAAATTATACAATCAATCGATTCTTTAATTACAACGAAAATCGGAAGACGTACAGTTTCAGAGCTTCAAATGTTCTAGAGTATGACCATTCTAACAAATATTCTACACGGCATCACCTTTTTTTCTGCGACTTGTCTAGGTTGTAGTAACCACTCAGTCCTGCAGACAATCTAAATACATTAAATCTGTTTGCACTGCTGAGGGGGAACAAATGCCCTAGAGAACCAAAGACGCCGACACCTATTCTGTCTGTAAGTTTGGTTTCGTATTGTAATCTGGTTTCATAACCAAGATAAACCTGGATGTTTTCCAATTCTTGAGTAGTGGTAACAAATCCCATTAGGTTATCTAGAAAACCTGTCTCTGTTAAAATTATATCATTACCTAAGGTGAAACTTAGAACTGGTCCAACCATAAACGAAAACTGAGAGTTGTCTTTAGCAGTGCTTTTCTTGAGTAATAAGGTGTAGTCGAGTCTGCTGTTTTCGTACTCTAAGGTATATGCGCTGAAACCATCAGTATTATTAAATCGCTGGTTGAGTATGCTGAATCCTAGGTACTGTTCTATGCTGAAGTTAGAATTTTTGTATGGCAGTGAAAGTCCGATGTTTACTCTCAGGTGGGTAGTTTTTTTATTCTGTAGGTCATTTCTTAAAAACTGTCTCGGAATAACGAAAGATTCGCCCTCTGCTCTCATTGGATTTAGGGTTATTGTTCCGATATCTGCAGTGAATAGAAGTTTCTTGCTTGGTGTAAACCGCAAAACGCAAGAACTTAGTGCTTCTAATGTTCTGCCCAGGCCTTTTTCGCTGAAATTGGCATAGGCAAAAATTTCTTTTTTGTTCTTGCAGTCGCCAAAATTTCTCATAACATTTTTATAACTGTCTCTTCCTTTCTCACTGTCCTTCATTTCGGTAAGTTGCCCATTGTCTAAAAAGAAGCGTTTTACATAAGCATCATCTATACAAAACCAAAGACTCCCAAACTCAGAATCTGAAACATGTTTTAGGAAGAACTTAGTCGGGGTACCCTCGAAATCTATTTCACGAGACTCATAGTAATTTCCATCATAATCTGTGTATGCCTCTACCTGATTTGGCTTATAATAATAACTCCCTTCTGAGTTGGTGATTTTAATGCTTTGGTAAGGGGCTTTTTCATGTTGTTTTACCATGCCTTCTTTCTTCACTTGGCGACCATCCATCACAATAAAGGAATGTATAAGCTGAGCATGGACAGAAAGACTCATTAAAGAGCAGAATACAGCAGTGAGTATTTTGGCTACTAGTTGGTTATAAGACATATATTGAAGATTGAAGTATGATTTAAGTACGCATTCTTATTTAGAATATGGAAAATACATGATTTTCGTGCAAATTGAAATCAATATAATCTTTGACAAAATAGTACTTTAGTGCCAATGTATAGGTCACCACGGTTATGGACAATTTTATTAATAAGCTTAGTCTGTTCATGTAGCCCCAAAGCTATTCAACAGATTTCAGATCCTCAGGAATACCAAGGCATTTTACACATCGACATCCAGCCTATACTAATAGAACAAGGCAAGTCCTTATTGGGTCCTTGCGAACCTACGATTTGTATCAATCCCAACAACCCCGATCATATTGTGGCTGGTGCAATATTGGATAAGATCTATACCTCCTCTGATGGTGGCCGCAGCTGGACAAAAGATAGATTAAGATCCTCTTATGGTGTCTATGGAGACCCGGTAATCAGAGCAAATTATAAAGGAGATTTTTTCTATGCACATCTTTCTAATCCTGATGGACAAGCTTATGCCTCTGAAGCTTTTCTAGATAGAATTGTCATTCAAAAATCAGAAGATGGTGGTAAGACCTGGAATGATGGTGCCTACACAGAACCACGGACTCCTAAGGATCAGGATAAGCAATGGTTGGTCATAGACCCAAGGAATAACCATATCTATATGACTTGGACAGAATTTGACCTTTATGATAGTCCTGATCCGAAACATAAGTCACGGATTGTTTTTTCCAAGTCTACAGATGATGGTGAAACCTGGACGACACCAATGACGCTAAGTCAGCAGGAGGGAGATTGTATAGATAGTGATGATACCACTGAAGGCGCAGTTCCAGCGGTAGGGCCTGACGGAGAATTATATGTGACCTGGTCCCATAGTGAAAAACTAATTTTCGATAGATCTTTTGATGGAGGTAATACTTGGATGGAAAAAGACAAGGCCATAGCAACGCAACCTGGAGGCTGGGATCTTTCTGTTCCAGGCCTTATCCGGACCAATGGAATGCCGATTACAGTCGTGGATAGATCAGACAGTCCTTATCGCGGCACTATCTATGTCAACTGGGGAGATCAGCGTAATGGAGAAACAGATACTGACATCTGGATAACCTCTTCAAGTGACAAAGGTGACAGTTGGTCTCCTCCCGTCCGAGTAAACAATGATAACACTGATAGACATCAGTTTTTGAGTTGGATGGAGGTAGATCAAAGCACCGGCTATATCTATGTAGTATTCTACGATCGTAGGAATCACAACGATAATCAAACGGATGTCTATCTAGCTGTCTCTACAGATGGTGGTAAGACTTTCGAGAACCGAAAGATATCTCAGAAAAGTTTTACGCCAGTTCCAGAAGTGTTTTTTGGAGACTATAATGACCTTTCAGTAGTCAATGGGGTAGTGCGACCTATCTGGACAGAGCTTAATGGAAGACGGCTTAGTGTCTGGACGGCGATTGTAGATGTAAGTGATAAAGAGAAGGCACGTTAATAATTGTTGAGCTAGAGGTTGTTCCTGAGAACTCATTGTAAGCTCTACCTTCCTACTCTATTGCACTCAGATACTCTATTGCCTTTTCAGTATTCATGTGGAAATCATTGAAGACGACTCTACCTTTCTGATCTATGAAGATAAACCAAGGTGTTCCTCCTGTCCGGTAATCTTGCATAGTAAGAGAAAAGCCTCTTTCGGAATCTTTACCCGTGTCATGTCCGAAAGGTATATCTAATTGGTACTCCTCTTGGATTTCTATCATGCGCTTCCTGGTATTGGCATGTGCTCCTTCAAATACTGTCTGAATAGCCATGAATGCCACCTTGTCATTGCCTTCAAGTGCCTTGGTCATTTTTTGCAATGCAGGTAGTCCTCTACTGTGGCAGCCTGGACACCAGGCTTGAAAACCGTAAATGACAACAAACTTGCCTTGGTAGTCTGCCAGGCGAATAGGCTCTGTAGCCTCTCCTCCAGGGCCTACCCAGTCATTAACTTTGAGCTCTGGGGCTTGACGGCCTTCGATTCCATATCCTGGTCTAGAATTCTGCATTCGTAAATCTTCTATATTTAATTCTTGGCTCCATATTACAACGCTACCTAATAGCATCAATCCTGTAAAGAGTAGATTTTTCATATTACAATAGTTGAATTTTAAAAACTACCTAAGCCAGTAGAGCTTAGTTCTACAATATGCTTTTGTAACAAGGTAATGCCTTGTTTTCTTTCTGAATTGATGACTTTAATATTTATATAACCTCTTTGGCGCCTTGCTATTATTGATTGTATTGGAACTCTCCCACAATCAATAGCTTTGATTCTGACCTCTCTTATAAGAGAGGTAGAGTTGCGATTTCAATATAGCTTTTCAAAGGGGAAGAAGACTGGCTGGAATAAGGAGGTATTGGAAACTCTACCACCGTAAGTTTTGTGACCCTTTGCCAAACCTTGCGCCACTAATGACCTTGGCATGTCAGATATGAGAGAGCTTTCAAGCACTACCTGTAGTG
>CAZKXO010000345.1:0-1673 GCA_964556525.1 uncultured Saprospiraceae bacterium
ATATACAACTTATGAAAATCTGGACAGTTGCGAGGCAAAACTGCATGAGCTTATGACAAATTATAGCGATACCCTTGTCAGCTCTTCTAGGAATACATCCAAATCACATACTGAATTTCGTTTTACAATACGAGGAGATAGCCACCAACTAGATTATCAGAAGAGAGTAATTCTAAATGACGACGAACTCTACGAGCTCACATTAATCCAGGACAGTTCTGCTGTCTCTGAAAAAGCCATTTCCAAATTTCTAGATAGATTCCAGCTCAAGCAGCCAGTAGAAGGAACAGGAACTCATAGTTTGCTTAGGGATTCTAGTTTGGTCATTCAAGATGTACTCCGTGACCTTAAAAGTCCTGACACCTTGCTTGCAAAAAATGCTTCGAAGGTACTCTATAGGTTTTCTTTCATTCCAGAGGAAGTAGAAGACATATACAGTTTCTATAGAACAAAGAATCTAAGCACTTATCCAGAAGCCTATCATCAAGATCTGCTTAATTTCTTTTCAACTCATGAAGTAGAGAATTTCGAAACTTTAGTAAAGGCACTGTATCATGATAAGGATATTTCTGACCCTATAAGGATAACAATTCTTGACTTACTACTAGATAAAGAGACAACCTCTTCCATCCAACTTATTAAAGAACTATTACAACAGCACATCCCAAGAAGTGACCAGTCTTGGGAAATAAGCTCTATGTTTTTTACTATTCAAGACAAGGAATTGCTCAAACCACTCTTTCCAGAATTAGTAGAACTCGGAACACAAGACAGTGTCGTTATTCTAAATTATTTGCTTTCTGAGTTAATGGATAAAAACATCATTTCGTACCAGACCTTAAAACCAATACATAACTTACTAGAGTCAAAAAGTGCTACAACTTATCAGCAGTTACAAGAGGCAGAGGACGAAGACAAAGAAGAGATCATCGATGAAAACTATACAACAACAATGTTATATGGATATTCTGATAAAAATGAGTTGGCCAAAGACCTTTGTGAGTTTTATTTCAATAACGATGACTCCTATTTCTATAGAAAACTAGAAGCTGCCGAGTGCCTGTTAAGACAAGGAGAACTTCCTGAGCTTTCAAAGCTATATGCTGAGCATCACGAAAGTTATGCTTTTATCATGGAATTATATGGTCTAGAATCACAGTTTCTTCAAGTGCAGGTTTTACCCGACAGTATGAAAAATATAAGAAAGTATACAACCACCGCTGCTCTAGCTTATCTGGAAGAGGTAGAATACTATGATAAAATATCTATAAAAGAAATCAGTTCTCATAAGGAAGACCAACTGCTACATCAGTTTATACAATGCGAATCACAGTATGAAGGCGAAGATGAAACTTACCAGATATTTAGTTATACAGTAGCCCCTATTAAAGAGAATGGACAGTTACCTGCTTCCGAAGAGGTATTTACAGAATATAATTACCTAGGAGAAAACTCTGAAGCAGAAATAAAAGAGCAGTTGCAAGATTTATATAAGGAATGGAAAGAAAAGCAATAACTTGTCTATTCTGAAAATTCTGTTTTTGGAAATAAACCAACCCATAGCTTCAAACATCTTCATTTAAGAGTACGGAGAACTCTCCTCGCTGGTCGAGTTGACAAAGAGCTTCGAAATAGGAGTTAGATGAAGAAGCATAAAATACCTTGCCTTATCC
>CAZKXO010000345.1:1773-3908 GCA_964556525.1 uncultured Saprospiraceae bacterium
ATACCCTGCCCTATCCTAGTACGGAGTACTCTCCTCGCTGGTCGAGTTGACAAAGGGCATAGCCTGATCAAAGGTCAACGATCTACTTCAAATTAAGCTGCCAGGAAACGCCATATTTGTCTTCTACAAAAGCAAATTGCTGGCTAAAGCCATAATTGTTTAATGGCATATAGATTTTACCGTCTGTAGATAATTTCTGATACAACGTTAGCAATTGTTTTTTGTCACGGCAGTCCACAAAGGTGGATACACCAGGTGTAAAGTTCCACTCGTGCTCGATCGGGCTGTCACTACACATAAAAGCTCTCCCATTGAGCAGGAATCTTGCAACCATTACACTGCCCTCTGGTGCTGGGCCTTCAGGGCCATAGCGCTGTACCTCGATTACTTTAGAATTGTCAAAGAGATCGATGTAGAAGTTCATCGCTTCTTCAGCATTTCCATCCTGAAAAGTCAAGAAAGTAGACAGCTGACCCGTTGTAGACTTTGGTGCATCCATGTCTTCGTTTTGCGTGACATTAAATCCATAAAGTGCTACTACCATTAGCAATAGCAGGAATAGTGTATTTCTCATTTCAATATTATTCATCTATTAGATGCCTCAAATATACATCAGGATTGTCAAGGAAGCCCTTTGTTAATTGATAATGTTCTGTTTGTTCGCTAATCGCCATTCCTGTATAGAATCGTCTATTTTATTACTGGACTAATGCTTTTAGTAATTCGGTTGCAGCCAATTTGCCTAGTTCATTAGATGCTAGTGGACTTGACCCAGTAATTAATTTTCTATCTACACAAACGGTTTTGTCCATTTTTGTATTCATTAAATTTGCTCCAAGGGATTTTAGTTGTTCACTTAGACCGTACGGCATTTTGCCAGGCAGGTATCCCATCATTGGTGTTTGGTTATCGACTGAATCAGGGAAGACAGCTAAGTTGTAGTTTTTGTATAGAAATTCTTTATTGTCAAGTGTTGTGGAAAGGAAGGCTCCTGGTCCATGACATAGACTTATGGTGAACAATTCTTTTTCATGAGCCCACCTTAGTATTTTAGCAACATTCCGATCTTCAGGAATACCAATCATGGCTCCATGGCCACCAGGGATAAATACAGCGGCATAGCTTTCTGGTTGGTCGAAAGATGCATTTATGAATTCCGAAAGGCTTATAGGATTTTCGAAGTTTGCTTTATGTTCATTGTAAATGGTTTTAACATGGTCGTCTTTCTCCGGGAAAGCCCACATTTCAAAAATTGCTGGTTTCCCAGTAGGGGTAGCAATATCAAATTCGAAACCTGCATTCTTTAAATGCAGCATTGGAAGTAAGGATTCCACTGGATGGTTGCCAGTAGAAAAATACTTACCATTTTTCATTTTCAAATTCTTTTCTTCTGTACAGATTGTCAAGATCTTTTTCTTTTTACCTCTATATTTTTGGTAAGAGATGTTCTCAAAATCTGTTTTATCAGAAACTCCAATTTTAAGTGCCAACTTTGAAGGGCTATAGGATCCATCTGATTCTAGTTTCGGTGCAATACCTAACAACTTTTTTAGCATTTCTAATTTTTTTAAATATAATTCACTAATTCATTCATTGGTTTTCTCACCTTTTTGAGGTTTACTAGCCAATCATTGTCTGCATCTCTATATCCTATGGGTAGAAGTAAAGTGCTTCTCAGTCCTTTTTCTTCCAGACTCAATATTCCGTCTAATGCCGAAGAATCAAATCCTTCCATAGGAGTGCTATCAAGGCCTTCTAAAGCTGCTTGTGTGATAGCCGACATGAAAGCAAGGTATGTTTGACGTGCTGCATGTTCGAAATTTTGCTGAGGATTTTTTTGCGGATAACTAGATAATAACTGTTGGCGATAGTTTTCCCAACCTTCATTTTCAAATCCCCTGATTTCATTGGTTAGATCAAACATGTGATTTATCCTATCTGCGGTGTAGTGATTCCATGCAGCAAAAATCAATAGGTGTGAGCAATCAGTTACTTGTGACTGATTCCATGCAATCTCTTTTATTTTAGATTTTAATGATTTATCCGTAATAACAAAAACTTCAAAAGGTTGCAAACCACTAGATGTGGGCGCCAATCTGATCGCTTCTAGAATATTATCAATTTTATCTTGAGGA
>CAZKXO010000346.1:0-3898 GCA_964556525.1 uncultured Saprospiraceae bacterium
TAGCTGATCTGATACCGGTTTCTTTTCGCGCATGTTTATCTCTTTCGAATTGCTTCCGTTTCTGTACCGCTTTGTAATCTTTTCTTCTCTTTTGTCTTTCGTGTCGTACCGGTCGAGATAATTTGCCAGCATTAAATAATAAGGCCTTTCTTCTCTCTTGAGTGAGATCAGCAAGTGGGGTAGAGTCTAGATTCAGTTGCTCTAGTATGCGGATACAATTGTCTATGTCTTCTTGTGAAAGTGAATTGTTTTTTTCTTCTGCCATTCTAGCTTGCTAGCTGAGGGCGCAAAGGTAACATTTAGTAGAACTACTAATAACGTTATCTATATAGCTTAAAATCGATAAGCCAGAGGTAATCTTACTGCCTAAGCTAGACCTTAATTAAAGGCCTTTTTGGTTACAAATCTGATTGCAAAAAATGCAACAACCAGCAATAGGGCCAACCATTGTATAGGTAAGCTGGAGAAAACGATCAGATGCATTTTGTTCAAGACAAAAAATACTAACATAATGCCTGCTATAGTCCCTACAAAACCAGTCAATTTCCCAAAACCAGGTATGTCCTTGAAATCGACATTTTTCTTAATAAGGAACAGAGTAAGAAGCATACTCAATATAGGTAGGACATCTACCATCATGTTCATATCGTATATACTACGTTTTTCAAAGAACATATGGTACAGATTCAGTAAGATTGCAAAAATGCCTGGAATCACACTAAGGTAGATCAGTGTAGAATAGTAGATGCACCAGGGATTAAGATGTCCCTCGTTTTTCGCCATGATGTTGCCTAACAAGGCAGCTACAGGTACGATGAAAAAGAAAAACAGGGGATAAAAGGGATTGGACCCCATATGACTTATAAATTCTCCTAGTGTCATTTGCTTATTATTCTAGTAGCTGAATTTCAAAAATTATACCTCAGAGAGTAATAATAGCACTCTGAGGTATAATGAAACAGATATTCCTAGTTATGTCAGCTTATTGCTGTTAAGCTCTACTATTAAGTAGGCTTATATGTAAGTAGGCTTATATGTTCATCATCAGTTGTACTGGATCTTCTAACAGCTCTTTTACTTTTACGAGAAAGCCCACAGAAGTCTTGCCATCTATAACTCTGTGGTCATAAGACAAGGCCAGATACATCATAGGTCTCAGTTGTATTTCGTCGCCTACTGCAACTGGACGCTTGATGATATTATGCATGCCCAAAATAGCTGACTGTGGCTTATTTAGGATGGGAGTACTGAGCATAGAACCGAAGATGCCACCATTGGTGATAGAGAAGGTACCGCCTGACATTTCCTCTAGGGTCAATTTTCCTGATCTTGCTTTACCTGCCAGTTCCTTTATTTTTAGCTCTATATCAGCAAAATTCATGGATTCTACATTGTGCACTGGAGGTACGACCAGGCCTGTATCTGTAGAAATCGCTATTGAGATATCTACATAATCGTGGAAGATAAGATGGTCGCCATCTAGGGTAGCATTGACAGCGGGCATCTCCATAAGTGCTTGTGCACAAGCTTTGGAGAAGATGGACATGAAGCCCAACTTGACACCATACTTTTCTACAAACTTCTCCTGATAGGTTTTTCTGAGCTTGAATATATTGGTCATGTCGGCCTCATTAAAGGTGGTCAACATGGCGGAATTGTTCTTTGCATCTACCAGTCTGGAAGCTATGGTTCTTCTCATCCTGGACATCTTTTCTCTTCTGTCATTACGGCTGAAGGCTGCGGGAGCAGGGGTATAGCTCGGAGCTGCTGGTACTGCAGGAGCCGCTGCCGCTGGAGCCGAGGCTGGAGCTGCTGTTGCTTTTTCTGCATCTTCTTTTGTGATGCGTCCATCTTTGCCTGTGCCTTTTACAGATTTAGGATCTATGCCTTTTTCTGCAAGGATTTTGGCTGCAGCAGGTGATGGATGTCCTGTTGCATAGGTAGTTGCTGCAGCTGCTGGGACCGCCGTTTCTGTTTTTGCAGGTTCAGGTTCAGCTGCTGGTGGGGTGCTGCCCCCTGCTGGTGCTTCTACCGAAGTATCTATCTTGGCTACCAGTGCACCTATTTCTAGGTCATCATCCTCAGCTGCCACATAGATAAGTTTGCCTGAGGCTTCTGCTGGAAACTCTAAGGTCGCCTTATCAGACTCAAATTCGCAGATGGGCTCATCCAGGTGGACGTATTCTCCGTCTTTCTTTAGCCATTGCGAGAGGGTAACTTCTGTAATGGATTCCCCTATGGTAGGGACTTTCATTTCTACGATGCTCATAGTATGTTTTTCGTTTATATGACTAAAGGTAGAGCTAAAACTTAAAATATCTATGAAATTATTAAGAACTACAAAATATAATTTTAGAGTAATCTAAATCACAACTTGTTGCCCTCTTTCTCAATTAGCTCTCTATCTAGGCAACACAGTTTTGAAATAATAGAGTATAAGAGGTAAACTACTTCCTATGTTACTTAGAAATTACCTTCTTATTGCCCTCTTAATTACGCCATTATGGATGTTATGTCAAAAGATAACAACCGAAAATGATGCTTCTTTGGTTATTGGGTTAGAATCATCTGGCCCCATGGAGGGAGAATCTTTTACCAATAATTATATGCATGGCCTGATAGTAGAAAAACCCATAGGACAGTTTTCCGTAGGCCTCAGTTTGCAATATACCCAAGGCACTGAGTTTTCGGGTTACCGTTTTGATAGTTATAGATACACCTATTTTACAACTCAGCCTACAGAAGCTCTGGGCCGCAATAGACCAGTACAGTTCAAGCATGATGTTGTCAATAAGGGCTATGACACTAAAGCAGGATTTCTTGTGTATGGCATCGAGCTCAAATATAGATTGCCTTGTAATTGTTTCTTCCTTTATTCAAATGTAAAACAGGCTTCCTCCATCTGGCAGAATGAAACCTATAAGCACACCAGACATTCTGATGAGCCATTAGAGTATTATGGGCACCAGAGCAGAAATCTGAGCATAGCTTATGGCTTTGGTTTGAATCTTCCGATTTCTGAAAAGTTACGAGGAGTGGTAAAATTTGGAGAAGAAAGAACGACTAATACACTGTTAGGAGAGATCCATACTAATTATAAACCCAAGCAAATTGAAAACCGAAGCCGTCGCTCATTCAATTTTAGTTTTGGTGTACATTATGGACTCTAATTCTAATCTAGGTGGCCTATACTATAGACTTTATTTACTAGATTAAAATACTTATTGTCAGGGTTGTAGATAAGGAATTTGCCTTGAGTAGTAATCATCTTCTTAGGACTATCCAGTTCCGCTTCAAAGTTTTGGGGGGTTTCAGTAAAAAGTACAGTTTTTGAAGGTCCAGCAATTGTGCTTAAGATCAATGACTCACAAGGAGCTGCCCAGGACTGTACTAACACCTTTTTTGTGTCTGCACCATAAGTCATAATCTGGCGGTCATGCTCAGTGGCGATAGTTTGGAACCAACTGATTCTGTCTGTATAGAACGAAGAAGTATTTCCGATCCGAAATAATCCTATTAGCACAAAAGTTGCGACCACATATCTGAATTGGACAAACTTCTGATAAATCTTAGTTACAATAGCCGTATAAGCTGCTGTAAAGAATAGCACTCTATAATTGCCTTCATTATAAAAGATGTACTCAGGATTGTTGTCTGTCAGATCTGTCAGCACCAAAAAACAACAGATAAATCCAGCTAATAAAATTCCATATAGCCATTTTTTGTATACTAGTAAAAGGAAGAGAACGCTACAACAACTGACTACTATTGGCCAGTAAGCTGCAGAACCGAAAATTCCAAAAGTAGACCTCAATGAAATCTCCAACTGACTAAGGTTGGATAATAATAACTCGTTTTTGTTGGTATCGTAGTAGTTAGGGAAAAAATTGTTTTTTGC
>CAZKXO010000347.1:0-3873 GCA_964556525.1 uncultured Saprospiraceae bacterium
ATCTAGAATTATTAACGAATTCCATAAAAACTAAGCAAGTAGTGAGTAATTTGGAAGACAATTATTAAAATTTCAATCCGAAATGCCCCTTTCAGTTTGGATTATAGCAGAAAAATGCTCAAACCAAGTATCTGAGATCTGCTTCTAGCCTAGACCAAGTACCATCGGACTATGATCCGAAATTTTGTCTTCCCGCCACTTATGTAGATAATAGCATTCCCTTATAATTGGCGCTAAGCTTTCATGTACATAGGTATGGTCATAGCGATAGCCATTGCCTTGATGGCTGTACCAAGAGTATTCTTTCTTGGAGCCATGTAGCATCCTAAAAGCGTCATGGTAGGCTTTCGTTTCCAACTCCAAAAGTTTGTCTTCGTACCAAAAAGAATTGCCCTTCTGATCTACATAATTTTTCCCAGAGTTGAAATCCCCAGCCATTATAGCTGGCTTTGCATGCTCAGATTGAGTTACTAAAAAGTCAAACAACTGGTGCTTTTTCTTATGTGGAAGATACATGCCGAAGACTCTAAATGCTTCATATTCAACACATAATATATTATGAGGATAGGTAGAATCTGACTGTGGGAATAGCGTCGCATCTCCAGGCAATTTAGAAAATATGGCGGCACTGTTTTCGGAAACTTTAGCAGCAGTGACATACTGATATCTATAACCTGCTTTTAGCAATTGCGTTCTTATATGTTGGCCAGAATCATTATTTCTAAACTCAGATAAGACCACGACTTCTGCTGCAAACTCTGCGAGAAGGCTACAAATTTTCAATACTCTACTCCCTCCTCCTTGTCTGATATTCCATGATAATATGCTGAACATAACTCAATTTAGTCAAAGCTAACCTAATCCCAGTTGTAGACAAAAAGAACTGTTTTTCTTCTTTGTGGACTATTAGCTAAACTGTAATAAGTTGGTCAGGACGGTTTTTCTTTCCTAAAGATTCATTTAGTAGAAGTTCCTTAAATCTTGGACGAAAAGAACCTACTCTTCATCGGAGTACTGTATCCTGCTGGCCTTAGGCTGCGTTCTTAGGATACATTCGATAATTTTTTTTTAATTCTTAAAATCTAGTCATGAAAGCTTTAAAGACTTTAGTTGGTTTACTTTCTCTGTTCTTTCTTTTCTCCTTTTCTGTACAAGCTACAGAACTTACACCAAAAGGTCACGACACCTCATCTATTACCAAACAAGTACAAGCGTACTTACAAGGTCTTGATCTGAATAAAATAGACGATAATACTACCATACTCGTCGATTTTATGATTAACCCCAAAGGTGAGATTATGATCTTGTCTACCAATAGTAAGGAGTATGATACTGTCTTAAAAACGAGACTTAATTACAAAGTTTTGAAGAATCACAAGTTGAATTTAAATAAGACTTATACGCTGCCCCTAAAATTCAATGCGGACTAAAGAAGTATTAGTTGGTTGATATGGGCTTGCTCAAAGTTGCAGGCCCTATTTAAGAATTGATCAGAAAATCCTAGTTTTAGAACTACTGATCAAGGTCTGATTTGATGGATGGCTAACTAAAAAAGTTGGTCATCTTTTTTTTAATATACGACTGAGGCTGTATAAAAAACCAAAAACAACTAAGCACCTTTCGCTTTTGCCTCGTCGATACTCTTCTTCAGAGCAGCCATAATATCTACGACTGGTGTATCTTCTTCAGCTGCTTCTGAGATAGCTACGATTTGCTTGCCCTCTACTTTATTTTGGACAAGTTCCATCAGCGCATCTTTGTATCTGTCCACAAAAGCTACTTCTGAAAATGACTTAGATAGCGAACTTACTAGTGTTTGCGCCAGATCTAACTGGGCTTGATCGACTTCTACTTCTTTTAAGTTGGGGACATCTTCCATTTTTCTTAGCTCATTAGGATATCTTAATTTGTACATAAGAAGGCCTCCTTGGTGTTCTTTGAGCAAAACAACATCTTCTTTATCCCTAAGGATAATTCTTCCTACACCAGCTTTCCCAGACTTCTTAAGTGTTTTTGTAAACAGATTGAAAGTCTTTGTGGCAACTTCTCCACTTGGACCTATGAAGTAGAAATTCTCAAATCGCGTTGGATGGACTTCGCTGATATCTACAAAGGCTTCTATATCTATTGCTTTAGAACTCTTCAGCTTTATCTTATCAAAGTCAGATTTTTCGAGTACAACAAAGTTGTCTGGCTCATATTCGTAGCCTTTCACTATGTCGCCGTATGGCACTACTTCTTCACAGGATTTGCAAACTTTAGAATACCCTATGGCACCGTTATCTTCCTTATGTAACTGTTTGAATTTTATAGCGGATTTGGTATTTACAGCACTATAAATCTGAATCGGTATAGTCACCAAAGAAAATCTAATGTGCCCTTTCCATGTCGATCGCATAGTTGTAATATTTAGTATAAGAAGCTAAATCTCCTAAGTTCACTACAAAAACTAGACCTCTTCTAGAACAAGCCTCTGAAAAACAGGCTCACGATATACTCCAGAAGAAGCCAATGAAGCATATTGCACCTCACAAGTCAGTTCAGGCTTAAGCCAAATAGAGTTGTGATCGTTGTCTGTTCTAGTCTTAAATGGCTTATTATCAGTGAGATAGGCTTTAAACTTACTGAGAAGGAATTTCATTTTATCGGAATCAAAGCCAGTACCCACTTTACCCATATATATGTAATCGCCATCTGGATCTAGTTTAACTAAATGCAATGCTCCAAACAATGGTGCTCTCTCTCCTTCTCCTTTGGTATAACCAGCTATCAAGCAGGCTTCCGTGGTGCGATGCTTTATTTTTAGCCAAGCATCTGATCGCTCGCCTATTCTGTAGGTAGCATTTTTATCCTTAGCCATGATACCCTCCAGTCCCATTTGTTTTGTAGCAGTAAATAGGCCTTTTCCATCAGCTATAGCTTCGCTTAGAACATAAGATTTACCTTTTTTAAGGCCAGCATTCAACCAAGCTTGGCGTCTGGAAAGGGGTTCATTGGTGATATTTTTCCCGTCCAAGCTTATACAATCAAAGAGATAACAGACCGCTGGGTACTTTTTCATCACATGAGCAATACTGGAGCTACCTTGAGTATGCATTCTGGAAATCACATTACTAAAGATGGGTCTACCCTGCTCATCTAGATTGACTATCTCTCCATCAAAAACACCTGACTCTACATCAAAATCGTCTGAATTCAACAACTCTGGAAATTGCACCGAAATATCTCTCCCGCTCCGAGAATAAATTTTTATCTCTCCTCCATTCAAATGAATAATTGTTCGGATCCCATCCCATTTTATCTCATAGATATATTTTGAACTGGTCGGAATTTTTGTCGTTACTCCTGCCAACATAGGCTTTATTGGTAGAGCAACCTTGATGTCCTGACTATCCATTAATTCTATCAGCCACTGGGAGTCTTTCGTTCTAAACATGGAAAAAGATCTAGAGAATCCGTCTGACTTCAGCTTGAACTTATACTTTTTTTCAGATTGTGAGATCCATTCAAAAGTCCCACTAGTCCATACCCACATATCTCCGGCACCGTACTGTCCTTTAGGAATTTTTCCTTCGAAGCTGAGATACTTCATCGGATGTGGTTCCGTTTGTATGGCCATACGTTTGACACCTTTTTCATGGGGTAAGCCTTTTGGTATAGCCCAACTTAACAATACGCCATCTTTTTCTAAGCGCAGATCATAGTGCAAATTCTGTGCATCATGTAATTGAATACAAAACTGATTGCCCTTTTTGATGACAGGAGCAAGTCCTGGTTCCGGCGTTGTTTTGAAATCTCTTTTAGATATATATGGCTCAAGCAATTTTTCTACTTCAGGAGAAATAGTCATACTGCTCGTTTTATTATGTAAAG
>CAZKXO010000348.1:0-3822 GCA_964556525.1 uncultured Saprospiraceae bacterium
GTCGAACAAAAAAGCCCCTTGCGATTAAGCAAGAGGCTTTGTGGTGAGACTGGAGGGATTCGAACCCACGACCTCTGCCCTGTCAAGGCAGCGCTCTAAACCAACTGAGCTACAGTCTCGAAATTTCAGCGCTAAGAAAAGAAGTTTTATTGATAGTTAAAAGTAAGTCAATGGGTTTTGCTGTTCAAGACTTACTTATTTGACCTCCAAAAATTCTAAGGTTTTAATCTCTAAAGATTCTATAAGGCTATGAAACTGTTCTATTTGCATCATGATTATCTACCACTCCAAAACTATCTTCCCAAAATGCCTCCCTGTTTCCTGATATCTGAACGCTTCCGCTAACTGATCGAACGCAAAGCTCTTGTCTAAAATGGGCTTATAGCCACTTTGATTGATTGTGTCTACCATAGCTTGCTGAGCAGCCTTGCTGTCGACTGCAATCCCTTTTAAGGTCAACTGTTTGAAGAACAGCTTTGGGAAGGTAATCTCTCCTTTTCTATCACCCAGTATACCAATAGATATAATGCTGCCCCCTATCCTAGCGGCTTCTATAGACTGGACCATAGTAGAGCCTCCTCCGACGTCTAGTACATGATCCACACCACCACCCGTCACTTTAAATATTGTCTTTCCCCATTTTATATCTTCTTTGTAATTTATCACCTCTGAAGCACCCATGGCTTTTAGTCGCTCGGCTTTTTCGGGGCTTGACGTTGTTGCTATGATTGTTGCGCCTTTTGCTTTGGCCAGTTGTAATGCGGCGATGGACATGCCACCTGTACCCTCTACCAGGACTGTATCTCCTTCTTTCATCTGACCTTCAGTGATCAAGGCGCGCCAAGCTGTCAAGGCTGCACAGGGTAAAGTCGCGGCTTCCGCAAAGGAATAGCTTTCAGGTATCTTTGTTATTGAGTTGGCTGATAGGCAAGACTGTTCTGTGATATATCCATCTACGGATTCCCCTGATATGGCTTTCATCTTTTGGTAAGTGGCTGGTCCATCTATCCAACCAGGAAAAAACAAGGACATCACTTTATCTCCGATATTCCAATTTGTTACACCTTCACCTAAAGCAATGATTTCACCAGCGCCATCTGACATGGGTATACGGTCTTTAGACACAGGTATACCTCCACAAGCCACGAGGTAATCATGGTAATTAAGAGAGGTTCCGTGCCATCGGACAGAAACTTCGCCAGCTTTTGGATTAGGTGCATCACGGTCGGAAAGCTTAAGTTTATCAAGTCCTCCCCCATTTACTTCAATTACTTTCATACTTCTTAATTCTATAATATTAGTTCTCTCAAAGCTGTGCTAATATAAACTGATTATGCTATGAACCACTCTGACAAATGTATAAAATAGTAGTCCTATTCTGGCCTGACATCAAAGTGATCTGTCGATACTGGGCAGCAAATTTTTTTTGTCAAACGCTACCTAAACCAAATAGCCAAAACTATCTTTAGGCAAACATTTTTCTTATGCGTTTATCAGCCTGCATTCTCAGTTCTCTTCTTTTGATAGGTCAATCACTTTCTGCACAAAGTCTGGAAGAAATTTTTAATGACGTAGACACTTTGTTTATGGCAGGTGCGGCACTAGGCCACCTTGCTCCCTTGGACGATGCAGTCATTCCGATTGTTAGTAGTAGCCTTTGTGTTTCGCCACAATTTAACTATGCTGTAGCAACAGAATACGAAAATGGCAGAGTCATTGCGGTTGCGCATGAAAGCATCTTGGGTAATGTGAATATAGAGAACAATGACAACCTTACTTTCCTACTTAATAGTTGTGAGTGGTTGAATCAAGGTCGGAAAAGGGTAAAGCTAAAGCAAGGTTGGATAAACAATTCCAATGTGAGCACCTTGCAACAAGCTTTAATACAACAAGACTTTGTGTTCTCCACACTTAATGGCAATATCACCGAAAACGCCTTAGAAGATACGGATGTACTGATTTTAGGGAATGATTGGAATGGAGAACAGCCTTACTCAGATGATGCATTACAAGCAATTAGAACTTATGTAGCTGATGGAGGCGCTATACTTATTGCCGGACTTGGCTGGAGCTGGCCTATAGACCTAGACATTTATCCTATGAACGCAGTGGCAGGTCTATTTGGATTTGAGTATACAAGAGAGGTCATATTTGATCCCACCTTTACTCAAAATGGCTCACCTAAGCTTCACAATTTTTTTCCTGAAAATCTAGATACTAATCAAACACCTTATTGTCCATCACCTTATTTGGGCACAAATTTTAGCCGAGGTGAAAATTTGAGAGTGATGAGATTAGCGGTTTCTACTACGGGAGAATTTACAGAGCAAAATGGCGGTATCGAAGCAACAGAAATCCTAATAGATCAATGGTTAGAAATCATAAACGAAATCTATGGCAGAGAATACTGCGTAAGATTTGAGCTTATTGAAAATAATGATGAACTGATATTTCCTGATCCAGATACAGACCCTTGGGCGACCTTACCATCAGGATCTGGTGGTTGTCAGAATGCCAATTTGATTCTGAGCGAGCAAGGACCAATTATAGATGGCATCATAGGATCTAGCAATTACGATATCAGTCATGTGATAGCAGGAAGACCCTTTGGTGGTGGCTGTGCAGGTGGACTTAAAACGGCGCTTTCTGGAGGACTAGACATTCCTGTTACCAGGCATGAACTTGGACATCAGTTTACACAAGCGCATACAATCAATCATCCAAATAACTCTAACTACGAGCCAGAGAATGGTGCTTGGACTATCCAGGGTGGTAATGCCCAAGGGTATGCACATGCTGTCTCTTTTCATGAATTAGCCAATTTCCTGGAGAATCTCATACCGCACATAGGTGTCACTGTACCCACAAACAACAGCATACCCACAGTAGACGCAGGGCCAGATAGAGTAATTCCAATTAGTACTCCTTTTACTCTGACTGCAAGCGCAACAGATGCGGATAGTGAAGACAGGCTGACTTATGTGTGGGACAACATGAATCCAGCCCTGCCACATAGACTGCCTGTAAGTGATGACTCGCAGGGTGCAATATTTATGCGTTTGTTTCCTGACACTTCTGCCAGTCGGACTTTCCCACGTATCAGAGACGTTATAGCCAACAATAATGTCAACAATCAAGAACAGCTGCCTTCTCAAGCCAGAATTATGGACATACGACTTACCGTAAATGACAACCATAAAATCATGAACCAAGGCCGAGAAATATATGCCAGCGCGACCAACTCTGACGACATACAGATTACAGTAGCAGCAAATGGACCTTTTGAAGTCACCAGTCAAAACTCCCCTGGCTTGGTATACAGTGGTGGTTCGTTACAAGAAGTGACTTGGAATGTGAATGGAACGGATCTTCCTCCTGTCAATACGCAGTTTGTCAGTATCAGCTTATCAACAGATGGTGGATTAACTTACCCTACTTCACTCGGCGACAATGTTCCTAACTCAGGAACCGCTACAGTAAGCATTCCCAATATCAATACCAATACTGCCAGGATAAAAGTAGAGGCAGTAGACAATATCTACTTTGATATAAATACCGAAGACTTTGAGATTGCTATGATAAGTTCTACATCAGAAACAGAGCTGAGTCAGAGTATAAAAATTTCTCCGAATCCAGCAAGAGATTTTATTGAAATTTTGGCTCCTGAAGATTTAGAGCTAAGAATAAATATTTTAGGAAGTGACGGAACTGTGATTAAATCAGAAATGCACAATCGAATTATCGACACTTCTACTTTTGCTGCAGGATTTTACCTAGTCCAACTTACAGACCTTAGCACCAATATATCAGTTAACAAAAAAG
>CAZKXO010000349.1:0-3786 GCA_964556525.1 uncultured Saprospiraceae bacterium
CATATAGGTATACATAAGGGCTGTTCTACTAAAAAAATGATCTGTTTCAGAGGAAATGACAGTAATCTTATGATCACTCAGCTTTCTGACCCACCTAGCAGTGGTTATTCCAGAAATACCATTTCCTATAATTACAATGTGTTGCATAAATGTTTAATTGATCAGTAGTGTATCGTAAGTAATATTAAGCACTAATATGACTAATTTATTTGATTCTGAATATGTGTTGAGATGTAATGTCGTTGTCTAACTTTTGAAGGATTTAACAACTCAACAAATGGGTTATTCTATTTGGAAAAAGTCTAAATAATATTATTGAATTTGTTCTAACATAGCTAGCTCTTCTGGCTTCTGAGTACCTATGCACAGTTTCTTACCACTAAAAAGTTCTATTCTCAATCCCATCTTACCTCTTACATTGTAAACAGTACCATATTTAGTTCCATATCTTATACCCCATCCTCCTACAAAGCCGTAGTTAATTACTTTAGCATATGCAATCTTGGACCACTCTATTTCTCTTTGCCTAAAAGGCCAGAACTGAATCCTAATGCTCTTTTTATCTATTTTAGTATCCAATCTTAGCATCCTGAAAAATATGAGCATGCCTAATTGAAATAGAGCAAAAATAGCTAGGCCGATATAAGATAGAGGCAAAGAACCAAACTGCTGTTGGAGTAAAACTTGCTTATAAGCACCAATCAGAGACACCAAAAGGACACCTATAAGTATGGCCCAAAGCCACCACTGATTAAACTTCTGTATTTCTTCGAAGTGATATTTCATAGTACAAAAGGCTAAGATACTTGATACTTTAATATAGCTAATAAGTATACATACGTAGATTTAAGTCAAGTAAATTCTTATAAGATTGCTTTATAAGCATTGTGATAAAACTAACAAAAGCAAAAGAACTTATCTTTATATTATGAAAAACTATAAAATTCCGGTTCTCACACCTTTTATTCTACTATTCTTTTTAGCTTGTCAGAGTATGGAAAGTTCGGTGCCAATGCAAGAAACTGAAGACACTAGAACAGAAAGCACAGAAACTACAGACGATAATACGAATATAACTAAAGAATTGGCAAGAATCACAGCTGTTACCTGGAATGGATCTAATGGGAATTACACATTTAGTGCGACTATAGAAAGTCCAGATACTGGTTGCGATCAATACGCAGACTGGTGGGAGGTCATTACTACTGACGGCACCTTACTCTACAGAAGAATCCTTGGACATAGTCATGTAGATGAGCAGCCTTTTACCAGGTCAGGTGGACCTGTAGAAATAGATGAAAGTACCGAGATTATTGTCAGAGCGCATATGAATAATCTAGGTTATGGTACAGAAGTAATGGGAGGTACCATATCTGAAGGATTGATAAAGGCATCTATTGAGGTCGATTTTGCACTAGAACTTGCAGTTACAAATCCGCTTCCGACCAATTGTGCTTTCTAAAGAGTAAAGAGTTTAGGAAATAGGGAACTTGATGTCGACAAATCTCTGGACTTGCATAGCAACAATACGCTTATTAATTTCTTTAGGATTTTCCACATAGATTGCCAATTCGTCCTGAGTAAACAGACCGATGACCAATCCCACTAGTCTATTCTTAAAGACAACATTGAAATTCACATACTTTTGCACAGCTTCCTCAAAAGCTCGTTTATCTTCTTGATTAATTTTTTCGAGCATTTGCTGAAAGTGGTTAGATCCATAGAGTAAGCTGTGGCTGAGTGGGCTCTGGAACTTCAGTACTGGTCTCAATGTACTATTCTGAAATCTTTCCATGTCATCTGAGTCAGAAAGTTCTAATTGCAATTTTGGTCTGATTCCTATGACCTTTTCATCTCTCATATTCTAATATTTATTGTGATTCCCTATCCTACAATAGAACCCTAACGAAAGCAAATTGGTTTCAAATATCATCTCAATTCACTTAAACCTCTGATTTACTATGGTTCTTGTGTGAATTAGATCGGGATTAAAAAAAATAGCCCGTCTGTTTCCAGACAGGCTATGTTCCATCATTATGGATTGGAACTCACATTTTATTTTGTTTTGATAAATTTAGATTGATCCAGGATTTCACCTTCGGACTTCAAGAGCAATTGATATAAGCCTACTGGTAGCTCCGAAATATCTATTGTACTATCTATTGAACTATTAAATTCATATTGATATACTTCTCTTCCGGTTACATCGACAATCTGTAACTTACTATCCAAGTCTAGATCAAATTCAACATTAATAAATTCTGAAGCTGGATTAGGATAAACTTTTAATTCTGGTTGTACGATTACGAAATCTCCATAGACTTGTCCATTCCCAGAATGTATGCCTGAAGTTCTAGCTCTATTACTTACAGCTTGGAAAGAGATATATTCAGAATAAGGCGAATAACTTCCCACTCCACATACAGACCTTACTCTTGCAAGTATCACATCTGTTCTACCTGTAATCAACACCGCACGAGTACCTCTTCTTACAGGAACTTTAAATCTAAAATCTGATCCTTCATAACCAAATTCGATTTCATAGCTAACGGCATCTGGAGATCTGTCCCAAACAATAGAAAAAGCATTATCAGCTAATCTGGTATACCTTACATTGATGGGCATCTGACAATCTGGGTCACATTCTATTCTGTCAAGAATAAATGCATTAGAAACATCGAAGCATCCAGATAAGGTACTAATATTATTTCCGAGTGCCAGTCCTGTTATCGGACCTACATACGCTACCAAGTAAACTCTGTACTCTCCTATTCCCATACCATCTGCATTAATAGTCGGAGAAGAAGGTAAGGCAATAATATCACCATTAGAGTTGGTAACTACTAACTGGTAAGCACCTACAGTATTGGTAAAGGGTCCAAATCGCACATAATCAGCTTCTCCATCCGCAGCACATACTTGCAGAGAGGTACGACCATCAGGAAACATTAATGAATCTGCGACTGCAGCACAGCCACCATTATCCAGACGCGTAACCTCAATAAAGTTATCCGAAACATCCTCACAGAAATCATCTCTAAGGGTAGACAACGGTTGACCTATAATTGGATCATCTAAGCCTCTATAATTCCATCCCCATATTCTACAGATTCCCGGAGGAGCCACACTTAGATCAACAGTATTAGAGTTTGCAGAATTAACCCATCCGAGTATATTATTGTTATCATCTGTTATAATATACCAGTAACTGATATATGGTGCTGTAGTAGAATGCATCACATCAAACACAATATTGCCTGCGCTTCCTGTATAACTGGTAGTCCCATCTAATAGACTGACTCTACCTCCATCTGGCACTTCTCTAAATACGGTAATAAAATCTTCAGAAATGTCCTCACAGAAATCATCCATCAAAGTAGACAAGGGGCTACCTATTATAGGATCATCTAGGCCTCTGTAAGACCAGCCCCAAACTCTACATACACCTTGAGGCGCTGCACTAAGATTTATAGTGTTAGAATTAGCAGAGTTTACCCAATCTAATATTGTATTATTCTCATCAGTAATGATATACCAGTAGCTCAAATTCGGAGCTGAGGTAGTATGCATAACTTCAAACTCGATTTGTCCAGCACATTGTGCGAAAGTGGTACTTCCATTTAGAAGACTCAAACTACCTCCATCTGCTTGCTCTCTAAATACAGTGATAAAGCTATCAGAGACGTCTTCGCAGAAGTCATCCATTAAGGTAGACAGAGGTGCACCTACGATAGGATCATCTAGCCCTCTGTATGACCAGCCCCATACTCTACATACACCTACAGG
>CAZKXO010000350.1:0-3747 GCA_964556525.1 uncultured Saprospiraceae bacterium
CATTTAAAATTTGATTTTCGCTCCATTTCCCTATATTGAGAGCTAAATTCCTATTTCTAAGAGAAAACGAACTGCAGAATAGATGAAAAGACTTAACCTACTACTACTTACGCTATTTACCCTTT
Organism: uncultured Saprospiraceae bacterium; assembly: GCA_964556525.1. Taxonomy (GTDB): domain Bacteria; phylum Bacteroidota; class Bacteroidia; order Chitinophagales; family Saprospiraceae; genus RFSX01. The sequence continues at coordinate 126 of CAZKXO010000350.1, forward strand.
GCCTTCCACTTATTGGTTTCGCTCAAGAAGCTAAGAAAGGAATAGATGAAAGGATAGATGAGGCTTTCGCCCCTTTTTCTAACGCATGCCAAGCAGTTGTATTTGCAGACATCAATGGTGTGCCTATAGTCCTAATCCTACTTGTTGTAGGTGCTCTATTCTTCACCTTGATTTTTACTTTCATCAATCTCAGACACTTTACCACAGCTATTAATGTGGTACGAGGTAAGTATGATGATATAGAAGGTCATGAAGGAGCATATGAAAAAGCGGCAATAGATGGTGACATAAGAGATACTATAAGAGATGAAAGTCAGGATGGTGAAGTCTCTCACTTCCAGGCTTTAGCTACAGCAGTTTCAGGAACTGTAGGAAATGGTAACATTGCAGGGGTAGCTCTGGCTATTGCAATCGGAGGTCCCGGTGCTACTTTCTGGATGATTATCTGCGGATTATTAGGGATGTCCACAAAATTTGTAGAATGTACCTTAGGTGTAAAGTACAGGGATGTTGATGCAGATGGTACAGTCTATGGAGGACCTATGTACTATCTATCAAAAGGGCTCAAAGAAAGAGGCTTTACCGGACTAGGTAAGTTTCTGGCTGTTGTCTTTGCAGTACTTTGTATAGGTGGATCATTTGCTGGAGGTAACGCTGCTCAATCTAATCAAGCGGCGCAAGAGATAGTCGCACTATTCTCTATGGATAGCACAGGTGCCAAAACGATTGTCGGTCTTATAATGGCTGTCTTAATTGGTATAATTATAATAGGTGGTATAAAGAGGATCGCTTCAGTTACAGAAAAGATAGTGCCTTTTATGGCAGGGCTATATGTCCTTGCTTGTCTATATATTATTATATCAAACTTTGGTTATGTAGATGATGCTTTTGGACTTATTTTCAAAACAGCATTTAATCCTCAGGCAGGCCTCGGTGGTATGTTTGGTGTACTCTTACTTGGATTTAAGAGAGGTGCTTTTTCAAATGAGGCAGGGGCTGGATCGGCATCTATTGCCCACTCTGCAGTTAAAACTAAATACCCAGCTTCAGAAGGTCTGGTAGCTTTGTTGGAACCATTCATAGATACAGTGGTCATATGTACGATGACAGCACTAGTTATTATCATATATAACTCAGGAGGCGTTTTCGAATATGGAGATGCAGGAAATGGTGGTGTTCTCATCGATGGAATAGAAGTCAAAGGAGCGGGAATTACTTCTGCGGCTTTTGCCAATTATATTCCTTATTCGCATGTATTCTTGACTTTCTGTGTAGTCCTTTTTGCAATTTCTACTATGATCTCATGGTCTTACTATGGTCAGCAGTCTTGGATGTATCTTTTTGGAAAAAGTAAAGCTTCAGACTTGGTGTACAAGGGCATGTTTTTAGTCTTTGTTGTTATAGGAGCTGCAGCAAATATGAAATCTGTTTGGGGATTCTCAGACGCCATGATTCTAGGGCTGGTCTTTCCAAATATGATAGGCTTGTTCTTCTTATTCCCTAAGGTAAAAGAAGAGCTTTCAAGATATCTCAGTGCAATTCGCAGTAAAGCCTAAAGCTTCTTGACAGAAGTTATACTCCATCTCGGGACCAACATCGGTTTCCGAGACATCAATCTGGAACTTACCAGAATTATGATTTCTAACCATATAGGAGTCATCAAGGAACAATCAAAGCTGTACAATACTGCGGCTTGGGGTATAAAGGAACAAAGTGACTTTCTCAATCAAGCGTTGCTTTGTAGCAGCAAGCTGAATCCTCAGGAAATATTAGCCCAAATTCATAATATAGAAGCTAAGATGGGCCGTAAGAGACAGAAAAAATGGGGGCCTAGAATCATAGACATAGACATCATTTTCTACAGTGAAGAAATTATAGAAAATCCTAATCTTAAAATTCCTCATCCTCAGCTAACTAATCGTAATTTTGTCTTGATTCCTTTACTAGATATTTGTCCTGATAAGGTGCATCCTGTTCATTCTCAGACGATTAGACAGCTCGCCGAAGCCTGCAACGATTCTAGTGAAGTCTCACTTTACAGTATTTGAGTTAATTGTACACGATTTCGCAGCCCTATTGAATGTCTAAGAAGCCCTTTCCATACAGGTATGTCAGCATAGAAGGCAACATAGGTAGTGGTAAGACCTCTCTAGTAGACAGATTGTGTACAGATCTCAATGGCAAGAAAATACTAGAACAATTTGCTGACAATCCTTTTCTGCCTCTGTTCTACGAAGACCCTGAGCGCTATGCCTTTTCAGTCGAACTGTTCTTTATGACGGAACGCTACAAGCAATTGCAGAACGACCTTACTGCGCCTGACTTGTTTAATCCTCATATCATCTCAGATTTCTTTTTCATAAAGTCTCTGTTATTTGCCAGAAAGAATCTTGGCGCCGAAGAATACAAACTTTATCAGATGCTGTTTTCAGTACTGAACAAGACATTTCCAGACCCTGACCTCATGGTCTATCTCCATCGGGATACAGAGTATTTACTGCATAATATCAAACTCAGAAATCGCCCTTACGAACAGCAAATAGAGGCTGATTATTTGATTAAGATTCAGAACTCCTATTTTGAATATCTTAGGAATATTACTTCGTTTCCAGTGCTTATTCTGGATATCAAAGACATGGATTTTGTAGGCAATGAAAACAACTACGAGACCATTAAATTTTTGATATCGAAAGAGTATCAGCCAGGGGTGCATAGGACTTCTGTGAGTTTGTAGAGAAAAAATAAAAATGTCAGACCATCTTTCCAACCTTAAGCGTGAAACTAGATATGGTTTACCTGCGGCAGACCAAATTCTATTTAACAGACACTATGTACTCGGTTTCTCCTACTATTTTCGTCAAGCAAAATGGGCATTGGAGATAGTAAATGAAGCCAATAAGGACATATCTAGATTAGACAATTTCAGACCAGACTATAGAATTCCCAAAAGATTCAGAGCAGAACTAGAAGTTTATGAAGGTTCTGGGTATGACCGAGGTCATCTCGTCTCTAGTGCCAATCAAATAGAATCCAACATACAAAATAGTGAGACCTTTCTTCTTTCGAATATGACCCCTCAAAGACTAGGATTTAATAGAGGCATCTGGAAAAAATTAGAAGAAGCGGTCAGAGAATTAAATAATAAAGATAAAATTCTAGAAACATACGTTATCACAGGCCCACTCTTCTACTTTGACCAGGAAGTAATAATGCTCGGTGACGATAATGCAAAAATAGATGTAACCTTACCCATCCCACATGCATATTTCAAATCTATTCTAACAGAAAACAATAGAGGGAATTTCCACATGTGGTCGTTCATTATTCCCAATGAAAAAACGAATAAAAATTTAGAAGAGTTCAGAGTGCCTACATCAAAAGTCGAAAAGATTTCTGGCCTATTTCTTTGGCAGACGCTTGTTGGCTCTAAAATGGAAAGAAGAAGAAATGAAATAAAGAAGATGTGGAAACACTAATAAGTTGCTTTGACTCCTTCGCAATTGTTTTGCGGTTCGTAAATTTTCGAATGACATTTAGCCAAAACTGCTTCTCAAAAAATGACATCTGCTTTGCCAGCCCACCCCCGACTGTGGTCGGGATTCACAAGCTCAAAAGTGATATT
>CAZKXO010000351.1:0-3699 GCA_964556525.1 uncultured Saprospiraceae bacterium
ACCTGCCGTATTGATTTCGTAGTTCCAAAAGACAGACCCTTTGGTTTGGCCAGGAAATTTCTTATAGAATATTTTTAATGGCTCATTCTCGTGACCTTCTCCACTATGTATCTGGCCTACTACTGTAGCAAAAGATGCCGCTACTCTAGCATCACCGCTAGTAGACACATGCATGGCTCGGCAAGTGCCAGTGAGTGTTCCGCCTTCCTCTGGTATCCATTCTCTCTTTTCATGTAGCTCTGTTCTTGTATTACTAGAGTTCTTAGAGGTGACTCCTGAGTTAGGTGTTTTGTAGGCTACCCATCTACGAGTACCGTCTATTACTGTATAGAAGAAGTCTTTATTTTCATACTGAGTAAGATCCTCAACTTTAGAGCCATCACCTAACATGATTTTGAATTTATCCATTATGGGAATAACATCATGAGGAACCACGGTTTTTGTTGCTAGACCATCATTAGCAGCAAAATAGCCAGCATTAGAATATGCCTTATCGCTGACTTCTAGACTTGAAGATTTAAACCACACTTCTGCATAGTTGCCATCTGCATATTGCTTTTGAACATCTCCTCCATGGGTCACTGCACCAGAGCACCAAACACGATTGACTGCCGGATCTTTTCCATTAGTCTGATTATAGGACCCTAACTTAAAGAAGATACCTTCCTCCGCGTATGCATTGGGTCGCTCTACTCCATCTTGACCAATAGTTACAAAGAGATTGTTGACCTGCTCAGGCCTATCGGATACTTGAGTATATTCTGATGTCATAAGATTCTTTGTGAATGTTTTTGTGTCGTGTCCTAGACTAGAGAACGTCATATGCATGATACCGTCTTTGACGTTGACTTCGTAGCTAAATTCTTCACCAAGGCGAATGCCATCTTTTGGTTCAGGAGGATAACTGTCTGCACCAGTCCCAACTACTGAAAAGTCATAGCCCCATACAGGATATGAATAATCCCATCTGCCAGAATTATCATCGCCTGCTGTATTGATTTCGTAATTCCAGAATACAGAACCCTTCTCATGACCAGGAAACTTTTTGTAAAACAATTTGAAAGGTTCATTTTCATGACCATCAGCACTGTGAATCTGTCCGACTACTACTGAGTATGTAGCCGCTACTCCAGCATCACCTGTAGGTGATACATTCATGACCTTTAGGGTTGCATTTAACATTCCACCATCTTTAGGTGACCATTTTTTTAGCTGGGCAAGTTCTGTTCGGGTATTATTGGAGGTGCCATGTGTATTGCCTGCATTAGGTGTCTTGAATACAACCCATTCTCCATTTTTATCTTCAGTGGTATATATGTAGTCTTTGTTTGAATAATTGACTGGTGGGCCAGCATTAGTCCCATCACCCAGGATGAGATTCCACTGGTCAAGATTTGTTATGATATCACTTGGATGAGACGTTGAATTAGTTACACTTTTCTGGATATCTTTCTTATCAGAAGTCTGACAGCCTGATAAAAACAAAATAAAAAAAACTAAAATGTGAATTACTATAACGCCATATCTGAAACTAGAAGCAATCATAAGAGAACTTATTTTGAGGATATACTAGATCAGATCTTGATGTGTCGCTTATCTCAGTTCGCTGATAAGGGCTAATGCATCTCTGACTCTAGATTCCAATTTTGTAAAATCCTTATTGGATAATATTTCTTTTGATATCATTTTGGATCCCATCCCGACACAGGTAACACCTGCATCAAACCATCCTGCTAAATTTTCTCTGGTAGGAGCGACACCACCTGTGGGCATAATACTCGTCCAAGGCTGAGGTGCTTTTACAGCTTTGACAAAAGAGGGACCATATATTCCACCGGGGAATAGTTTTACAATTTCGCAACCCAGCTCTTCTGCTCTAGCAATCTCAGTTAGAGAACCACAACCAGGTGACCAAAGCACTTTCTTTCTATTACAGACTATTGCAATATCTTCGCGTAATACTGGTGTCACGACAAAGTTTGACCCCAGCTGCATGTATATACTTGCAGAACCTGCATCTGTCACAGAGCCTACTCCCATTATCATTTCTGGCAGCTCTTGCTCACAAAATTTATTGAGCTTACCAAACACTTCATGAGCATAGTCTCCTCTGTTGGTAAACTCTAGAAGACGGCCACCGCCAGCATAGCAAGCCCTGAGAACTTCTTTACCTAGCTCTTCATCAGAATGATAAAACAAGGGAACCATTCCTTGCTCTTTCATCTTCTGTGCGACTTGTATTCGGCTAAATCTTGCCATGTATTGTTTTTATCTACTTACTCTTCCTGAGGCATCGCCACTCATTAGTTTTTCTACTTCTTGTACTGCTACCAGGTTAGCATCACCTTTTATAGTGTGCTTCAAGCAAGAGGCCGCTACTGCAAAATCTAACGCTTTCTGATCATCATTCTCATATGTGAGCAATCCATAGATTAGTCCAGCCATAAAACTATCTCCACCACCAACACGATCTACGATATCAGTTATTTGATATGTAGGTGCCTTGAACAACTCCTTGCCATCCCAGAGGACACCTGACCAACTATTATGAGAGGCTGAGATGGATCCTCTTAAAGTCGTAATCACCTTCTTAGCTCTAGGGAACATCTTCATCAACTGCTGTAAGACTAAGAGATATGAATCAGCATCGACAGAACCGCCATGTGTTACATCTACACCTTCAGGATGCAAACCAAAATGCTTCTCCGCATCTTCTTCATTACCTAAGATCACATCACAACCCGCTACTAAATCTGGCATTACCTCTCTTGGTTGCTTGCCGTAATTCCAAAGTTTTTTCCTATAGTTGAGATCAGTAGAGACGGTGACTCCCATTTTGTTAGCCATCTGGATAGCTTCTAGACAAGCATCAGCAGCACCTTGAGATAGGGCTGGTGTTATACCTGTCCAGTGAAACCAATCAGCACCTTGTAGAGCCTTCTCCCAATCCACCATACCGGCTTCGATAGTGGCCATTCCAGAATGTGCTCTATCGTAAACAACTTTACTTCCTCTACTTACCGCACCTGTCTCTAAAAAGTAGATGCCAAGTCGCTCCCCTTCTCTCTGAATATGCTGCGTATCTACACCACGCTTTCTAAGTTCCATGACAGCACATTCTCCAATATCAGTAGTGGGTATTCTAGATACAAAAGCCGCATCCATTCCGTAATTTGCCAGAGATACAGCGACATTGCTTTCCCCTCCTCCATACACGACATCAAAAGAGTAGGTCTGAGAAAATCTCTTGAATCCAGGTGGACTCAACCTCAACATGATCTCACCAAAAGTTACTATCCTCTTCATTTCCTTGTCAGAGATTTATAATTTATATACCTAATGCTTGTCCACCACCGATCTGAATCGTCTCAGCAGTAATAAAAGCTGCATCTTCACTTGCTAAGAAAGTAACCACGCCGGCTATATCTTTTGGTTGACCCAGTCTGCCTAGCATGATATTCTTAGCCCATGATTGGAATACTTCTGGCTTTGTAGATTTTATTCCTATATGGAAATCAGTATCTATAGTACCTGGTGAAACCGCATTGACTCTGATGCCATAATCAGCAAGATCTTTGGCTAATGCTCTAGTGATAGTGTGGACCCCGGCTTTAGAGGTTCCATACATTCCAGCACCAGGACCACCTGCATTCCATGCAGCATTGGATGTCACATTAATAATAGTAGGATGAGACCCTT
>CAZKXO010000352.1:0-3678 GCA_964556525.1 uncultured Saprospiraceae bacterium
GTACAAGCTTTTCCTGACTACGAGAGGTTCGGATCTATACTAGAAAGAGTAGGATTTCGTTCTGTAGAGTGGAAATCATTGAGTTTAGGCATATGCACAATATACACGGGTATAAAATAGTCACCTTAGTTTTATTTTTAATTGGTAGCAGCTTTATCAGTTCTGAATTGATGGGCCAAACTCTATCTAAGGACAACATAAACTTTTGGGAGTTCCGAAATAAGCCTTTCTATTTTGGCTTGACTCTAGGAGCTCATACTACAGGTTATATCACAAGTAAGTCTAGCCAGTTTCAGAGAAGTGATTCTATTTCCTTTATTGGAACACCTAGCAGATCAGGCTTGCACGTCAATATTATAACTAATCTTAAAATAGGCCAATATTTTGATTTCCGATTTATACCTGGATTTGGATTTTCTGAGAGGCGTCTGGTATTTAATGATCTGGAAAATATTCTTGAGGGTCAAAGATTTAGTGATGTAATATTAGAATCTAATTTTCTTGAAATTCCTTTATTGCTAAGATTTAAGTCTGCTCCTTATAAAGATAAAAGGCTTTTTGTAGTTGCCGGTCTCAAGTACAGCTATGATGTGTCTAGTACTTCTAGTACCAGAGAAGAATTGCGATCCTCTTTATTACAGATAGCACCTCATGATTTCCAATTCGAAATAGGTGCTGGAATACAGTTATTCTATCCTTTCTTTATTTTTTCGCCAGAAATCAAGTTCTCCAGAGGACTGAGCAATATCCATATTTTTAATGGTGAGTTGGAAGGTTCTAGGATCATAGATAAAATTCTGTCTAGGACGTTTTCTATTTCGTTGCACTTTGAAGGTTAAGGCTTAACAAGAACAGTAATTTTTAGCATATGACAGCAGATCAGGAAAGAAACTGTGAAATAAGCTTGAAATTGTTTGACGGTTTTCTTTTATGTCCAAAGTCGCTTCGCTAAAAGCAGACTTAAAGTTGACTCGACTATCCATCCACTCCAATGATGCTTGCATGTTTTCCTGATTAGCATAGGCCATCAGAAAGTCATTTGCTACCATATTCTCAATTTTCAAATTGAGTTTGAGAGGAAGTTCTGCTTTTCTACGAATAAGAATCTCATATATACGTGTATTAAAATCTTCTAAACTTTCTGCTGAGAATCTTTCCCAGTTAGTAGAAAGGAAATGATCCCAGATCAAATCGACAACGACAGAAGCATATTTACCATGCCTCTTTCGTAGTAGTGCTCGCAGTTCTAGCGAATCCGGATGCGCATCAGTATAAGAATCAATTTTTCTATGAAGATAGATGCCATCTAAAATACGACCCTCATAATTGCTTTCTTCACTTTTTTTTAGGAAATCTGTCATGAAGTTGCCTATCAGAATATCTTCTTCAGAACATGAGAGCAAGCAATGTGCTAGGTAATTCATATAAGATGTAAGATCTGCTGATTCATTTTATAAGGAGAACGTCAAAGGTAGCCAAATAAAGTTTACGACTTTATATTCTCCAAGACCAAGTAAAAGTTGATAATATTCTATCTTGACGACCTAATAATGTGAAATGAAAATTCTTCGAATATTTTGTCTATTAAGTGCAGTTCTTTGGCTGCTATCCTGTAACTATGAAAGCACTAATATTAAGATTCCAGGCTCTTATAAAGCACTGGAATTTTTTAATTATCAAAGGGCTTATCCTGATGCTATGATTCCAGATGGAGCATATTCCAAGGCTTTTGAATATCACCAGAAGCGTTTTCTAACGCAAACTAGAAACAGGAGTAATATCTCCGCTATGGGACCGCTTAATACATCTGGGCGCACGCTAACTGTTGCGATAAATCCTCAAGCTGATAGTACTATATATGCAGGAACTGCAAGTGGAGGCTTGTGGCGCAGTCGTTCTCTAGGACTCGGAAGGTCATGGGAATATGTAGAAACTGGGTTCCCTGTTTTAGGGGTGAGTACAATCGAATTTGCACCACAAGACAGTATGGTTATGTATATAGGTACAGGAGAAGTTTATAATTTTTTTGATACTGGTACAGATGGTGCATATAGAAGTACTCGTGGATCTTATGGTATAGGTATATTGAAATCAGAAGACGGCGGACTAACCTGGAAGAAGAGTTTAGATTGGACTTATAACCAAAAGCATGGAGTATGGATGATCAAAGTATCTCCTCTTAATCCTGATATAGTCTATGCAGCTACTACTGAAGGGATTTTTAAAAGTACGGATGCTGGAGAGAGTTGGGAACTTATATTTGATGTAATTATGGCCACTGATATTGAGATCGATCCAAGAGATGATAATAAAGTAATAGCCGCATTCGGTAATCTTGATACAGAAGGTAAGGGTATATATTCTACAATAGATGGTGGTGATACCTGGACTCAGATAGATCCTGATTTCTTTTTTGATTTCCAAGGTAAAATACAATTAGCCAGAGCACCTTCAAATCCTGACAAATTATATGCCTCAGTTGGTAATGGATTCACAGATGTAGATGGACGTACAGGATTGTACTTATCTATTAATAATGGTGAAAACTGGGTTCGGGTTAATTCTACAGATTATTCTAGATGGCAGGGTTGGTTTTCTCATGATGTAGCGGTCAGTCCGTTTAATGAACAACATTTAGTTGCTGTAGGTATCCAAGTACACCGAAGTTTAGATGAAGGGAGAACTTTAGTAGTAAGAAATGAAGACGGAGTTACCCGCGGTCTTCCGCCTATTGATGGTCGAGATGGACCTCCTGACTATGTTCATTCCGATATTCATTTTGTCATTTATCACCCTACTATAGAGGACTTAGTAATCTTAGGAACAGATGGAGGTGTCTTCTTGTCCTTCGACAATGCCACAACATTTACGTCAGCTAACGGAGGTATGCAGACAACCCAGTTTTACAACGGATTTAGCGTTTCTCAAACGGATCCTAACTTCGCTTTAGGTGGGTTACAAGATAATTCTACAGTAATTTTCTTAGGTGATGAGGCATGGAGAAGATCAGGGTTTGGAGATGGTAGTTGGACTGCAATCGACACTGAAAATCCTGGTGTTGTATTCATGTCTGCACAACAGCTTTTTTTAATAGGATATAGTGATGGAGGAATCGATCCTGATAGGTTTCTTGATCCAGTTATAGAAGAAGATGATAATCCCCTATTCATTGCTCCTTATGTCATTTCGGATCAATCATCACAGGTTGCATATGCAGGAGCAGAATATGTTTATAAATCTGAAGATTTCCTTGGCAACTTTACTACAATGAATGGCGGTAATAAAATAGATAATGGCAATAGAGTATTTGCGATGGATATCCATGATATCCCTATCATAGCCAGTGTTGCAACAGTACCAGAAGTAGAGCAAGGAAAGGTGCTTATCACCTTTGATGGGGGAGAAACCTGGTCTGGAGGAAATTCTGGCTTGCCTGATAGAGTTCCAAATGATGTTGTCCTTTCAGATGAAGATCCTAACATCGCTTTTGTATGTTACAGTGGTTTCGGGACAAGTCATCTTTTTATAACCACTGACGCTGCTGAGAGTTGGACAGCAATAGACGAAGGGTTACCAGATGCGCCAGGAAATGCTATCGCAATTGATGAAGAACATGGTGTGATTTATTATGGAACTGATATTGCAGTTTATTCTGCCTTTTATAAAGATACCAATGAT
>CAZKXO010000353.1:0-3670 GCA_964556525.1 uncultured Saprospiraceae bacterium
TGTGACTGGCTTTAGAAAGGATTTATAACTTTTACCTTTTTGGATTTTCCTAAGACGGGTGCAACACTTTTTTGGATCGTGTTTTTTAGTATATCTAGAATTCGTTTTTTATTATAATTTTCGTGGATGATCAGACCGACTTCTCTGACAGGCACAGGTGATTGTAAGGGAAAGATGTTTTTTTTGAGGTCTATGTTTTGCTCTGCCGCCAATTTTGGAATTAGGGTAACGCCGTTGGATTTTTGGATGAGATTGAGAATGGTAAGCAAGGAGCTGCTTTTGAGAATCAAGTTGTTTTTGACTTTTCTTTTTTTCTTTAGAAGACAGATTTTTTCTATTTGATTGGTCAGGCAATGACTTTCTTCCAGTAGCCACAATCTGTCTATGTCTATATCTTCCACTCTGTATCTTTTTGCTTTGGAGATTTTCTTCCTGGAATCAAAGACCATAAATTCTTCATGAAACAAAGGAATATTTTGGATTTCTTTTTCTAGAATCGGGAGAGAGAGTATGCCGACATCTATTTCTCTAAGTTTTATTCTCTCTATAATTTTGTCTGTCGTTATCTCAAAAACAGAAAAGTCAATCTCCGGAAATTCTTTTACCAAACTATCTAAGAAGAGGGGTAGTAAAAATGGTGCAAGTGTAGGAATAACTCCGATGTTTAAGCTGCCCGTAAATTCTTTTTTAGTTTCCTGTACAAGCTCGGTTAGATTTTCTGTTTCATTAAAGACCACCTTGAATTGGGCAATAAGTTTTTCGCCTGCTGGTGTCAGAGCAATAGGTTTCTTTTTTCTATCGAACAACTCTATGTCTAAGGCATTCTCCAGCTTCTTTACCATCGTACTCAGCGTGCTCTGCGTTACAAAACAAGTATCTGCAGCTTCGCTAAAACTCCCTGTTTTATGAATCGCGAGAACGTATTTTATTTGATTTATAGTTATTGACATCATCAATAGTTATATAGCTAATATAGTTATTATAAATGATGGTATTTTAAGACCTTCGCACAAAAAATACAGAAGTTATGGATAGTTCTAATGGAGACATCAGCAAGTGCCCTTTTCACAATGGCTCTATGATGCAGACCACAGCAGGTGGTGGGACCACAAACAAAGATTGGTGGCCCAAACAACTTAAACTTAATATACTGAAGCAGCATACAAGCAAAACCAATCCTATGGATGAAGATTTTGATTATGTAGCCGCGTTCAATTCTTTGGACTACGAAGGTCTCAAGAAAGACTTGGAGGCTTTGATGACAGATTCCAAGGAGTGGTGGCCAGCAGATTTTGGACATTATGGTCCTTTCTTTATCAGAATGGCATGGCATGCAGCAGGTACTTACAGAACTGGAGACGGCAGAGGTGGCGGAGGTACAGGACAACAAAGATTCGCACCTCTCAATAGTTGGCCAGACAACGGCAACTTGGACAAAGCCAGAAGACTGCTTTGGCCTATAAAACAGAAATATGGAAACAAAATTTCTTGGGCAGACCTGATGATACTTACAGGCAATGTGGCACTAGAGTCTATGGGCTTTAAGACTTTTGGTTTTGGTGGTGGAAGAGCTGATGTTTGGGAGCCAGAGGAAGATGTGTACTGGGGTACTGAAACAGAGTGGCTCGCTGGCGATAAGCGTTATTCGGGCGATAGAGATTTGCAAAAACCTCTAGGTGCTGTTCAGATGGGCCTTATCTATGTAAACCCTGAAGGTCCTGAGGGTAACCCAGATCCACTAGCGGCTGCCAAAGATATCAGAGAAACCTTCGCGAGGATGGCAATGAATGACGAAGAGACTGTAGCACTTATCGCCGGAGGTCATACCTTCGGAAAAGCACATGGTGCTGGTGATGATTCTTTGGTAGGGGTAGAACCAGAAGGTGCACCTATAGAATATCAGGGTCTGGGATGGAAGAGTACGTATGGAACGGGCAAAGCAGGTGATGCTATTACTAGTGGTCTCGAAGTAACCTGGACTCAGAAACCGACACAGTGGACTAATCTATTTTTTAAAAACTTATTCGAGCATGAGTGGGAACTGACTAAAAGTCCAGCTGGCGCTCACCAGTGGGTAGCTAAAGAGGCAACTGATATGATGCCTGACGCTTTTGATAGTTCCAAGAGTCACAAGCCGACGATGCTTACTACAGATTTGTCACTTAGATTCGACCCAGCATACGAAAAGATCTCGAGAAGATTTTATGAGAATCCAGATCAGTTTGCAGATGCTTTTGCAAGAGCATGGTTTAAGTTGACACATAGAGATATGGGACCGAAGATAAGATATCAAGGCCCAGAAGTGCCTGCAGAAGAACTGATATGGCAAGATCCACTACCGACTGCCATTAATAGTACTCTTGGAGTGACTGATATCAATACCTTAAAACAGCAAATTTTTGACTCTGGCTTGACAACATCGGAGCTGGCAGGAACTGCATGGGCTTCTGCGTCGACTTATAGAGGATCTGATCTGCGAGGTGGTGCCAATGGTGCAAGGATAAGACTGGCACCTCAGAAATTCTGGGAAGTAAACAATCCTAGACAGTTGGATAAAGTAATCAAGGTGTATGAAAATATTCAGAAGGAATATGATGGTAATATATCTATTGCGGACTTGATTGTACTGGGAGGAAACGTGGCTGTAGAGAAAGCAGCAATTGGTGCTGGTGTAGATTTAGAGGTGCCTTTTTCTGGAGGTAGGGTAGATGCTACACAAGAACAAACAGATGTAGAATCGTTTGCAGCACTGGAACCGGAAGCAGACGGGTTTAGAAATTATCTGAAAACGAATTTTGCTATAGAGTCGGAGCATTTGCTTATAGACAGAGCACAGTTGCTGACGCTTACTGCACCAGAGATGACAGTATTGGTCGGTGGACTGAGAGTTCTCGGCGTCAATGTTAATGGTTCTACTAACGGTATTCTTACTGATCAAGTTGGTGTACTTAGTAATGACTTCTTTACTAATTTACTAGATATGGATACCAACTGGGTTGCTGTAGATAAAAACAGGGAGGTGTTTGCTGGAACATCTACTAAGTCTGGCGAGTCTAAATGGACAGCGACTAGAGCAGATTTGGTTTTCGGTTCCAACTCTGTACTAAGAGCAATTGCGGAAGTATATGCCAGCTCTGATTCTATGGAGAAGTTTGTGAGAGATTTTGTAAAGGCATGGACAAAGGTGATGGATCTCGATAGGTTTGATCTAAGATACAAGAACCAAGTTAGTTAGACATAACGGAAATATTTAAGAATTGGAATCCACTAGATTTTATTTAGTCTGGTGGATTTTTTATTGTAGTAGTAATTGATTTTATATACAGTAATGAGTCAATGGTCTCCTGACCACTTGACTTATTTTGAAAAAATAAGCACAATTCTACTCACCTCCGAAATTTCTGCAAAAATTACTGATCCTCTCCTGAAATAATTAGTGACACCTTAACAAAGATGTCAAACTCATTACAGCCATAACAAACCTCTACTTTTGTTTAGCAAGCTCGATCAGCAAGTAGGCTTCATAATCAATATTGAACTGTCGCAAATAAATTTCCATAGGTTCTAGACCTACCTTTGCCCTGCGCTTATTTAGATTTTGGATATCTTTAGTAGGGTACAACTCAAAGCCCCCGCCCTCTACCTCATTAAGTTGTGTACCATAAGTTTG
>CAZKXO010000354.1:0-3665 GCA_964556525.1 uncultured Saprospiraceae bacterium
AAATATATCCTGCGGTACACTATACTATGGGAGGTCTTTGGGTGGATTACAATCTTCAGACAAATATTCCAGGACTCTTTGCACTGGGTGAAGCCAACTTCTCAGACCATGGTGCGAATAGACTAGGTGCCTCAGCACTGATGCAAGGACTGGCTGATGGGTATTTCGTGATACCTTATACTATAGGCACCTTCCTTGCTGATGAAATAAGAACACCAAAGATAGATAACGACTCAGAAGCCTTCCATACTGCGGAGGCAAGAGTAAGAAATAGATTGGATCAGTTGCTGGCAATAAATGGCAATCAGTCCGTCGAGAGTTTCCATAGAAGATTGGGTAAGTTAATGTGGGACTACTGCGGTATGTCACGTAATGCTAAAGGTCTGAAAAAAGGAAGGGAGCTGATCAGGGAACTTAGAAAAGAATTTTACTCAGACGTATACATACCTGGTACTGCTGATGAGTTTAATCCTGAACTCGAGAAGGCAGCCAGAGTTGCAGACTTTTTGGAACTGGGAGAACTCTTTGCAGTGGATGCTCTGGACAGAGGCGAATCTTGTGGTGGACACTTCAGAGAAGAGTCGACAGAGAATGGAGAAGCCAAAAGAAATGATGCAGAGTACACCTATGTTTCTGCTTGGGAATGGGATGATAATAACCCTGTACTACACAAGGAGGAACTGACTTTCGAGAATGTAGAATTAAAAACTAGATCTTATAAATAGTGGTCCACGGAGCACTTTATAATAAATGAAATAAGTTATGAAGCTAACTTTAAAAATCTGGAGGCAAAAGAACAATAAATCTGATGGCCACTTTGTCAATTATCAGGTAGAAGCAGAAGAGCACATGTCTTTTCTGGAGATGCTGGATGTACTGAATCAGCAACTGATAGAAAAGAAAGAAGACCCTGTTGCCTTCGAGCATGATTGTCGTGAAGGTATCTGTGGTGCTTGTAGTATGGTTATCAATGGTCGTCCACACGGAAGTCAGACGGGCACGACCACCTGTCAGCTGCACATGAGAGCATTTAAGAGTGGTGATACGATTACAATAGAGCCTTTCCGAGCGGCTGCATTCCCAGTAATAAAGGATCTTGCTGTAGATAGATCATCTTTTGACTCTATTATACAAGCTGGTGGTTACATCTCAGTAAATACTGGACAGGCTGTAGATGGAAATGCAATACCTGTAGACAAGGCAGATGCAGATGAGGCCTTTGACTCTGCAACTTGTATCGGCTGCGGTGCCTGCGTAGCCGCCTGTCCTAACGGATCAGCAATGCTGTTTACCTCAGCAAAAATAAATCACCTCAATAAACTACCTCAAGGTAAGGTGGAGCATGGAAGAAGAGTGAAAAACATGGTAAGAGTAATGGATAAAGAAGGCTTCGGAAAATGTTCCAATGTAGGCGCTTGCGAAGTAGATTGCCCTAAAGAAATATCGACAGATAATATTGCAGCGCTTAACAGATATTATCTGGGTACAGTGTTCGGAGGGCAGGAATAGAATACCTAACAATCAGGAAATATAGCAGGTCCGAGCATCAAGGTGTTCGGACTTTTTTATAGATATCTTACACCAATAGTCATGGAGGAATTAAAAACTAAAACGGAAGGGCTTCTGGACCTCTTAGGCATAGAGCTCAAGTACATCAATGGAAAACAACCTCTGAACCATGATGATTCACTACATGGAAGTATAGAAAACTTTATTGGCTATACGCAGATTCCTATAGGTATTGCGGGACCTATCACAGTCAAAGGCAGCCAGTCATCACAAACGCATCTTGTTCCGATGGCAACTACAGAAGGTGCGCTTGTTGCCTCTTATAATCGTGGACTTAAAGCATGCAATCTAAGTGGAGGCATCACAGCTATAGCTGTAGACCAGGCGGTTCAGCGCAGTCCATATTTCAAGTTTCCTTCTATAGAATTGGCTTTAAAATTTGTAGAATGGGTCAGTACACAGAAATCAAAATTCCAAAGTATAGTAAGTCAGAGCAGCAGACATGCAGTACTGATGGAGCTTAGTCATAGTCATGAAGGCAACGCAGTCAATCTCACTATGGCCTACGAAACTGGGGGTGCAGCAGGTCAAAATATGACGACAATCGCTACAGCAATGATCTGTCAATATATCCTGGAAGGCTGTCCAGTAAAGCCTGTTGAGTTTTATATAGAAGGAAATTTTTCTGGTGATAAAAAAGGAAATCTCAGAGCATTGTCATCTACAAGGGGAAAGAAAGTAGTCTCTGAAGTCACTTTACCAGAATCAGTTGTAAGAGAGGTGCTGAAAACAAGCCCTCGCAAGATGCATCAGTTCTGGCAAGCTGGAACCTTATCGGGTATACAAATAGGTGCCGTCGGGAACTATGGACATATATCCAATGCATTGACAGCCATATTTTTGGCTTGTGGTCAGGATGTGGCTACGGTTTCTGAAGCTGCAGTAGGCATTGTCAGAATGGAACTCACAAAAGATGGCGGTCTCTATGCCAGCCTTACCTGCCCCAATCTTATTGTTGGAACAGTAGGTGGCGGCACTGCTTTGCCTACTCAGAAAGAAGCATTGGCACTAATGGGTTGTAGCCGTCCAGAAGATGCTATAAAGTTTGCAGAAGTATGTTGTGCAACCGCACTCGCTGGAGAACTATCTATTGGTGCTGCCATTACTGCTGGCCACTTTACCCAAGCGCATCAGCAGTTGGGCAGAAGAGGGCAGTAAGGAGCCTTACCTTAGTAGAGTTACATCTCCAGCTTCTGTAACTATAAGGCCATCTTCTTCGTACACAAACATAGGTGATAGGTTAGTGCTGCTTTTGTGTCCAGACAAGGTGACAGTGCTGAACTCATCAGGACACAAAGGATTAGGTGTCGCCATCAAAATTTCTGCATCAGGAGCTGCAACAGTAATAGTAGTCCAAATTTCTACAGGGTCGTCTGTAACTGGCGCACATTGGTTACTTGCGTCTGCACATAGTTCGAACTGACCTTCTGTATTCCAGGTAGTGGATTCTTTCTCTATGTTGGTGGTGCTTATTTCACTTCCATCTACAAACCAATGTAGGAAGTCGCGCCAGTAAGGTCGTCTACAAGATAGTCCACCGTTTCTCCAATACAAACACTGGTTTCGCCATCTATTGGGTTTGTAAAGTCTTCTATAGTCTCATCACAATTCAGTGGAGAAACAGTATTGTATAGTCGCAAAATGAGCCATTCCCTGCACCACAACAACCATCTATGGGATTACCACATTGTGTAAAGACGACAGCCTGTGCCCCCCCCCAAAAGATTATTATTATTTCCTCCCGGTGTACAATTGCTAAGGTCTATATCCATGTCTATATCTTCACACTAAGCAAGCTAACCAAGTAGGATTGTCTGAATCCATTCAACTCAGTTATGGAACATAATACTTGTGCTGTAGTACACATGCATTCTGGTTCTGATCCAGAAGTACATTGGCTAGACATTGGACAAAGACAGTGACCAAGAGATTAGGTTTACCCTGGATAGTAATCTCATGATTAATTTGGATGGGTTATGCTAAATGTAGGAAATTAATCTTTAGCTTTTCTGATTATCCCTAATCATACCTAAGTGAACCTTAGATGCACGGAAGTAAGGAATTTGTATCAAAAAGTTGATATGAACATATTGAAA
>CAZKXO010000355.1:0-3596 GCA_964556525.1 uncultured Saprospiraceae bacterium
GCTGGGAAGTTTACGGCATTGTACCATATGTTATTTCCAAATACTTTTATTGATAGATTTCTAAATGGTGTACCTTCGAAAACGCTATCAGGGAACTTGTAAGAAGCAGATATCTCTCTGATTCTAATATTTGTCGCATCAAATACTGCACCTTCATCAGCTGCTCCAAAAGCAGAGAACCATGCATCACCGGCATAAGTCTGAATATTATTAGGTGTATCATCTGCTAAAACGCCTGGAAGTACGATAGGTAAGAATCTGTTGAAATCTGTATCTACAGTGTTACCTCTACCCAATAATGTAAGAGCTGTTGCAGAGTATACATCGCCACCATCTTGGTAAGCCATTTGTAGATTGAACGCAAAATTCTTAATGGTGATCGTATTTATCCAATCCAAAGTAAAATTAGGATTAGGGTCACCTATATTAACTGGCTCACCTGTTTCATCGTATTCACCTAGACTATTAACCACAGGGTCTCCATTGTCATTAGTAACGAATGCTGTTCCATAGATAGAACCATATGGCTCTCCAGGTACTGCATAGTTACCAAGACCATTAAAACCAGCAATTACAACTAGATCAACACCATCAATGATAGACTCAACTGTATTTTCATTATGAGTAAAATTGAAAGTAGAAGACCAGTTTACAACTCTAGTAACAGGTCTAACTGTCAGTCCTATTTCTACACCATTGTTAGATACTGATGCTCCATTAACTACTGTAGAATTATATCCAGTAGAAGGATCAAGAGGAAGATTGATTAATAAATCTTCTGAATTCTTACTGTATACAGATGCATCTAAAGTTATTCTATTCTTGAATAAATTGGCTTCAACACCAAACTCTAATTCATTAACTTTCTCAGCTTGAAGATTCGGGTTTCCTAACTGAGTACTAACTGCATTTGTTTGAACAACTGTACCGTCCAAGTTAAAAGCATTTGCATCAGTTGCTAGTATACTAGAAGTTACATATGGATCAGGATATCCCGCAGAAGTACCGTAACCTAATCTTAATTTAAGGTAATCAACTACAGTTCCATTGAAAATTCCTAACTCACTAGGTATAAAAGAAATACTAGCAGATGGATAGAATACGGATCTATTCGCTTCTGGTAAAACAGAAGTCCAGTCATTTCTTGCTTGTAATCCAAGGTATAAGTAGTTCTTATATCCTAAAGTAGCAGTACCATAGACTGCATTTGTCTTCTCATTTGATATTAAAGAGAAAGTCTCTTGTGTTGCAAAGTTTTGATGTGCAAATAAGTCAAATACAAACTGCTCAGAACTCTGAAGGAAAGAGAAGTCATTGGTCTCTCCTCTAAAGTTAACTCCTACCACACCGTCGATAGAGAAGTCGCTACTTCCTAATGGGAAGTCATAAAGTAAATTTGCTACGTGATCATAGATTTTATTGACTCTTGTAGAAGTGTTATAACGACCATCTGGGGCTTGTGAACCTCCTTTATTAACTTCTGAAGCATTGTTCTGAGTATACTGATCAATACCAGCTCTAAATTGTAGTCTAACATTATCAGTAATCTCATAGCCAAATTCTAATCTTCCGAAGAATCTGTCAAGCTCCTCTGTTTCTCTTGTATTGTTCAGAGTCCAAAGTGGATTTTGAATTGGCGCTCCACCTCTATAGTAAACCATAGATCCATCAGCAGCTTCGTAAGGAAGGTGTAATAAATCTATAGATCTTGGTGTATATAATACATCTGAAAATAAAGAAACATTTCCTCCAGGAACAGTAGATAAGAAACCTGCTGATGCAGCTGGTGGATTTACTCTGTTTGATGTTAAGTAGTTAAATGAACCTTTCATTGTCCATCCTCTACCTAAATCTGTAGATGCACCTAAGGCAATATTATGCTTTTCGTACACATTTGTTTCATCACCGTCTGCTATGTAATTGTATATAGGAAGTACACCTTCTCCTTGATCAACTTCCTCTACATTACCTCTCCTAGGTGTAAAACCACCATCTTTTGCATAACTGTAAGAAGCAGCAAATGAAGTGCTTCCTATTTTCTTGTCGACGTTGATTGAAGTGTTTATACCACTACCATCACTAAAGAAATTCTCTACCGACTCATAAGCTCGATACTCGTAAGTTTCTCCAGCAAAGATTGGTAATCTATCAGCATTTCTACTGTTATCGTATGGATGTGGTATTCTACCGTCAGCATCTACACCATTACTTCCTCTTACATCAAAAGAAGGACCCCAGTTAGAGAAGAAAGCACCGTAGTTTCCAGAAAAACCATTTCCAAAAGTATTTTGGTAGTCAGGAAGGTTAGCTATCTGAGATACAGAAAAACCTTGAGTTACACTGATACCTAAATCATCATTTTCATCTCCAAGACCTTCACCAGTTTTAGTAGTTACAAGTATTACACCGTTTCTTCCAGCTTCACCATATAATACAGTTGCAGAAAGTCCCTTAAGGATACTTATATCAGCAATGTTGTTAGGATCTAGATCTAAGAATCTAGAAGAAGCTGTAGCAGATCCTTCGGTAAAGTTGTTGCCATCAGAATTGGTATCGGTATTAAAAGGAACACCATCTACTACGAAAAGTGGTTGGTTAGAACCTGTAATCGAGGAATAACCTCTAATAATGATATTTGTACCAGAACCAGCTAACCCAGAGGTCTGCTGGATATTTACACCAGTTGCTTTACCATTTAGAATTCGAGCTACATCTGTCTCACCCCGTTCGGCAATACCATCGGCCCCAATGGTGGATACACCATACCCAAGGGCCTTTTTCTCTTTTTTGATACCAAGTCCTGTTACAACTATCTCATCTAAGACAGCTCCTTCAGCCATAGTGATATCAAAGACGTTACCATTAAGAACATCAATCTCTTGAGTTCCGTAACCCGTGTAGGAGATTACAATTTTCTCACTACCTGCAGGTAAATCTAGTTGGTATGTACCATCGATATCTGTGATAGTACCAACGTCAAGACCTTTGACAAGGACACTTGCACCGATGACAGGAAAACCTGTATCATCAATAACAGTACCGCTTATCGTTCGTTGTGCCGACAATGACACAGTGAAAGCAACTGCAAAGAATAGCAGTCCTAATACTTTTTTCATAATGTCTGATTTGATTATAAATTCAAAAATCTAAAAAAATGCCTGTAAAAAAGCGGATGTTAGATAGAGTCAGGCTTAGTAAATGCTACCAAGTAAATTGTTTTTTTCATACTGATTCTTTTCTACATATCATTTTCAGAGGCACGATTAAGAGGACTAATTTAGAGAAAAAAAGAAATTTCGCTCATAAATGAACAATTTTTCTTAACGCTAAATTAACATCCACATTAGCTAAGACCTAGCTAAGTCTCAAATGGTTGGGTCAGATTACGAAAAGTATCAAAATATATGTGTTACTGAAGACCACGTGCTTACATATTAGCCAATTACATATATCTATTATTTACTGCCGAATTTGCTGTCTATACATGCTAATCGTATTCTGAATGCCATAGTACAAGGCATCAGAAATTAGGGCATGACCAATAGATACTTCCATTAGTTCAGGTACTTGATTGACATAAAAATTCAAGTTGTCTA
>CAZKXO010000356.1:0-3577 GCA_964556525.1 uncultured Saprospiraceae bacterium
GGCTTCCCAATGATGGCGCAAAATTATTATCATCATAGTCTTACCGACTTAGGAGAATCTAAGATATTGTACAGTCCAAAAAAATCAGTCTTTTCTAGAATATTGAAAAGAGTTAATTCTCCGTTTCCTTGGATTAGAATTACTAAAGGCTAATTAGAAGTTATGCCGAAACATATTTTATTCCTCAGCCCTGCTTTCCCAAGGACAGAAGATGAAGATTATATAGTGACTTACTTTATAAACTATATCAAAGCACTATCAGAGCAGAGATCAGATTATAAATTGAGTATTATTACTATTGGCTACCCAAAGGAAAAAGCACGTTATAAGTGCTACAATATTGAAGTCTACAGTTTCGGATCTAAGAAAAAGTTCAGTAAACTTGTCAAACCGTTGTTATGGAGGGAAGTTGTAACATGCGCAGATAGCATTCATAGAAAAGAACCTGTGACAGCTATCCATGCCTTATGGCTGAAAGAATGTGCTTATCTGGCTCCTAAGCTCGCAAAAAAATGGAAGGTAAAAGCAATATGCACTATCATGGGTACTGAATTGCGAAAGTACAATCCTTATCTGGGTCTTATAAAATTAAAGCAACTAGAGCTAGTTAGTGTCTCAAAGAACGAAAAAGAATTTTTAGAAAAAAAACTGGGTTCAAAGTCGACTTTTATTCCTTGGGGAGTTCCAGTGCTTCCAAGAGAAGACGGCGTAACTACCAGAATAAATGATTTGCTCTTTGTAGGGTTTCTAAGTGATAATAAGAATTTGAATTTGTTTCTAAGTATCGTGCAGTCAGTTAAAGTGCAAAGACCTGAACTAAAAGCAAAGATTATAGGAGCAGATTATAGTGGAGGCCTTTGGGAGAATAAAATCAAAGCGCTAAAGCTCACGGCTAACATTGAATTCTTAGGGCTAAGAACAAACACTGAAGTACACAAAGAAATGCTTCAGTCTAAGATTTTTGTGCATACGGCTACATTTGAAGCACAGGGCTATGCTATGTTGGAAGCCTTGGCATGTGGGATGTATGTCATATCCAAAAAAGTAGGTATTGCAAAAGCTACCGAAAGATGGACAATTGCAGAAAAAAAAGATGAATTTGTTGTTGCTATTAATGAGTTATTGAATAAAGGCTTGACCTATGAAGCTGATTATGATTATCCCATAGAAGATACAATTGAATCCTATAGTAATCTGTATGGTCAAGCAAGTGGATGACATAAATCAAAGTGCATTAATCACTTTAATTAAAGAAAATTACACTTTTTCCAAAACCCATATCGTTCCAGACAAGTACTCTTTATCTTCTTGAAATATGTTTCGCATCTTACTATTATTGGATTGATGCAATTTTCTCAGTGAAGAGTTAAATAGTCTTTTTACCTTTCCAGATTTGGAGTACCAATATGACAATAGGTCTTTGATTTTTCTCCTCTTTATATTGTAGTTGTCATTGTGATTGAGTCGCTGACTATACAGATTATTAAAACCAAAGCTCTCCAAATATTTTGTTGTTTGAGAAATGTTGGGAAATAGTTCAGTACATTGAATGATTCCAAATTCTTCCTTGCATAGATCATTGATCTGTCTTATTTCTTCTATCGAGGTAGTCTCCCTCCAGATACTTTCATTCATAGCTAGAAGTCCTCCTTTTTTAAGTCTGGAATTCATAAAAATCAAAATCTTAGCAAGCTCTAACTTTTCTTGAATAGCTAACACCGACTCTACATAAATAAGATCTAAAGAGGCTTTGGTGACTTGGTCTCTCTGTGTAGATAAAGAGAGACTTATGCTATTGTGTAAGCCACAAAACTTCAATCGAGATTTGGCTTTCTGTAACATCAATTCGCTTTTGTCAATACCAATCAAGTCAAGCTCAGGGAACCTGCTCTTTAGTTTAACTAAACTAGAACCTGTTCCACATCCATACTCAAGAACCTTCTCGTCGCCGACCAGATCTAGTTTATCGAAAAGAAACTCAGTGCCCTTTTCTCCTAAGCCATGAAGAAAACCTGTATTACTTCTAGCGTAAAAATTGAGAATGTTTTGTTGCATTATACCACAAGTATAGAAGTAAACTCATTCTATATCAAAATATCGGAAAAAAACCTTCACTGTCAAGTTGCAGAATCAAATTTAATCATTTGAACAGTTATATTTGTAGCCCACAAGACCCAGTTTTTTATAGGTCACAATACCCCAATACAGACTTTTTTTTAACTAAGTTATTTTTCTCTTTTTTCTATTAACCCTTTTCTAAGTTATACCTCATAAAGACAATTAATTCTTGTATAACTAACTATATTGACATTCTAAAAAAATATACATTTGAGTAGCAAAGTCATATTATTCAATCCCAGAGCGGTGACAGGCGGACAGTTCAGAATTCCTAATTCTGTTCTACAAGTCGCAGCTGCAATAGAAGGCATATTTGAATGGGTGATCGTAGATGGTAATAGAGAAAAGGACCCTTGGGACAAAATAAAGGCCTATCTGGATACTGGAGAATATAAGTACTTCGGCTCTACAGTCATGCCTGGTCCTCAACTAAGACAGGCCATTCCTATTACTCTAAAAATAAAAGAGCTTTATCCACAAGTTACAAATATATGGGGAGGTTACTTTGCATCTAATCAGTACAAAGTAGCTCTAGACAGTGGCGCAGTAGATTTTATTATAAATGGTCCAGGTGATCATGCTTTCCCCTTCCTGCTAGATGCGATAGAACATGGACATGCGTATGAATTTATCCAAAACCTAATCTATAAAAATGTAGATGGTGAAATTATAAAGACGAATAAGCAGACCTTAGTAGACCAAGATACACTACCAGCTCTACCATATAAAAAGTTGCATAACTTATATGACATCGGAACTTATCTCAGGCCTACTTTCTTGGGCCAAAAGACTATTGCCTACCATTCCAGTCTAGGTTGTCCATTCTCTTGCTCTTTCTGCGCTGTCGTACCAATTTATGAAGCCAAATGGAAGGGAAAATCAGCACAAACCATCTATGATGACATCAAATTTATAAAAGATAATTATGGTGGAGATGCTATAGAATTTCACGATAATAATTTCTTTGTCTCACAAAAAAGGACTGTCCAATTTGCCAAACTCATCATGGATGAAAATATGACCTGGTGGGGAGAGGGAAGAATAGACACAATAGATAAATACACAGATGAGTCACTAGAAATCATGAGAGCCTCTGGTTGCAAAATGATTTTCTTGGGGGCAGAAAGCGGAAGTGACTCCATTCTGAAAAACATAGATAAAGGTGGTAAGCAGACAGGTGCTCAGATAAAAGCTTTTGCGGCAAGACTTAAGAAGTTTGACATTGCACCAGAGTATTCATTTGTCTTAGGATTTCCTGGAGATACGCCAGAACAAACAATGCAACAAATAGATGATGAAATCAAATTCATCAAAGAAGTGAAAGACATAAATCCAGACACCGAAATAATAATCTACCTCTACAGCCCTGTGCCTACAGAAGGATCAGAACTATATAATACAATTATCAAAGCTGGTTTTTCCTTCCCAACTAAACTAGAAGACTGGCTCTCACCAAGTT
>CAZKXO010000357.1:0-3574 GCA_964556525.1 uncultured Saprospiraceae bacterium
GGAAAGGTAATTCTTCCATATCAAGATCGGACTTCATTGTTTTTAGGATGCGTTCCGCAGAAGTTTGCTTTTTCGTTTTGTTCATAGCATCCTTACGCTTCTGAAGTATAAAGTACTTGAGATTCTTATTTGCCAAATCGAGGAGATGTTTTTTGTCTCCTCTTTGAGGGACCGTGACAGTTATATCCTTGCTCAAAGCAACAGGGCGAGGAACAACAACTTCAGGAGAAATACTATGAAATTTTTCTCTCAGATAACTGATAGCAAAAGAAAGCAACTCGTCCTCATCATCATTGAGATTCTTCTTTAATTCAAGGTTGTCAGAATTAATAAGTGCACCATCTACTATTTTGAGATAAGCCACATAAGCCATTTCCTCCTCAGATCTTATGGAGAACACATCGCTGTCTTTGATGGAAGAATTGACAACAGTTGACTTGGCTTGATAATCGTCCAAAGATTCCAATCGCTCTTTATAAAGCTGAGCACTTTCGAATTCTAGTTTCTCTGCAGACTCTACAATCTTGGCCTTTAGATAATCCCGAACGGGTTTAATCTTTCCCTTAAGAATATTAACAACCTGACGTATCTTCTCGTTATAATTTTCTTCAGATTCAAAACCTACACAAGGGCCTTGACAATTTTTGATGTGATACTCTAGGCAAACCTTAAACTTTCCTGCTTCAATATTTTTCTCACTAAGATCTAACGAGCAAGTTCTTAGCTGAAAGAGTTTTTTGATTATATCAAGAAGAATCCTAGCTCTGAACTTAGAGGTATAAGGTCCAAAATACTGTGAGCCATCTTTCCATACTTTTCTGGTAAAAAATACTCTCGGGAAACGTTCTTTCTTTACAACTATATAGGTGTAGGTCTTGCCATCCTTCAGCATTACATTGTAACGGGGCTGTAATTTCTTTATCAGTGTATTCTCTAATAACAGAGCATCTTGCTCTGTTTCGACTACAGTATAATCTAGTCTTACTGCATTCTTTATTAGCGTCTTGGTCTTATATTGCTGATGTTTCTTTTCTCCGAAATAAGATGAAATTCTCTTCTTCAGGTTCTTGGCTTTTCCTACATATATGACTATATCGTTAACATCATAGTATCTGTAGACACCTGGCTCGTGAGGTATCTTAGGGGCTAGCTTTTTATAATCATCAGTTGTCAACGAAAAACAGCTTTTCTTATCTGGTTACATACTGATCGGGAAACTCGACTTCTATTCCCTTGAGCAAATAATAAGCAGCTTTAGGATTGGTAGCAAGAGGTACATTGTGTACATCACACTGACGCATCAGCATCTGCACATCAGGCTCATGAGGATGCTTATCTAGTGGGTCTCTAAAGAAGACGACCATATCTATTTTTTCAGTAGCTACGAGTGCCGCAATCTGAGCATCCCCACCCATAGGACCAGACAACAGTTTCACGACTTTATAACCTTCATTTTCTATTTTGGACCCAGTGGTTCCAGTTGCATAGATTGTAGCATCATCAAGAAATGCATGATTTCTTGCCACAAAAGACACCATTTCTGATTTCTTTCCATCATGGGCTATCAAGGCTATGTTTAACTTCATATTTATTATATAAATTTATAATGCAAAGTTAGGCAATTAGTTACTTGCTTGTAAGGATATATTGCTCAAATGGATTAAAAGAACAGCTATGAGTAGGCAACACAAGTTATCAGGATACACGGATGAAGAAGGGCGCTTTACAAGGCTCCCTGGGAAGCGGCAGAAAATAAAGCTAGACATGATGCTGGAACTACTAGCAGAAAAATTTGTCACTGACCGTAATTATACAGAAATGGAAGTCAATGGAATCCTCAATGCTCATCATACCTTTGGAGATCCTGCGACTTTCAGACGACTACTGTTTGGTTGTGGTTTTTTGGACAGAACCAAGGATGGCAAAAAATATTGGAAGATAGAAAAGTCACAGTTACAGGAATAAAATTAATCTTCAGTCTCAGACGCTTGTTCTAGAAAAGTAACATTTCTTAGAAAGCCTTCATAACCTGTTCTCTTTACAGCACTGCCCTCGAATACATCGTCAAAAAGTTCTTTAGTCAGGTCTGTAGAATTCATCTGCTGAATCTCCAAAAAACTTTCATGCTGCTCAAAGTCTGGCTCATTATGCACCTTGGAAAACCTGTTCCAAGGACAAACATCCTGACAGATATCACAACCAAAAGCCCAGTCTTCCATCTTTCCTTTAAATTCCTCGGGCAATTCCTTATCCTTTAGCTCTATAGTTAGATAACTGATACATTTACTGGCATCCAGTTCGTAGCCATCGCCAAGAATTGCATCTGTAGGGCAGGCGGTAATACATTTTGTACAAGTGCCGCAGTAATCAGAAATCGGATTATCATAGAGAAGTTCCGTATCTATTATCATCTCGGCCAGAAAAAAGTAAGAACCTTTTTTAGGATTGATAATCAAAGTGTTTTTTCCTACCCAGCCGAGGCCTGATCTCTTGGCCCACTCCCTTTCCATCACTGGTGCACTGTCTACAAAAAAACGACCACTGACTGCGCCAAATGTGGCTTGCATTTCTTTATACAGTGCCTTGAGTTTCTTTTTTATTACTTTATGGTAATCCCTACCGTAAGCATACTTTGCAATTTTGTTTTTTACTTCTTCAGTTGGATTTTCAGGAAAGTAATTATAGCTGAAACAGATTATGGATTTGGCATTATCGACAAGTTTAGTGGGGTCAGTTCTTAGCTCAAAATGATTTTCCATATAGCCCATCTTGCCATGATATCCTTGGTCCAACCATGCTCTTAGTTGCTTGGCTTCTTGGGTGAGAAATTCTGCCTTAGCAATACCTACTTCATCAAAGCCATACTCTTTGGCTTTCTCTTTTATCCAGCTTGTTTTATCAGCAGGCGACATACTATGTGGAAGGGTCATCTTTGATTGCGTTCCAAGTTGTATATAGAGATTCCTGAGTGGGTCGGCTAGCAGGTACTTCTCTAAGAGGATCTGTAGGTGTCAGAGATTCTTTGCATGACTGAGGTAAGGTCTGATACAAGGCTGTACCTTTTGTTTTCCAACTGAGCATCTCGTCCGATACTTTTTTCGCTACTCTAGCTGGGTTGCCGAGTATAAGACTTCGTTCTTCCCAAACAGAATTGGCTTTCAAAAAAGAAAGAGCACCCACTATGCACTCATTGCCTAGTTCTACGTTATCCATTATCACGGCATTCATTCCTACCATACAATTCTTACCGATATGTGCACCATGAATTATAGCACCATGACCTATATGCGCAGATTCTTCCAGAACAACTGTTACTCCAGGAAACATATGAATCGTACAATTCTCTTGTACGTTACAACCATCTTTTATATGAATCCCTCCCCAGTCTCCTCGGATAGCAGCTCCAGGGCCGATATAGACATCTTTGCCTATTATGACATTTCCTGTAACAGCTGCCTGTGGATGCACAAACGAAGACTCATGTACAACTGGAATAAATCCTTTGAACGTGTATATCATAAAGGCAAGATACTAAAGACTATAAACATTCCTTGCACTTGCGTCTAGGTGCAAG
>CAZKXO010000358.1:0-3559 GCA_964556525.1 uncultured Saprospiraceae bacterium
AACTGACTTGGCGAGATATAAAAACGTGACGGATTCTATGGACTATAGAAACATTGATAAAATTATTGGACTGCCACTGGAAATCTAACAGTACTTCTGAACTGTCAAAAAAGGCTGTAATACTAGTATTCCTCCACGTATTGCTTCTGCTCTTTAAGGCCTTTGGCAGACCTCAGAACAGCCTTTACGGAGCCTACTGAGATAGGAGATTCTATCATTAATGGTATGCGGTTGTTATCTGCAGATACCCAGATGTCCATCAGGTCACCATCTGAAAACACATAACTGTCTATGAGTTCTGGCTGCAAAAGAAAGGCATTGACCTTCCCGATGTCTTTGATTTTTGTAGTCTGACGACCTCTGTATTTAATATTTACACTAAAAAGTTCTTTGTCAAAGAAAAAACTAACTGGAATTTTCTCCTCTACCTGCATCGTCTGAATGGGAATACTCCTGACTTGATATATGATAGAGACCATATCATGAACTGCGCCTTCTAACTCAAATTCAAATTTTCGAGCATATTCCCTGGTTTTACCAAAGTACTCTACCACTTTTCCTGCCTTCTGATCAAAACTGATACTGTCAAAACGAATGTACTTGCCCTCTTCTACATCTCGCTTAAAAGTTCTGGGCAAGAAGGTTTTGCTATCGACTTCGCTGGAATAAAAATCTCTCACCTTGAAGATGTTGTCATAAGAAGAAAAACTCTTTCCTATAACATCAAAGTAAATGGTGGAATCTCTTTCTGTAACACTAAACTTTACCTCACCTGCAGGCACCCAGACGATACCCCAGTTATAGTACACTATATAGACTATTTCCTCACCATCCTGAAATGGATAGCAGGCTTCCTGAGCATACAATGAGGAAAAACTCAGAGTAACACAAATTATCATCAATGATGCTAGCCTAGAACCTAAGGTGAGAAATCGTTTCATGTAGTTGCTTGTGTTCTGTGTTGTAGAACTATAAGTAGTCCACATAACGCAGGTACAACCAAGTTTATTACCCAGAGTAATAAGGTGGCAGTTATAACAATCAACTCATGGATGCCGACATTGGAAAATATGAGAATAGCTATACTACCCCTTCCTATGAGTGAAGCGATAGGTGGTAGAGGTAGCAAAGTCTGTAATAAAAAGACTATGGATACAAAACCTAGCAGTTCTGCAATACAATACTCTACGCCTAAAAAATAAAACACAAATACATACTGCAAAGCATAGACTCCATACCTAAGGCAACTCAGAGTAATGATAGAAAATAATATTCTACGTGGCACTTTGATGTCAGTGACTTTGGCCATGTACTTAGAGAAAAATTTTACCCTCGCAAGTAGAGAGACGAGTTCAGGCAACAGACTGAAGCCTGCTATTATAAGCCCAAGCATTGCAGTTGCGACAATCATGAGTCTGGCAAGATCCAGTTGTACCAGATCCAATTTGTAGATGAGGACCATCAAGCTTATAATACCAAATAAAATCGTCGCACCCAATTGCGCCATACTATTGATAAATGTCGATACTGCACTGGCAGCCCTGTCTTCTTGCTTAACAAAAACCATCCTGCCGGCATACTCTCCGACTTTAGCTGGCGTAAAAAGTCCAACAGCAATTCCTGCTAGGACAGAACGCAGACTAAATCGTAAGTCTAAGTCTATATATTCTCTCATAGCCAAGCGCCACTTCTGAGCCTCCAAGCCCCAGTTGGGAATGAGTAAAAGAATCACCAAAACCAAGAACCAATTCTTTGTCTCTATATCGCTTACTGAGAGCTCTGACCAAGTAGCAGAGAGATCAAATTGTGTCGCAAGAATATACCAGAGTCCAGCAAGGAAGGCAATGGCGATAACACCATTTATAATGGATCTTTTATATATAGCTAAGCTCATTTTGATATAGAGCCACAAGTTTACAACTTCTCTCAGAATAAAGCCTTTGTGAATACATCATATGCAAATTATACTTAATTTGTTTTTCTAAATTTCGATTATCGCTAACAACAAAATAATAGGTATAGACCCAGGAACCAATATTCTTGGATATGCCTTACTGGATATCAGTGATAAGAACCCTAAAGTTCAGGATATCGGTGTACTAAAACTCAATGGCTTTAACGACCATCAGACCAAGCTCAAAGAAATTTTCTTACAATTGCAAGAGATTATAGAATGTTACTTGCCTACTTTCATGGCTATAGAGGCGCCTTTCTATGGCAAAAATGTACAATCTATGCTCAAGCTCGGTAGAGCACAAGGTGTTGCTATGGCGGCAGCTATGACAATGGGGTTAGATATAGTAGAATATTCCCCAAAAAAGATAAAACAGTCCGTTACTGGCAACGGTAACGCCTCTAAGGAGCAAGTCGCAGCTATGCTCAATAACATGCTGAAATTTGAAGTCAAGGAGCACTATCTGGATGCGACCGATGCACTGGCTGTTGCGCTGTGTCATTACCACCAGATCTCGCATGCAGGAAATATTCCTTCAGCGGGCAACAGTTGGAAAAAGTTTCTAAAAGAAAATCCGGGTCGGATTAAGGTCAGATAGCATCGGCTATTTTTCCGGCAATTTCTGCCATCTCTTCTTGTGCAAGTTTCAGCTTAGGCGCAGTAATATTGAAAGATGATTCCTTCTGAAAAGGTAGAAGATGGATATGTGCATGTGGCACCTCGGTTCCTATCACCATTACACCTACTCTTTTACAGGGAATGACAGTTTCTATACCCTTTGCAACTTTCTTTGCAAAAATATTCAACAAGGTTGTCGTCTCATCATCTAGATCAAAGAGGTAATCTACTTCTGCCTTAGGGACTACCAGAGTATGACCTTTCACGATAGGATTGATATCAAGGAAAGCAAAGCAATGATCGCTTTCAGCTACTTTATAGCATGGGATCTCACCAGCTATTATTTTACTAAAGATGCTGGCCATCAGCCGATAGATATTTCTAGGATCTCGAAGCTGATATTTCCACCAGGGGTTGTGATATCTACCACATCTCCTACGGCTTTCCCAAGCAAGCCTTGTCCTATAGGAGAGTCTACAGAAATCTTTTTGGCTTTGAGGTCAGCCTCTGCTTTGGACACTAAGGTGTAGGTGATTTCTTTGTTGCTTCTCTTGTTCATCATTCTTACGTTGGACAAGATTGTAACCTTAGAGGTATCCAGTTCGCTTTCGTCAAGGATTCTAGCATTGGCCATTATTCTGTCCAGTTCGTTAATCTTTGCTTCCAGCATGCCTTGTGCATCTTTAGCAGCATCATATTCTGCATTCTCTGATAGATCACCTTTCTCTCGGGCCTCTGCTATTGCCTTTGCAGCTTTAGCTCTTCCATCACTCTTTAGTTCGTCCAACTCCGCTTTCAGCTTTTCATAGCCTTCTTTAGTCATATAGTTGTATGCCATAACTAAGACAGTTTTTAAGTTAATTTGATTAGTGCATGTTTTATATAAACAGAAAACGTTTCTGCCCTAAGGGCAGAAACGTCTCATATCTTATTCAAAAGTACTACTTTCTTTAAAAAGTTTCTTTTGTCTGTGTATTATAACAATAG
>CAZKXO010000359.1:0-3550 GCA_964556525.1 uncultured Saprospiraceae bacterium
GCAGTCAGGACAGACTGACCTCGGTGGTTACCGTAAAACTCAGACATGCAGACTTTAACACCTACACCAAACAGCGTCGCATCCCCTATACCGCCAATGAAGCTGTCATCACCAGACACATTCTGGAACTCTTCGAAACATTGAATGACAGGCGTCAGCTCATCAGACTTATAGGCATAAAATTCGGCGGTCTAGTACATGGCAACTATCAGATAAGCATCTTTGATGATACAGCCAAAGCCATAGCACTGATGGAACGCAAAGATCATATCCGAAAGCGCTTCGGTTCCGACAAGATTATGCGGGCATCTTATATGGATCAGAAAAAGAAAAGATAGATCTACTGGTTCTTTTCAGAAGATGGCGCCGCATTCACATCGAATTTCTTTACCGTACCTATAATATGATCTGGTGCACTAGGTCGTACTGGCTTATCCGGAAAACTTAGAGAATCTACCAGATTTGCATTGAGCAACTGATAAACGATAGAATCCACATGGGCTTCTGCATCACTAAGGGCCTTTGCTCGACATTCTCTCGCGTCTCGTATACGATACTCTTCTACTTGCTGCTGATAGATCTCGTCTATGATGGTGTTGGCATCAGGCAGGTCTACGGTACATCCAGAACAGAGTAAGACAAATAAGATGAAAGCAGTTCTTATCATTTGCCTATCAGATTTTTGATCTCGTTCTTTCTTGCAGGAATCAAGGAATCTAAAGAAGCCTGATAATACTTATCGTAGTTAAGGTCGCAGATACTATCATTAATATGAGACAGCTCTTTTATTTGGGATTTGAAAAGAGAATCTGCTCTTCGTTTGCATTCTTTCTGGTGTTCCAGCAACTCGTACTCGCCACAAGAACTCATACAATAGATAACAAAAAGTAAAAACAGCGCTACAGTTTTCTCCATGCCTAAACGTCTATGATCTTTTTCTTCAGTTCGAAACTTTCACCCAGATAGACCTTTCTTACCCTCTCATTGGCAGCCAGTTCTTCTGCGGTCCCAGCCATAAGAATCTTTCCTTCAAACATCAGGTAGGCCCTGTCCGTTATAGACAGCGTATCCTGTACATTGTGATCGGTAATGAGAATTCCGATATTCTTTTTCTTTAACCTGGCGACTATGTACTGGATATCTTCCACAGCGATAGGGTCTATGCCAGCAAAAGGCTCATCCAGCAAGATAAAGCTCGGAGATGAAGCCAAGGCTCTGGCTATCTCGGTACGTCTTCTTTCGCCTCCAGACAAAGAGTCGCCGACATTTTTTCGGACCTTATACAGGCCAAATTCATCTATTAGTTCCTCTAGCCTTGCTGACTGCTCAGCCTTGGACAAGGGCATCATTTCCAGTATAGCAGCTATATTATCCTCTACGGTCAACTTTCTGAACACCGAAGCTTCCTGAGGGAGATAGCCTATGCCTTTGCGTGCCCGCTTGTACATAGGCAAGTTTGTAATTTCCTGATCGTCTATGTAGACCTTTCCACTGTCTGGTTTGACAAAGCCTACGGTCATATAGAAAGTCGTCGTCTTGCCAGCACCATTGGGGCCGAGTAGCCCGACAATTTCACCCTGCTGGACTTCTATGCTGACCGTATCTACTACTGTCCGCACACCATAACTCTTTACTAACTCATTGGCCCTCAGTACCATAAAATAATTCTGTTATATCAATAGTCGTTTCCAATTCCCAGCCTGGCTTGAGCGACTCCAAAGCTTTCTCCTTTCTGGATTCTGGTTTTCTCTTTTCATTAAGATTACCAGAACTCCATCTTCCGTCACCATTCAGATCTTGCAACAAGTTTATCTTATAGGCACCAGGCAGCAAATTGGGTACGACAATTTCTTGTGACTCAAAGATAGTCCACTTTTCTATGAGATTTTCTGTCGTCCTCAGTTCCAGCACATAGCTTAAGCTGTCTTCCTTGGTTATAGAAAGATTGATCTGTCCAAGTTCTTCTGGATTCAGCGTCCGTAAAGAGACCGCGATACTATCCTTGTTCTCTACTTCATACCAGTCTACCACCGCCGCAGAATCTATACTTATCTTATAGGAAGCATTGTCAGCTAAAGCCGCCTGCAGCCATAGAGTCTTATCATAATACCCTGCCGTAAAGGGATAATTCTGCACAGTATCGCTTAACATAATTCTACTGGTGTCTATACTAGAAATAGGTTTGTTCCATTTTATTTTGAAACTGTCAGTGGCAAATTGATTCAATGGCTTGGCAGTGGAAATCATACTCAGATCCGCTATAGAAGTTTTGGAAGCTCTTATTTTCAGGGTATCTGTAGCATCATCATGGGCAATAACAAGATTCAGTGTATCTGGTAATTTATGCCAAAGCAGTAAAGTGTCTTTACTGAATTCGAGAAAGCTCTCAGCGTCAGGCGCATTTAAGATACTGTGTTGGGGGTTCTTCACTTTAGGCTGATAAAGCAACTTAACCAGACCTTGTTGTTTCTGTCTGGACTCTATAAGTAAGGCCTCATCTTCCTCATCGAAAAGCTCCAAAATTATACCTTCCAGTGGTGGCATAGAGTCTGTCAATATTAAGGTAGAATCCAAGAAGGCCACCTGCTCCGTTTGTAAATCATAAGTATAACTCACATTACCATCTATCAAGCCGAAGATCTGAAAAGTATCTGCTCTCAGATTTTTGAGTTTGAAAGATCCATCATCTTCAGTACGGGTAAGGTAAGTGGGCTTGGCTTGTGTAAAACTGGTGTCAGAATCGCTGGCATGTAACAGCACTAGTACATTCTTCACAGGTTGCTGAGTGACAAAGTCTAGGACCTTTCCTTCTATGGATAGATAATCCAATTTGTCACCTGTAGAAAATAAAAAGGTATAGTTTTCCAGAATATTCCCTGCTGTTAGATCCTTGATGGAATTTCCAAAGTTGATCTGATATGTGGTGTTTTCCTGGAGGATTTCCTTTTCGTTAAATTCTACTATAACTTTCTTGCCTCTATCGGTTACCTGCAATGGATAGTCCAAGGGTGGTGATATAAAAACTTCTTTGGTCGTGTTACTGGTGGTTATCCACTCATTGAAATTCAGCTCTATCCTTCTGTCTTTAAAATTAGTTTGAGAATTTTCAGTAGAGCCTTCACGGATAATATAGGGTGCGGTCTCATCATCTAAACCACCACCTGGGCGACCTATCTGAGCACAAGACCAGGCCATCATCAAGAGACCCAGATATACTATGTTTTTTGTATCCACCATCTTCATTCGTGTACAATAACTGAAAATTAAGTCAGATTCTTATTTCGAGGGTGAAAATTCATTATGGTCTCTCGTAGATACTTGGTGTCTATATGGGTATAGATCTCTGTCGTGGTGATGGATTCGTGCCCTAACATATCCTGCACAGCTCTTAAGTCTGCACCACCTTCTACCAGATGAGTCGCAAAAGAATGTCTGAAGGTATGGGGGCTAACCTTTTTCTCTATTCCTACTTTCTGTGCAAGATTCTTGATGATAGTAAATACCATGACTCTGCTCAGTGACTTACCTCTACGATTGAGATACAAAAAAT
>CAZKXO010000360.1:0-3537 GCA_964556525.1 uncultured Saprospiraceae bacterium
CATAGAATAATTTGATATTATCATTTATTGCCATGTGATATTTACCATATAATTATTAGTTAAGATTTTCTAAATTGTGATTATTAAGTCTCATAAAAGCCAGAATAGCATAGTCGCATTTAAGTTCAGAGTAAGAATTAAGTATTATCTAAGGCTAGGATTTTCGAATGTATTAAACCAACTTATCTCTGAATCGTGACTATGCTTTCTCATTATTAGTCCTCACTTTCATAATTAGCAGTTCTAAGACTTTACGATAGTTTGCCATATAAGGAATACCACAATATTTAGTTGAAGTATAAACTCTTTCTTGGTGCTATTTCTCTATTTTAGGTGACGAATCGAATCCAATCTAGTATGACAAAAACTCTTGACAATCAACCTCAACTCTTTGGGCATCCAATTGGGCTCTATGTTCTCTTTTTTACAGAAATGTGGGAAAGGTTTTCTTACTATGGTATGCGGGCTATTTTAGTCCTTTATATAACAACCAAAACTATGGACGCCAACCCAGGTTTGGGCTGGTCCATGGGAGAAGCCTTGAGCCTATATGGTACCTATACTATGTTGGTATATGTCATGTCTATTCCAGGAGGTCTAATTGCTGATAAGTTAATAGGGCAAAAAAAATCAGTACTCCTTGGTGGCTTTATACTCGTGCTTGGACACAGTGTCTTGGCCATAACTCAAGATTGGGCATTCTATACAGGTCTAGGTCTGATTATCATAGGTGTAGGACTCCTAAAGCCTAATATTTCTACGATGGTAGGAGGCTTATACAAGCAAGGTGATGAAAGAAGAGATAATGGCTTTACCATTTTCTATATAGGAATAAATATCGGAGCTTTTTTATCCAGTCTTATTGTAGGATATGTCGGAGAGAAAATCGGCTGGCATTATGGTTTTGGATTAGCGGGCATAGGTATGCTCTTTGGCATGCTCGTTTTTCTTTGGGGGCAAAAATATCTCAAAGGTGTAGGTGATTATATCGGTGCGGATGATAATCCTGATAAAGAACATATGAACCGCCCACTCACCAAGATTGAGAAAGACAGGATGCTTGTAATGTTCTTGTCCTTTTTGTTAATTATAGTATTCTGGGGAGCTTTTGAACAGGCAGGTGGGTTAATGAATATTTATGCTAAGGATAAGACGAACAGAATGCTAATGGGATGGGAAGTCCCAGCATCTTGGTTTCAATCTATCAATGCTTTCTTCATAATTACTTTAGGAACAGCAGTAGCTGGATATTGGTACAAATGGAAAATGAAAGGTAAGGAAGGCTCGTCTTTATTCAAGATGGCTGTTGGTATCATAATAATGGGAATTGGGTTTCTTTTTATGCGATTTGCTGCAGAACAATATGAATCAACAGGGTCATCCGCAATGTACTGGTTGGTTCTGGCTTACCTGTTCCATACGATTGGAGAACTTTGTGCTTCACCAGTTGCCCTATCATTCATTACAAAGTTGTCACCAGTAAAGTATGCATCGTTTATGATGGGCGCATATTTTGCTGCCACTGGACTTGGAAACAAAGTAGCTGGCCTTATAGGAGAAAGTGCTGAAGGAGCTGGAGAAAAAGCAGTTTTTACAGGAGTCTTTTTCTTTACGATTGCTGTGGGAATAATAGTTCTCCTCTTACTGAAACCCCTGAAGCGTCTTACGCATGGTGCGGAAGATTTAGTACTAGACTCAGCGCATTAATCTTTTAAATCCTAAACTAACTAACTCGAAAAATTTAACAATGGCAAGCCATAATATTGAAATAAAACCAGAAGTACTTGGGCACCCGTCCCAATTATTCGTCTTATTCTTTACCGAAATGTGGGAGCGATTTTCCTATTATGGGATGAGAGCCTTATTAGTGATTTTCCTGACTGGAGCACTTACAGGCGATAATCCTGGCTGGGGATGGGAAAGGTCGGCTGCGCTATCTCTATTAGGCACCTATGCGCTTGCTGTATATCTGACTCCTATAGCTGGAGGTTGGTTAGCAGATAATAAAATAGGTTATCGGAATGCTGTAGGAATTGGTGCTTTATTGATGACACTGGGACATGCTGCAATGGCCGTAGAGACACCGATGTTTCTATATATAGGAATAGCCTTGCTGATCTTTGGAAATGGTTTTTTTAAGCCTAATATGACGTCTATAATTTCAAAATTATATGAAAGGCATCCTGAGAAAAAAGATGGCGCTTATACCATTTTTTATATGGGAGTAAATGCTGGTGCCTTCTTGGGAATAATGCTTTGTGGATACCTAGGTGAAAAAATAAGTTGGAGTTGGGGATTTGGCCTTGCTGGAATTTTCATGTTTTTGGGTATGCTGCAGTTTTGGTTTGCACAACCAATCTTTGGAGACATAGGGGCAAAACCCTTAGCATCCAAAGCGAATGATGTCTTTGTTCCTGAGGGAGATAGGTTAAATCCTTTCCAATTATTGGATAAAGTATTGATAGGCTTGTTCGCCCTATTGTCTGTCGTTTGGATTTTTAATGATCCACTTTCGCAGATAGGTGGTTATAATCTCCTGCCAGGAGGGGCGCATGGCGCTACAGCAAATGCTGTTATTTTAACTGCCTTGCTTCTCTTTTTTGTGGTACTTGTGTCGAGGCTAACTAGATATACACCTATGGTCAGAGACAGACTGATAGCGGTTGCAATATTTGCTTTTTTTACTGTATTCTTCTGGGCCTCTTTTGAGCAAGCAGCTGGTACTATGCCAATTTTTGCTCAAGATTATACTCAGCGGGCTTTGACTGGAAGCAGTGCCAGTCTGTTCAAGATTATAGATCTACTGGTCACAGTAATTCCATTACTTATCATAACTTGGGTTCTAGGAAAACTCTTTAGAAATACTTTTGAAAAAATCAGTTTATCTAACATGATCCTTGCTTTTAGTTTTGTGATTGTATGGGGTATTGTTGGATATAAAATTTACGCGGAGTTTAGTCAGACTGGCACTGAAGTACCTGCGACTTGGTTTGCTATCCTTAATTCTTTGTTTATAATCATGTTTGCTCCACTATTTTCTAGATGGTGGGAAAGTAAGTACAATCCTAGCGCTGCCTTCAAGTATGGTTTTGGATTGATTTTATTAGGAATAGGATTCGCCTTTTTGGTAGTAGGATCTATGTCTATTGCTCAAGGCGCTAAAACCGCGTCTGTAAGTATGATGTGGTTGGTGTGGGCTTATCTATTTCATACTTTAGGAGAATTATGTCTTTCTCCAGTAGGGCTATCTTATTTGAGTAAATTGGTGCCGTCTAGAATGATAGCATTTATGTTTGGTATCTGGTATCTAGCAATCGCTATAGGAAATAAATTAGCACATACTCTTGGAGGTATGATAGATCAAATTACCGAACAATATTCTTTAGCAGTATTCTTTGGTATTTTTACTATAGTGCCTATCGCAGCAGGAATTCTAGTTATGGCTTTAAATCCAGTCCTCAAAAAACTCATGCACGGCGTCCATTAACAAAA
This sequence comes from uncultured Saprospiraceae bacterium, assembly GCA_964556525.1. Lineage (GTDB taxonomy): Bacteria > Bacteroidota > Bacteroidia > Chitinophagales > Saprospiraceae > RFSX01. The sequence continues at coordinate 3,493 of CAZKXO010000360.1, forward strand.
ATAAACTCATTACTCAATCTCAGAAGGCTTTCGATTATCGAATCG
>CAZKXO010000361.1:0-3528 GCA_964556525.1 uncultured Saprospiraceae bacterium
TTATTCAAATTCCGATAGATTATTCCTCGATTATAATAAAGAAAAGCAGTATCAGGTTCTAGCTTTATAGCTTCTTCAAAATCGGCAAGTGCCATTTCAAATTCTTTAGTATCTAAAAAAATATGTGATGCTGCACTACCAACGCTCTCTGCCAGAGCAACCATAGCACCACCATGCAATACCCCATCTGGCTGATGGACTCTAGGAGTAACTGGCATTTGTGCTACAAGATAGTCTTCACCAAAATCAATATACTTGATTTCTATTGTTTCCATCAACGTGTTTTTACAACTTTGAGCAAGTCTTTCAAGTATTTGGTCATATCTGTTTGAAGCAACCTTCTCTTTCTGCTTCAGCGTTTCGATCTCCAATTGCTGGGCATCTATGATTGCTTGTTGTTCTTGGATCGCTTTGATCGTGCGTATCTGCCAAGACAGATCGTACTTGATGCGCTTGACACCGTCTTCTCCTTCAACTACCATCTCAGGCATTATCTCTTCAACTTCTTGTGCTATTAATCCAATATCATGTGTGCCATGCTCTTCAGATATCCAATCATATGTTACAGGGCGGAGCTTGTTGATAACGTCTAATTGAGACTTAAGATCTACTACATTTTCTTTTAATCTTAAATCTGAAGTACAAGTACCAGCTACGTTACTACCATTTGATTTATAACATCCTGGGATATTGACATTTCCAAGATTACTAATTTGCATTGCCTCTGTTAAGCTTCCATTATTCCAAGTTCGTAAGTGTAGATGAGTATTCCCCATATTATTTGCTCTTCGTGCTTGCAGATAAGATATATCACTACTCTTGTGAAACGGCGCGATAAAGATATGTCCAGGTAGGTATAGGTTACCACTCGCATTGTCATCAGTACCATTTACATCGTCAGTGAGATAGACGTCTGCATTTTTAACATCGACATCAAAATCACCTCTTGGAGTAGCTGTGTTGAGGCCTACTTTTCCATTTTTAAGTAAAGTGAGAGCATTATTTCTATTATTTCCATCTGTGCCATTACCAATGGCAAAAAGCTGATCATTTGAAACCCATTGAGAAGATTCACCCGAAGAAGAAATGGCATATCTACCAAATACTGTTTCGAGATGGCTAGCTGAAATATTGCCTATCCCCCAAGTCGTCGAGTAATCCGCAACAGAATTATTAGAATCGCCCCAGGCCATTGATAGTTGACCAAGAGCTAATGTCGTTTTGCCAAATGCCGTACTATTCATCCCAATGTTTCGCAAATCCCAGCTAATAGTTTGAAAAGCATTTGCATCACCTACTGTACCTGCTCTGAAGGCACCTTTACTTGGTATCCACATCAACTTTGAACCTGCACCTTGCAGGCTATCACCGAAGAGCACATTACCACTTGTGTCTACATGAAGTAGCGCTTCTGGTTCAGATACATCGATACCTATATTTCCATTTTTAAGAACAGTAAGGGCATTGTTTCTATTATTCCCATCTGTTCCATTGCCGATAGCAAAGAGTTGGTCTCCTAAGACCCAATTTGAGGGATCGCCATCAGAAGCTATGGCATATTTACCTAATACAGTTTCTGCTAAGCTCTCGGCGGTATTGTTCTCACCAAATGACGTAGAACTTTTTCCCGAAGATGAATTAGCAAAGCCCCATGCTGTAGACCATGAACCTTTTACTTTATTGACACCACCCCAGGATGTTGATCCAAATCCTTCTGCAGTGTTTGCCTCACCCCAGACTGTCGAACGATCTCCGATTGCTTGATTAGAGCTAGCCCCCCAAGATGTAGAATTTGAACCTATTGCTTTTGACCCTCCACCCCATGACATACTATTCATCCCGATGCTATCTAAGTCCCAGTTCACACTAAAGACATTACCTGTTCTAAAAGCAGCTTTACTAGGAATCCACATCATCTTAGATCCACCACCTTGCAGACTATCACCAAAGAGTACGTTGCCAGTATCATCGACATGAAGAAGAGCTTCTGGCTCTGTAACGTCGATCCCTATATTTCCATTTTTAAGAACAGTAAGGGCGTTATTTCTTGCGTTTGGGCCAGTACCATTGCCTATGGCAAAAAGCTGATTTTCCGATACCCAATTTGAAGAGTCACCCTCTGATGATATAGCATATCTGCCTAATACAGTTTCTAGATAACTATCTGAGTTATTTCCTATACCCCAAGTTGTAGAGAAGTCAGCAGTAGAGTTGTTTGTAGTTCCCCATGTGGTGGACCCTAGACCTTGTGAGTTTGAAAACTGCCCCCATGCTGTAGAGAGATTTCCGGAGGCAAAAGTGAAATTTCCCCAAGCCATAGAATGTAGTCCGTCCGCTAATGTTCCTTCGCCCCATGCGGTACTATTCATACCAATATTATTTATATCCCAAAATGCTCTCGTAACTGGACTAATTGAGGGGACAGTTCCAGCCCTAAACGCACCTTTGCTCGGAATCCACATCATCTTAGATCCTGCACCTCCTAGACTATCACCAAAGAGGACATTGCCACTTGGAGCGACATGTAGAAGTTCATCGGGATCTGAGACACCTATACCTACAGGATCATTATAGATGATTCCACTAGCAGCGAGAGACCATCTCGAAGTATCATCGCCATCGCTTAAACCCTGGGGTATACCAGTTAAACTAGAGAATGCGCCATCAAAGTCATCACTAGCATTTTTGTCCCAAGATGCAGTACCTGCGATAGTTTGATAAGGAGTTAGGTCTTGTATCTCATTAGTGGCATCATTATCGCCATCGTTTATATCATCGCCATCAGCGATGTCAGTAGGGATACCTGTGATATTATTCCAGCTCACTGAGCCTCCACTACCTCCAGCTCCGAGCTCTGACCATGCAGTACTCTTATAATACCAAAATGACGTAGTAGTAAGATCGTATACAAGCAATCCGTCAGCAGGGCTGGAGATGGCTGTTCGCTGAGCTGTAGTCATACTAGGTATCAACATCCCTTTGTCAGTACTCTGTACCTGAAGTATAGCTGAGGCTTCTGGAGCGCTGCCATCTGTGTTTATCGAGTGAGGCAAAACTGAATTTGTATGTTGAGCCAATCCGTTAGGAAGTATAAACAAAAGACAGCTAACAACTAGTCCTAAATGGTATGTAAAGCTTACCATACCTTCGGTGTTTTTGACATTTAATCTGGTCATTTGATTCATATTTTTTATTAGAAGTTAGTTATTAGTATGATTAAATGCATGTCGTGTATTCATTTGACACCTCTAAATTATGATGTCGCATCCCTGCTTTTAGGGGCAATGAGTATCAACCTACATCGAGTTAGTATCGCTCTAAAAGGACTTAGTATCGATGATCATCACGGTGTTCCTATGGCGAGAGGCCGAGAGACCTTCGCCTCAGAACATTTTTATTTGCTCGCTCGAGCTGAAGGCCTTTCTGATTTATGACACTTTGGCGTTACCGCTCAGCGGAGTGTCTATGATTCTATTTTTTCACTTTCGTAAATATGCAGTTGCGACCAACCGAGTAGTAGCATTAACA
>CAZKXO010000362.1:0-3527 GCA_964556525.1 uncultured Saprospiraceae bacterium
CCCAGACGTAGACGCCTTCTCCACGTGAAAGAACTACGGGAAGCGGGTGGTAATTATGCGCACCATACTTATCTTCCATTTGAATGAGTTCCTTGGAGGTCATATTGTCTGTATTTACCATTTTAATCTTTTATATACATAGCTAGCTTATTTAATTACTTAGCTAGCTTATTTAATTCTTTATGAAGTAGTTTTATTTGGTTCATCAAGGCTTCTTTACCTATTCCATTATTAACCAACACAAAATCAGCCAAATTTACTTTCTTTTTATCTAAGAGTTGGTTTTTCATTCTATTTTCCACAAGCTCTTTGCTTATCTTATCTCGTTTCATAACTCGTTCTATTCTGATGGCTTTCTTAGCTGTAACCAAAATGACTTTGTCAAAGTATTGTTGTAGCTTATTCTCGTAGATAATGGCAGACTCTTCAAGCACATAAGAAGATTTCTGATGTTTAGCCCAGTTTTCAAAATCCTCTCTTACAGCCGGATGTACCAGTTTATTAATCTTTTGCAAAAGTGCTTTGTCGTTGAAAATTTTCTTGGCTACATAGGCCCTGTGCAATCGACCATTTCTGTGATATGCTTCAGAACCTAGCAATGACTTGATTTCTGCTTTTAACGATTTAGAGCTTATCATCAAACTTTTGGCTTCTTTATCCGCATAATAGACTGGAACACCTATCTTCTCAAATAACCTAGCCACATATGATTTCCCAGAACCAATACCTCCTGTCAATCCAATTTTCAACAATCTGTTAGTTTTGAACCAAATTTAATACAATACAATGGTCATAACAGCCGAACTCAGCTTATATCCACTGAAAACAGAATACGAAGAATCTATCATCCTATTTATAAAAGAACTTAACCGAGCAGATAATGTAAAAGTCATGACACATGCTATGAGTACTTTTGTGAAAGGGGAGAGTAAACAAGTCTTCATTGCCATAGAGAAAGCAATGACAGAAACTGATAAACTAGGAACACCATTTAGTCTCATCATCAAGGCTATTAACAGATCTTTGCCCGTAGAGAAAGGTTTCCTACAGTTCTAGTCCAATTTCTTTCCTTTTAATGCTTCAGCCAGATTGTAATCCATTGCCTTCTCTGCAAGCGGCCGCGTATAGTCATTGAAAGCTTGCATGTGACTTTCGATGGCATCCTTATCATCTGTCGCTACGAGCTTTCTTAGTTTAGTTATAGCGCTGGCTATCTTCTCCTTTTCTTCATTGGATAAGATAACCTCATTTTGCTTGACAAATTTTTCTGCGGATAAAGCTAAAGCGTTAGCCTCATTCTTTGCATCTACCAAGGACTTCATCTTCATATCTTGCTCAGCATGCTTGAGGGATTCCAAGAGCATCCTTCCCATTTCTTCTTCTGAAATAGAGTACTGGGAATTAATGACAACTTCTGTTTCAGTATTTGATCTTTCTTCTTTGGCTTTCACTTTGAGGATGCCATCTGCATCTATGATAAATTGCACCATAAGCTTTGGTATACCTGCAGGCATAGGAGGAATGTCTTTAAGTACAAACTCACCCAGTTTCCGGTTATTCTCTACCATATCTCTTTCTCCTTGGTAGACTGAGACCTTGATGTTTTTTTGGCCATCTACGGAGGTTGTATAAGAGCGCCCAACAGAAATGGGAACTTTGGAGTTTCTAGGCAAGATTGTATCCATAAGTCCTCCTATCGTCTCTATTCCTAAAGAAAGAGGTGTGACATCTATAAGGAGCAAATCAGCTTCATTACCAGCAAGTATGTTGGCTTGTATAGCAGCACCTATAGCAACAACTTCGTCTGGATTGAGCTTATCCATAATGGGTCTACCAAATTCTTTTTCCAAGCTTTGCTTTATAAATGGGACTCTGGTAGAACCTCCTACAAGGATAACATTGTCTATCTCGTCACTTTCTATGTCCGCATCCTGGATAGCAGCTTTGGTTTTAGCTATAGTCCTAGCAATAAGGGGCTGTATCAGTCGCTCAAATTCTATTCTCGTAAGTTTGAAATCTCCACTTTCGAAAATGTCTTGAAACGATAATGTTTTCTTTGCTTGCTCCGCTTTTAACCTCAGAGATTGTTGCAGTTGTTTGCTATCAGTTGCTAGAGCTTCACTCAGATTGTTATCAGAAATCCATTTGTCTATAATAAGATTATCAAGATCGTCTCCACCTAGGAAAGTCTCACCATTAGTAGCTAGTACATCGTATACTCCATTACTCAGTCTCAGAATGGAAACATCAAAGGTGCCACCTCCTAGGTCATAGACAGCTATAGTTTCTTCACTGATTTTACTTTCACTTCCATAGGCAAGAGCAGCAGCCGTAGGCTCATTGATAATTCTCAGGACTTCTAAGCCTGCAAGTTTACCCGCATCTCTTGTCGCTTGCCGTTGAGCATCATTAAAATAGGCAGGGACAGTAATCACAGTCTTTGACACTGTCATTCCCAGTTCTAGTTCAACACGATTTTTTAAATATCTGAGAATAGCCGCTGAGAGTTCTATGGGAGAATAAAACTTTCCATTCACTTCTACTTTGACCAAAGCATCTTCTTGGTCTATTATTCTATAGCCCAATTTACTTTTGTACGTTTCGAGATCTTCGTATGCCTTTCCTAGTAAGCGCTTGACACTGTATATCGTTTTGGCAGGGTCAGTTATCAGTTTAGTCCTTGCTCCATCTCCAACAATAAGCTGGTTGTCTTCTGAAAAATGAATTATAGAAGGGACCAAAGTATTCTTACCTGATTTCTCTTTAGCCAAGACAGGCTCGCCATTTTTAATGTAGGCCACCAGACTGTTGGTTGTGCCTAAATCTATGCCTACTATAATTTCGTCTTTCTGTATCTCACCTGACAGAATGTTAATTGGTATTTTAGCCATATCTAAACTTTAAAAAACAAAGGGTAGCGGTCTATGTTCAAAAACAGATCCATTACTTTATTCCTGATACTAGGTGGATTTTTCATCTCGAATGCACTTATCGCTGAATTCATTGGCGTAAAGATATTTTCTTTAGAAGAAACCTTTGGATTCACTTCATTTAGTTTTGAATTCTTTGGAGTAACAAAATTAGGTTTTAACCTTACAGCTGGGGTACTCTTATGGCCTGTCGTATTTGTGATGACGGATATTATAAATGAGTACTACGGCAAAAAAGGAGTAAAATTTCTGAGTTATCTGGCTGTTTGTTTGATTCTCTATGCTTTTCTGGTGGTGTTTTTTGCTATTAAACTCAGTCCAAATGAATGGTGGCAAAACCAAAGCGGCCTGACATCAGAGAGTTCTACCTCACTATCAGATATGGATTTAGCATTCAATAAAATCTTTGGACAAGGGTTATGGATAATTATTGGCTCACTTGTAGCCTTTTTAGTAGGTCAGATTCTTGATGTTTCGGTTTTTCACAAAATCAAGAGTTGGACAGGTGAGAGCAAGGTGTGGCTAAGGGCGACCGGATCCACTCTAGTGTCACAATTTGTAGACAGTTTTATTGTATTACTTAGCATTCTACATAGG
>CAZKXO010000363.1:0-300 GCA_964556525.1 uncultured Saprospiraceae bacterium
ATCCCCTACCGTTATTGTTTGGGTAGCTCTATCTGTGTTTCCGCAATCGTCTGTCGCTATCCACTCTCTTTCAATATTGAAAAAATCTTCGCAGCTACCGGATATTGTATTTTCAGTGAATTGAATATCTACTACTGTAGTGCAATTATCTGTAGCAGTTACGGGATTGTCCAATACAGGCAAACTGCTGCATTCAAACGTTTGGTCAGTTGGAACATTTGCAAGGATCGGAGCCTCATCATCTCCTTCTACTGTGATGATTTGCTCTCCAATTACAGCATTTCCACATCTATCTGTTGC
>CAZKXO010000363.1:400-3525 GCA_964556525.1 uncultured Saprospiraceae bacterium
TTCCCAAGTTCGTGTAATTGTATATGACACTGTACAATCAACGCTAGCCGCTGAAGAATTTTCAGCAAAAGTAATTGACACATTTGGATCACAATTATCTGTAGCAAATATCGCTGGAACCGCAGGTGGCAGCTCTCCACATAAAATAGTTAGGTCAGTTGGAATATTGGTTATGATCGGAGCTGTATTGTCCTCAACTACAATTTGCTGACTTGCAAGTGAAGTATTTCCACAGTCATCTGTTGCGATCCATTCTCTTATAATCGTATATCTATCTGGACAATCTCCAGAAATATTTGAAACACTCATTTGAAGATCAACAACTGCAGAACAATTATCTGTTGCTGTCGCAGGATCATTCATTTCTGGAAGACTACTACACTCAACCGTCATATCTAATGGTACATTTGCTATCACTGGCGCTTCATCATCTCCTTCAACTGTAATAACCTGTTCAGCAATAGCTGTATTTCCACATCGGTCAATTGCTTCCCATGTTCTGGTTATAGTGTATGAATCTGTACATGAAACTGTACCTGCTGTACTATTCTCAGCAAAGTTTACGGTTATTGCAGGATCACAATTATCGGTCGCAAGTACTGTTGGCGCTGCAGGAGGTAACTGTCCACATATGATCGTAATGTCCGAAGGCACTCCACTCATAATAGGAGCAGTATTATCTTCAACAACTATGGTTTGTACTTCAACTGATGAATTACCACAGTCATCTGTGGCTGTCCATGTTCTCTCTATAACATACCTATCTGCACAAGATCCATTGATGGTATTTGTGGTTAAAACTATTTCTACATCACTATCACAATTATCAGTAGCTGTCGCTGGGTTTCCTAATATTGGAAGGCTGCTACATTCCACTGTTATACTTGCTGGAATATTAGCAAGGACGGGAACTTCATCGTCTCCTTCTACTGTTATTATTTGCTCACCGCTTACAGCATTTCCACATCTATCTGTTGCTTCCCAAGTTCGTGTAATTGTATATGACACTGTACAATCAACGCTAGCCGCTGAACTATTTTCTACAAAAGTTACTACGGGTCCCGGGTCACAATTGTCAGTAGCAATCAAGGTAGGTGGCGTAGGTGGTAATTGGCCACATGTTATAGTTAAGTCAGTTGGCACCCCACTAAGTATTGGCGCAATAGTGTCTTGAACAAGCACTGATTGGGTTGCCAAAGCTGAATTTCCACATGCATCGGAAGCAATCCATTGTCTTTCAATGGTGAAACTATCTGCGCATCCATTATTAATTGTATTTTCAGTGTAAACGATATTAACATTAGCGTCACAATTGTCAGTCGCAATAACGGGATCTGTTAGACCTGTGAATGATTCACAATTTACTGTGATATCTATAGGTACATTTGCCAATATTGGTCTTGTTGTGTCTTGTACAGTTATAGTCTGTAAGTAAATGCTTGTATTACTACAAGCATCTGATGCAGTAAAAGTTCGTTCGATAGTATAACTTTGAGGGCATCCTCCTGCCACTATATTATCTACAGAGCTTACTGTTGCCGCGGAGTCACAATCATCATCCACTGTTGGAAGAGTTACACCAGGAATTGATTCGCAATCCACAGTAATATCTAAAGGCAAGTCTGACATGATAGGAGATACATCGTCTTGGATCTCAAAAGTAGCCATGGTTTCGCTTGTATTACCACATTCATCAATTGCTGTAAAAGTAACCGTTACAGCACCAGTTTCAGCACATCTATCTGATAATGAACCCGCATTATGAGACCAAGATATTGTACTACAATCCTCAATTGCCATTGCGCCTCCATTATCAGCCAACCAATCCGCTAATTCTGTTGAATTTCCTAACCCGTCACAAGTCACAATTCTATTTGAAGCAGGCACATCAATTAGTGGAGACGTTAGGTCCTGAATAGTAATATTTGCTTCTGTTGTGGCAATGTTATCACATTCATCTCTTACAGTGAATGTTACCAAGGTAGTTCCAGTTTCACCACAACTATCAGACAAACCCATATAATTATGTGACCAAAATAAGTTTCCAATACTTGTACATCCATCACTAGATAATGCGCCTCCATTGTTATTCAACCATGTATTTATCTGTGCAGTATTACCTAGTCCATCACATTCTACAATTAGATCTGTTGAAAGAACATCTATTACTGGACTTGAATCATCAAGAATAATAAACCTTGCTTCAGTTTGTTGCTCATTGTCACATGCATCCGATACTGTAAATATTACCGAGATCACATGTGAAGTATCGCTTGCGCAAGGTATTACTGGAGCACTTCCAGGCACATAATCATTACTCCAAGATAAATCTGCTGGGCCGCTACATGCATCGGTAACCATTGCACCTCCATTATTATCTAACCAGTTTGTAAGATCTGCTATATTGCCAGAACCGTCACATTGAACAATTGTGTCTTGCGCTAAACTTGCCAAAGTAGGGCTAGTATCATCAATAATTGTAAAGATTGCAATTGACTGAACAGAATTATCACATTCATCCATGGCAGTAAAAGTAACTGTAAGCCTATGAGTTGTATCCATATCACAAAGCCCAACAGAAGGCACTCCTCCCCCCGAATAATCATGTGTCCAAGAAACCATGCCATTGCAAAGTTCACTGACCATAGCACCTCCATTATTGTCTAACCAAGTTTGTAGATCTGTTAAATTTCCTGTACCATCACAATTAACAATGGTATCTAGAGCTGCAACATCTAAGGATGGAGCTAAAGTATCTACCATAATAAATCTTGCTGTAGATTGAATGGTGTTTGAGCATTCATCAGAAGCTGTAAACACTACTGTCAGTCTACCAGTGGTATCATTATCACACATATTGGAAGGAATACCTCCCCCTGTATAATCATTTATCCAACTAACTGTACCACCACAAAGATCAGTAGCAGATGCGCCTCCATTATTATCTAACCAAGACTGTAAATCCGTCATGCCATCAGTGCCATCACAATAGAATATAGTATCAACAGGATTGGCTGTTATGGTAGGTTGTAAAGTATCTACTATAATAAATCTTGCGGATGTCACTATAGTATTATCGCAATCATCCGTTGCTGTAAATACTACATTCAATATATGTGTCGTAT
>CAZKXO010000364.1:0-3519 GCA_964556525.1 uncultured Saprospiraceae bacterium
TCAGAGGATCATAGTAGTTATTGGTGTTAAGGATGATAATTGGTTTTAGAAATTTCCCCAATCTCTTCATTGTTATGACTTCTAGTAATTCTTCTAGTGTACCAGTGCCTCCAGGTAGGGCTATGATTGCATCTGTGTCTGTAAAAAGTAGCTCCTTTCTTTCTGCCATTGTCTCGGTAAATATAAAATCAGTGACCTTCGGATGCGCCCACTCTATATTTTTCATAAAACGCGGCATGATGCCTCTGATACTTCCGTCCTTTGAGACGATAACATTTGCTAATTCTCCCATTAGACCCTCGGCACCACCTCCAAAGAGTACAGTGATATTAGCCTGAACTATGTGTTGGGCCAAGTGTCTGGTAGCCTCAAAATAACTCTGGTCTATCTGAGCACTAGAGGCGCAGTATACAGTTACAGTCATCGATTTATTCTATTTAAGTATCATCTTTTCGAAGATGCCTGCATCTATCCATCCTCTGTTTTTATCTTCTCCTTCTACTACTGCAGAGCCTATAAAGTTTTCTCTTTCGGCACTATGGTCATTATCACAATAGGCAATGGCAAAGCCTATTTTTTTTCTAGAGCTCAGTTGTAATGGAGACATTGTAGATCCATCTTTATAGCTGTCAGGGTACAATTGCATCGCCACTTCCCAGGTAGACAAGTTACCTGATGTTATACGAGAACTCGTGAGATGGTCATAATATCTAGGCAGGCTATCCAGACCTATGTCAGCTACTTTCCCATCTAGTCCAATATGATAAGCAAAGGCACTATGATTATACTGGTGGATATCTCTGGACTGATTTTCATCTATGAAGATTTCCAAACAATCATCATCCCAGTATCTATCCAGACCATTTGGATGGATGTCTATGAGGGTATCATCATTGATTTCTGCGAACACATAAATGCGGTCTTCGCCCCAAAGCAGTTTGTATCTTCCGCTGAAATCTTCACTGCTAGGTTTATTTCCAATCCAAGTCTGATCTATGTTACGCCATTCCACAGAGTTCCATGAGGCTTCATTCGCATGGCCATCTATATTTATAGGAATGGTACTTTTGGTGATAGAGTAATCAGAGGATTCTGTTACCTCCGCTGTTTTTGATTGCTGACTCGATGTGGTGGTAGTGTTATTGTTACAGCTGGTAAAGAGGAGTGCATTGAACAGCCCTGAAATCAGACAAATTATAGGAATATGATTCATGGTACCAAATTAAGGATTATACCAGGATTCCTTGGGGTTATGGTTACTATAAAAAAGGGCTGAAACTCTTTTGTTCCAACCCTAGAAACTTTGCAATAAGTTATATTTTGATCTGGCTGATCATCAAGTCATTATGAAAAGCCATGCATGGATGACATTATATGATTTGCATAGGTCTTTTAGAACATACCTACATATACTGATTTGCTGGATATCCTTTTCCGTTGCGTGATTTTGAAGAAATGTTGAAGAACTTCTTCATTATTAGATCATATTAAGAACCAAACACCTTTGTTCGATGTATATTTGACACGAGATAATGGCCACGTAGCTCAATTGGATAGAGTACCTGATTACGGCTCAGGAGGTTGAGGGTTCGACTCCTTCCGTGGTCACTTGATTATCAATGACTTATGATTCGTTTCATAGGTCATTTTTTGTTTTAGCTATAGTTTCGTAACACCAACTTAGTAACAAGTAAATGTAGATTGGCTACAAAAATTATTCGTGCAAGTAATTTGCATAGTAAAATGTGAGTTTAATCCAGTTTCTGTCAGAGCTTAGATTGACTTTATCGCCTTATGATTTATAATCTGAAAGTTGAGTAAGCAGCTCTCCCTTCAGTGTGGATATAGAACATCTATATTTAGTAACGAATCTTGTTCATAAACAGGACTTTCCGCCTTTTCTTGACGGTTTTATCTTCCTTGTTTTTAATTTTCTGTGAGCCATAGGCAATGAAGTAATTGTCATACCAGTAAGACAGGTTTGAATGAGCCCATTTAGATTTGTCTCCATCGTAGCCAGTTTCTATTTCTTCTGATTCCTGTTCTTCTGAAATTTCTCCTTCTGGATTGATAAATTTTGAAACAAGTTTGTTTCTTGAGGAGAAAGCCAATTGCATGCCATCTTCTGAAACCTCAGAAATATTTATAAACCTTTTTAATCTGTAGGGTTTATATGCTTGAAACAACTCAAAATTTGTATCCCAAAGCAGTTCACCTTCTTTGTTATACTTGGCTATGACTGCATGGGTATATTGATAACCATCAAATTCCTGCCTGTAACTTGTAGTAGGTCTAGAGACATTGTTCACTATTGTGTAAGTTGTAAATGGCACAGATCTATAAGTGGGGTAGAATGCTTCACCGACAAACAGATAGCCATTTCCTAATTCAATAATATCATGATCAGCTATGAAGTAATTAATTTTAAGCTCTTTGTCATTGGATTCTTTTCTCTTCTTTTTACGTTCTATTTTTTTCTCCACCCTTTCTGGCAAATAGGATAAAAATTCCTCAAGGTCTAAGAAGTTATAGAATGTAATGAAATCTATATCACCCTTGGTTGCTTGTGCAAAGAAGAGACCATTAGATCTGTTCACTTTCTTGTCAGAATAAGTTCCGGTATAGATGAATTTGTTATTAGATAGTTTGTGAGAGGTAATGTCTATTATGTTTGTCTCTACATTTTCTGTTAGATTAAACTGTTCGAGAAGCTTCCCTTGGGAATCTATTCTCAGCACAAACATGTTGCTTTTCTTTCTAGAATTTACAGCTACCACATAGAGTAGGACTTCATTTGCTTCCTCCAAAACCTGAAGATTTTGAACGCTTACTCTTTTTCTTTTATACCCTGGGATATCGACAGGTATTAGACTTTTTTCGCCTGTCTTCCAATTAATAGTATATACGACAGGCTCTTTTTTTATGAACGCTTTGGTGTATATGTAATCTCCCAATACCACCAGTTCTGTTATCCTGGATTTATTTGGTAATTCACCACTGACCTCAGAATAGACCATGTCTTCAATTCCGATATTTCCCAATACAAACTTTTCCTTTTTGTCTATGAATAGAATAAAAGCACGATCATCTGTTTGTGTGGAATAAACCCGATTGTATTTTTTTCCTATTAAGCATGAACTTGATTCTGTTTTTTCGAGTTCCGTATCATATTTTTGAAATACCCACTCTTCCTTTCCATCTACATAATCGCTGCGTCTTGATTGAATGATAAGGCCTTTTTCTCCAAATTCAAGAAAGCTTTCACGATTAAAATCGTCTACAAGATTGGTTTCTATACGTTTAACATACTCTTGAGAGTGAATTGGAAAAGATAATAGGAATAGGCCAACTAGGATAATGAAAATCTGTTGCATATAAAGATTTTTGTAACGTTAGAAGTATTATACCAAACTAACATTTTTTATATTTAAGATATGCATTTGATGTAGATAGCTTCAAGTTAATATCATTAGACGCAATCAGAATTTTCTTATCTTGACATTAATTAAATACTTACAC
>CAZKXO010000365.1:0-3511 GCA_964556525.1 uncultured Saprospiraceae bacterium
GTAGGACATACATAATTTGTTAGAGGAATATTGCTTTCTTTGATTGCTTTAAAACCACCTTCGACTTCATAAAAATTATGATAGCCTCTGGCTTTTAATATAGAGGCTGCTATCATAGAGCGATAGCCTCCAGCACAATGCACATAAAATTTTTCATTTGGCAATTCAGTGAGATGATTATTGATAGATCCAAGTGGGGTATTCTGTGCTTCCTCTATACGTTCTGAAGCAAACTCTGTTTCTTTTCTGACATCAAATATTCTGTCCTTGTACTTTTCATAATCAGTTTCCAATTGGGCAACTGTTACTCTTTCTACTAAGGCCGTTTCTTTTCTAGCCTCATCCCATGCATCCAGGCCTCCATCGAGATACCCCAAAGTATTATCAAAGCCTACTCTCGATAAACGCGTAATAGCTTCCTGTTCTCTGCCTTCTGGTGCAACGAGAATGATAGGTTGTTGTACATCCACTACCAGTTCTCCCACCCAAGGTGCAAATGAGCCATCTAGGCCGATAAAAATACTGTTGGGAATATGCCCTGTAGCAAAATCAAATGCAGATCTAACGTCGAGCATCATCGCACCTTCTTCTACCAATAATTCAAACTCTCGTACCGACAATGGTTTCATCCCATTAGTCAGGACCTCATCTATATCCTTGTAACCTTCCTTATTCAGTTTGACATTCATGGGAAAATATGCTGGTGGTGCCTGTAATCCTGATGTGACTTCAGAAATAAACTCTTCCTTAGTCATATCAGCTCGAAGTGCATAATTCATCTTTTTCTGATTTCCTAAGGTGTCCACAGTTTCTTTCATCATGTTTTTACCACAAGCAGAACCAGCACCATGTGCCGGATAGACAATGACCTCATCTGGTAGAGGCATAATCTTATTCCGTAAACTGTCAAAAGCAAAACCTGCTAAGTCTTCCATGGTCAGCTCTTCAGACTTCTGTGCCAAGTCTGGTCTCCCCACATCACCAAGAAACAAAGTGTCACCAGTAAAGATTGCATGTTCCTTACCGTTTTCATCCAGCAACAAATAAGTGGTGCTTTCCATGGTATGTCCCGGAGTATGCAACACTTTAATTTGAATCTTGCCTACAGAAAGCAACTCACCGTCTTCCGCAATATGTGCTTTAAAATTTGGATTGGCATTAGGGCCATAGATAATAGGTGCACCAGTCTTTCTGGATAAAGTCACGTGACCACTCACAAAATCAGCATGAAAATGCGTTTCCAAAATATACTTGATTTCCACACCATCGGCAGCTGCCTTCTGGACATATGGACTGATTTCTCTCAGTGGATCTATGACAACTGCTTCCCCATCACTGTGAATATAATAAGCACCTTGCGCCAGACAACCCGTATATATTTGTTCGATAATCATAGTTTCTTTTCGGTTTAATTTAATTGAGTAGTATTTGTTTGGAATAAAAAATCTTTTTGTATTGATATCACTTCAGCTTCAGAATAGTCAACGGCATCTTTGACTGAGAGGAAGAAATTGTCTCTTCCTAATTTATCATGCAAACCATTCGTTTCGAACAAATCTCTAATAGGACCTTTTACATCAGCGAATTGTAAGAGGATATTTTTTTCTACAAGTATTTTGTGCAAATCTTTGAGAATATGTATCGCGCTAGAATCTATATGAGATATGCCTGCCACGTCTAACACTACTCTCTTAGTGGAAGTTCTCTCCGCTATTTTTTGAAGTATTTTTTCTTTGAAGGAAGCACAATTGGCAAAGAACAAGGGTGCATCGTATCTCAAGATTATAGCTTCCTTATTACTGACCAAATTTTCAAATCGCTCTATATTTCTGAAGGTAGGTGACATCGGAATTTGCTCCAGTTCTGCGACATGAGGATAAGAAATTTTGTACAAGATAACAGCAAGAGAAACTGCAATTCCAATCAGTATTCCTTGCTCTATTCCTACAAATAATGTTGATACAAAGGTAATAGCAAAAGCCAGAAAATCATACCTGTCGGTCTTCCATAGGTGCAAGGCTTCTTTAAAATCTATCAAACCAAAAACTGCTACCATTATAATCGCGGCCAATACGGCTTTAGGCAAATTATAAAAGTATGGTGTCAAAAACATCAAGGCAAGAACGACCATGGCTGCACTAATTATTGCAGCTATACCAGTTTTTGCCCCAGCTTGATCATTGACAGCTGATCTGGAAAAACCACCGGTCACAGGAAATGCGCTAAATAGAGAACCAAATATATTAGCTGCACCCAAACCTATTAATTCTTGATTGGGATCTAGTTCATAATCCTTGTGTTTGTTCTGGATGGCCTTGGCGACTGCGTAAGATTCCACATAACTAATTAGTGCTATAGTCAAGGCAATAGGCAGCAGGCTCATGATCATATCCATACTGAAAGCTGGAATCGCAAAAGCTGGCAACCCAGAAGGTACTTCTCTGACCAGGTCTACCCCTTTACTATCTAAGCCTAAGAAACTCACAACAGCCAGTCCTAGCAAGACAACAATGAGGGGAGAAGGCAATCTTTTATTTACTCTTTTCAGATACAATATTGTAACTATACCTCCTATTCCTATAAGCAAGGTTGGTACATTTACTTGTCCTATATTATCAAAGACACTGACTATTATCTTATGGATTTTTGCACGAGGGATATCTATGCCTAAAAGATGTTTCAACTGGCTAAATCCAATTATTAATGCTGCTGCAGACGTAAAGCCTGCTATAACAGGATGCGAAAGAAAATTGACCAAAAAGCCAAGTCGGCCAAGACCCATAATAAGCTGAATAAGACCTACCATCATCGCCAATAGCAAACACAAACTGACAAACTCTGTAGTCCCATGTTCAGCAAGAGCACCTACCCCACTCGCCACTAGCAATGAAACCATTGCAACTGGTCCTACAGCCAATTGTCTAGAAGTACCGAGTATTGCATAGATAAGCAATGGAACAGTTGCTGCATACAAACCATAGATGGGTGGCAGTCCTGCTAGCATAGCATAGGCCATGCCTTGTGGCACCAACATTATACCTACTGTGATTCCTGCAGACAAATCTCCAACAAGATTTGTCTTGTTATAGCTGGGCAACCAGGATAATATGGGTAGAAATTTATTCATTGAGAATTCTCTAGCTTAAATAAGGTCACATTGGTTAAGGCAAGCTATCAGTTTCATAAGAGATCTGTCTGCAATGGCGTAGAAAACTTGTTTCCCTTTTTTCTCAGACACTAGAATGCCGTTATCCCTCATTTTAGATAGATGATGGGACATCATACTTATCTCACAGCCTGGGCCAATACGATCACATAGTGTGGTCACATCCATAGGCGCATTAGTGCCCAGTAGTTGGAGTATTTCGAGTTTGACAGGATGGGCCATTACCTTAAGTAATCTGGCGGCGACCTGTAATTTACTCTTAGAAAGTGTTGCTTGACTGTTATCCATATTGCAAATATAATAACATTTTAATAATTATTCAAGTATTAAAATATCAAAGTTCGT
>CAZKXO010000366.1:0-3511 GCA_964556525.1 uncultured Saprospiraceae bacterium
GTTGGTATAATTGTAGATGCTACATGTTAAAAATCCAATCATGGCAACTGGAACAGCAATTCGTACAGGATTTACCCTATTCCTTATCTCTTTATTAGCCATAACCACAACTTCTGCACAAGATCTCATCTCTGATGGTAATATATGTAGGATCCAAAGGTTAACTATAGACTATGATGAACCTCAGGATATTGTATGGTATTTGAATAACGAACAGATAGCAGGTGAACATGAAAGTACTATCAAGATATCAAGATTTACAACTCATCAGGAAGGCAGTTACCATGCAACCTACAAGAATGCCCAAGATGAAGAGATTACTACAGGAAGTCATGACGTATATTATGAACATTGGTATACTTACATAGGAGAATTCTTGGCTTGTCCTGAAGATTTAGGATTTACCGGGTGGTTTTCTGGAATTACTCTGAAAGAAGGACTTAATTCCTTTAGGACTAGAGCTGTATCTAATTTTTGTGATAGTATTATAGAGTTTGAAATAATAATTGATGATACAGAGGAATGCGGGACAAATAGTCCAGAGCAGGCACTGATAGCTGATGGACATTTTTGTGATAGGCTACAATTGAGTTTGTTTTATTCTGAGCCTCAGGATATTGTCTGGTATTGGAATGATGAACCCATAGCTGGTGAAAATGAAAGCTCTATCACGATAAGTAGATCTGCAACTTTTCAAGAAGGCAGTTACCATGCTACCTTTAAGAATGTGCAGGGGGAGCAGTTTACTACAGGGACTTATTATGCGGACTATACACCGTGGTACACGGACCTAGGTAAAATAGTGGTTTGTCCTGAACAGTCTGTAACTGTCGAGGGATTTGGTGATGATTATTCTTTTTCAGAAGGACTTAATAGCATAACACTTCAGGCTACCTCTAATTTGTGCGATAGTGTTTTAACCGTTGAGCTAATATTTGGTGATCCTAATGAATGTATGACTGAAACTTTTTCATTTTCAGATGAAGTGGGACAAGCCACTAATCCACAATACCTTGTCCTGTATCCCAATCCTGTTCAGTCTAATCAACAATTAACATTAAAGTCTAAGTTGTCTTCAGAGCTCAATGTTGTACTTGTAAATAAGTTAGGTAAGACAATTAAGCAAGCAATTTTCGAAACTGGCTCAGGACAACTTGACTTGACTGGTCTGGGAACCGGAATTTATTTCTGTCGGATAGAGTCCAATGGAGATATGGTGACGAAAAAACTTTTCATTAAGTAAGTACTGTAAAAACAAAAAAAAGCACCCCGACCATCTTAGCTTCATGTCATCACTGCATCTGCGATTTCATAACCTAGTGTTAGCTTTCAGTGCAGTCCATTCTGATGTGTATGCCTAGTGAACTAAGTGAATATCCATTCTTATTTACAGATAAGATAAATCTGAGGCGAACTATGAATCTGAGTCTTGGTTTCGAAAGGTAGTTTGGAAATAAAAAAAGCACCTAAGAAAATCCTCAAATGCTTTTGTATTTTGATATTTAGAGTTCCCTATAAGAAAGTTACCTTTCCGTTTTTAAGGCTGTAGTAAGCTGGTACTATCTTTATCTTCTTTTTTGCAAGCGCTGACCCGATGATGTCAGATCTGTCAGCAAGCTCCTTTGCTACAAGCTGCGCATTCTTTTTAACGACAGTATTTACAGGGGCATTTTTTCTACATGCAGAAATCGCTGGCGTAATATGCGAAAGAAGATGATTAAGGTTATAGCCATTATCGCCTCCGCCGATGGCAGCAGTTACAGCGCCACAGCTTTCGTGACCCATAACAACGATAACTTTTGATCCACAGTGAGCTACTGCGTATTCTATACTAGCTATAGTTGAAGTATTGGCAATATTGCCTGCTACACGGAGTACAAACAATTCGCCTAGCCCTGCATCAAAAGCATGCTCAGGTACAACTCTACTATCCGCACAACTCAGTACGATAGTATGTGGTTGTTGACCTTTAGTAAGTTCTTTTCTCCTTTTCTTGTCTTTAAGTTTTCCTTCAAGCTTATCAGCAACAAATTTCTCGTTACCCGCTTTTAGTCTTTTAATAATTTGATCTACTCTCATTTAATAAGTTTTTTTACCGAAAGATATTATGCACAAAAATTAAAAAAATGTCACTTAGTCTTCTAGATTTTGACAAACTTCTTGAAAGTCTTTTTCATTTTGTAGCTGGTCTCCAAGATGTAAGTGCCTGGATAGAAGCCAGAAATATCTATCGAGAGGCTTGTTTTTTGAGTTGTTGCTTGTAGGATATCTTGACCACTCAGATCTACGATTTTAACATGACGTAACCCTGCTTCAGAAAATCTTATTTCCAATCTTTCATCTGCTGGAGTAGGGTAAAGGCTGATTTTTTCTTCATTCTTTTCTGTTACTACAGAACTTATATTTCCATCCAGGCTATACTGAGAAAAAAAGCGCCATATTTCTTCAGAGGCATTTATATCACAATTTGTAACTCCAAATTTGAAAACTGTTCCTGGCCAAGTATGTCCTCCATTCTCCACCTTGAAAAGTTCTAAAGTTGTGTTTTCATTACAGTCTGTATAGACTTGTCTTTCTACTGTGGATCTATCAGTGCTGCTGATGTCATCTACTGCTGTTATTTCAGGTGCTGTGTTGCAATTATTTTGATTGGCCCAGAAGGTCATCACCTCGTCTATGCTGGCAAGAAACTGCTGTCCATCATAGGGCACCACACCATCATCTGTACCATGAATCTGCATAATAGGGCAGATGTTATCTGGGTTACAAGTGGTCCTTGCTTGGAAAGTTGTCATACTTCCAGTAACTGACGCTATCGCAGCAATCCTGTCACTTAGCTCACAAGCCAAGGTATAGGACATAAAACCCCCATTGGACATGCCTGTGCTGTAGATGCGCTGTGCATCTATATTGTATCTTGTAGAAAGTGTATCTATAAGTGTTGCGCTAAAGCCGATATCATCTACGCCATTAGGATCAAACTGGGCATTCCAATAAGTTTCATTGTCCGAATTCAAGGTGCCTTGTGGATGGACAATAATAAAATTTTCTCTGTCTGCTATTGGCCTGAAATCTCCGTAGAACATCTGGTCAAAAGAGTTGGAAGTAAGACCATGATAATTAATGACCAAAGGAACAGCTTCTGAGTCCTGATAACTGTCAGGCACATAGATGATAAAGGTTCTCTCTATGCCATCATGCATAATGGTACTCTCTATCTGAGTCTGCCCTATGGCACTGAAATGGAGGATAATTAAAAGGAAGGCGGAGCATAAGTTAGATACTTTCATCTCAAATATATTTCTGTTTCCGAAGTCGTCTCAAAAGTCAAAATATCACAATTTTTATCATAGCTGTAAAGAATGATTTAATATTGAACAAAATTACAACGAATGAGACAGTTCAAATTTAATTCAAAAATTGCTTTATATACTTTCCTAGTAGCAGGTGGTCTTTTCCTAGCAGGTTGTGGCTCTGACCTTTTTGTAGATCCAGCAGGGGCTTGCACTAC
>CAZKXO010000367.1:0-3500 GCA_964556525.1 uncultured Saprospiraceae bacterium
AACCATGCAAAGATGTATTTATTGCATCAGCATTCAATTAATCTAATAGAGAAGAAGCGAAAAATTATGAATTTTCAATGAACAGAAAGTGGTTCTTATTGTATGCCTAAGACATGAATGAGCTATACCATTTAAAATTACCTTAGTAGCTTTGGCCTAAAATTCTTCCAAGATGAAATCTTCACCTTATGAGTAAAACAAAGTTAGTTCTTGTCAATTTGCTGTTTATAAGCAGTCTTTCACTACTGAGTGCTCAGCAAGAGTTTATTAGAGAAGAACCATTTTTAAGTGTAGGTAGTCATTTTGGAATAGATTTCCCAGCTGCAGATTTAGCAGATCGTTATGGATGGAGTATGCATGCTGGACTATCTTTACGTCTGTTCAGACCTAAGGCAAAAGGGTTCCTAGCTATAGAGGGATCAGCACAATATGGGGACAGAGTAAAAGAAGATGTATTAGAACCAATAAGGTTAGAGTCAGGTGCTATCTTAGGAAATCAGGGGCAAGTAGGCCAAATTTTTCTTAGGCGCAGGGGTATATATTTAGGTTTGTATGCAAATAAAATTTTACTTTCTTCAAAGGACAATCCTAATACTGGATTGGCACTAGGAGTTGGTTTGGGGGTCTGGCAACATCATATCAGACTTTTAGATGAACAAAGCACTGTTAGACAAGTTGCAGGCGATTATTCCAAGGGTTATGATCGAAGTACAAGAGGACCCGCTCTGAAACAAACCATTTCTTACGAACACATAGGGAAAAACAGAAGTCTAAACTATTCGCTTGGCCTCACAATTATGGAAGGTTTTACTAAAAGCGTTAGAGCTGTCAATTTTGATACCGGCACTTTTGCTGACTCTAGTAGGAGGTTAGATCTAACTATAGGCCTTGAAGCCATCTGGTATCTACCTATCAGAGAACTGGATGCTAAGAGCGACCAAGAAGTATTCTACTAGATGTTTATTCTTTATTCTTTCCTGATGCATATGTATGGATTATGCATCATTATTGCGGCAATTTTTTCTCCCAAAGCAAGGGCTCTTTTTTCAGGAAGACGTAAGCAAACGACTCTGATAAGGCAAAAGGCAGAACTATGGGAAAATAAAAAGAAGATATGGATTCACGCAGCTTCTTTGGGAGAATACGAAATGAGCCTCCCTATTATCAAGGAACTGGAACAAAATGAGGATGTCTGTATAATTGTGAGCTTTCATTCACCAAGTGGATACGATCATGTTACCTTCGAAGGTGAGCATAGGCTTAAAATGTATCTGCCCTTAGACACCTATGGTGATCAGCAGGATATGATCAGGCTGATCAGACCACACAAAGTCGTCTTTATTAAGTACGAGTTCTGGTTTAACATGCTTCGGGTGCTTAGAGAAGAGTCTGTCCCATATTACTATACCAGTCTACATCTAAATGCCAATTCATACCTTTTCAAAGATCAAATGAAATCCTTTCTGGAATTGATAAGAGGGAGTCGTAAAATTTATTGTCACAACAGCAGTTCCGCGGAAATTCTCCGTTCTCATGATTTTGAAAACCTAGAGATATTTGGTGATACCAGACTTCAACAAGTACAAGAAAACAGTAAAGTTCCAGCTGGAATTATACGATGGAACGAACCAAAACCTGCAATAGCTCTAGGCAGTCTTCAGAAAGAAGAGGTTAAAATATTTTCTAGAATTATAAATGAAAATACAGACAAGAATTTTCTTGTAGCTCCACATGATACAAATAGATCAACCATCAAAATGTGGAAGAAAGCAATCAAAGATGAGGTGGAATTATTCTCAGACAATCCTAAGAGTTCAGGCAGAGTTCTCCTCGTGGACACTATAGGAGATCTAAAATATTTATACAGAAGTACTCATGTTGCTTATATAGGAGGTGGTTTTCGAAAAGGGCCTCACAACTTACTTGAACCACTCGTATACGGAGTGCCTATTTGCACTGGACCGAACATAGAAAAATTTCCAATGGCGCAAGAACTGAGTAAGAGAGGCTTTGTAATTTCTATTCCAGAAATAGAAGGTATAGAACTGGTTCTCAACAACTTACTTAGAATAAATAGGCAACAGTATTACAATGCTGTTATGGAATTCTTTAGCCAGCAACAAACTCAAATAAAGTCTCTTATCAGGGAGTTACTGGCATAGTTGTCCTAAATTAGCTGCCCAAACCCATAGTATAATTTTATCTACTAAAACAAATATTATCATTGTCGGGGACCTCATGCTTGACGCCTATGACATAGGGTTACACAAAGGCCATTCACCTGAAGCACCTGTGCCACTTATAGAAAAGATACGTAGCGAAAACAGACTGGGTGGTGCAGGCAATGTAGGACTCAATCTAAAAAATCTCAATCTCAATCCAATACTTATAAGCGTTATCGGAGATGATCCTGCAGGAAAGGAACTCCAAAGTTTGTGTGACAAAAATGGCTTCCAGTCAAAACTAATTATAGAAAAAGATAGACCAAGTACTATAAAGCAAAGAATCGTTGATGAAGACTTCAACCAATTTCTAAGAATAGACTCAGAGTCAAGTGCAGATATTACTATGGTCACAGAAACAGAAATCTCCAACACTATTGCCAAACTTATCTTAGACACAAGCATAGCTGGAATAGTTATACAAGACTACAACAAAGGAGTCTGCACGGAATTCGTCATCAAGTCCATTCAAGATATCAGTGGTCATACTGGTATACCTATTTTTGTGGACCCCAAGCAAGAGAATTTTGCTTTGCTGGCCAGAAACTGTACTATTTTCAAGCCAAATCTGAAAGAACTCTCTGCCATAGTGCAGAAAGACCTTCCACCTGATTCTATAGAAATCAATAAAGTCCTCAAAGCCAATGAGCTCGTTTACTCTGATTTACTCTTTGTTACCCTCGGAGCCCAGGGTATATTTTATTGGAAAAAGGGAGACCCACCTCTATTTGGCACTATTAAGGGTATAAAAGTCAAGGATGCTGATGTATCTGGTGCAGGGGATACAGTCCTCGCAGTACTCATTTGGGGCTACCTAAAAAAGTATGAGGTCACTCAGTTGGCCGAAATTGCTAATATGGCTGGCGCAAGCGTTTGTAGCAAACCTGGAGTGAGCACTATTCGGCTTTCAGATGTCGATGGCGACAAGGCCTGATCTTGTTAATTCCTTGATTTCATGATAGTGTTTCAGACGACAACTTATCTAGATAGTCTTATTCATCTTTAGGATGGAGAACAGGAGTAACTTAGTAAATACTGAATTTTACTCATTAATCCAACATTAATTTTAATTAAATACACTTCTGAAGATTATTGTTCTGCAAATACATATTTATGCAGAATACATATTCAAGAGTCGACTTGAGCGCTCTATCACAAGACAAGGCATAATATCATCATAAATGTGGCTAAATAGTTACTGACGAATGATATCTTTACCACAAACATTATAGCTATCACTTTCCAAATATTTGATCTTTCAAAATCAATTAAGCTAAA
>CAZKXO010000368.1:0-3499 GCA_964556525.1 uncultured Saprospiraceae bacterium
GTACATGGAAGTTCCAGTTTTTGTTGTGATTGTCGTCGTTTTTCAGATCTAGAAACACATCACTTTGTGTCATTTTCATAAGATCTAATTTATTTTCTTTGGCCATAGTAATAGCCGTTTTTTCATCTGGTACAACTTTGAATGTCATTTTGTTAGGCTTGCTCTGTAGATATGTATTTTCTGGATATGCAGCTCCCCAGTAGTTGTCTATTTTTTCCAAGATGAAATATTGATCTGAGGCATATGCAGTCATACGGTAAGGACCGACTTGTACAACGTCTGTTGTCGCCGAAGCACTTTCATTGACCATTTCTATTGATGCCTTAATGTCTGGGTCAGATTCTTCGTAACCTGTTTTAAGCAGTTCAGCAGCAGCTAATGCAGTTATCTTTCCTGTCTTGTCGTAGATATGTGACGGCAATAAATTAATAGCTACAGAAGTTTCCAGAGCTTCAGAAAAATCGCTGTCGAAAGAGACTGTAAATCTTTTGGGGTTATTGGGGTTTAGCCTAATAGATTTTAGTTGTTTTAGAAAAGGCCTCCATCTCACTGCATTGCTCATTGGATGACACATCATGTTTACTGTATAGAGATAGTCTTTTGCAGTAATGGCAGTGCCATCAGACCAAGTGGCCTCTGGTAAGATTTCTATCTGATAGTTAATCCATTTTTCACCTGCTTTTTCTGATATGTAGCCTTCTGGAATTTCTTTTATGAGCACAGGTGTCAAGGTCAGATGTTCTGGATGTAAATCTGCCAAAGAAAGAAAGATGTATTGGAATACTTCTCTTCCTATCGTATTAGGACTAAAAATAGGATGGATTTTTTTTGGGTCACTCGGTAGTCTTATATCTATGTTGTCTATTTCTGTGCTAGAACCTGACTCAGCTTGCTTATTGCTATCCGTGTTACATGAGCAAAGTAATCCAATCGTAATTAGAAATAGCAGAAGTGATCTGAAAGACATAATAGAATACTGTTTTAAGTTTGTTAAAAATCCAACCCAAGGCTGAAATACAATCTGGGCTCTCTTTGATGTCCGGTTTCTACTCCCCAGCCATAATCTATTTTAAAGAAATAGCCAAGGATGGTAGATCGCAGTCCGAATCCATAACCATATACGAGAGGATCTCTGAAAAATCTAGCTTCTATAATTATGGAAGGATTTTCTTCCGGATTGTTTACGACAATGGTATTGAGGGTATTGTCCTCAGAATTTGGATTGGCGCCGAACCAAGCGACTCCTGCATCGAAGAAGGAAGTCAATTGTAGATTTCTTATGAATCCAAGTCGACTTCGTTCTAGGCCTAGAAAATGGGCTAAAGGAACCCTGAGTTCAGAATTTGTAAGGGCATAGCTATTGCCATTTCTGATGTTGCTTCTAAAGCCTCTCAGGTGTGGTGCTTGTACTTTAAATGAAGTATTTGCATCACCAGGAACGGGAATGTTTTCTTCTGCAGAGGCACCTATCCAACCTTCTACACCACCAAGATAATAGACAACTCTCTGACTCCCGAAAGAAGTCGCTGCTGTTGCCCTTAGAGCCAACACTGCTCTCTTAAATATAGGGATGTAATGCCTTGCGTCCATGCCTATCACGGTAGTCAGCCCAGTATGGGGATCTATGTTTAGCCCGTCTACAAGGTCTAGATCGAACTCATTTATAACTTCGACATAAGCTTTTGCTCTAGAGCCGTTTAGAATATTGAGACTGACTTCATAAGAATTGTCAAAGACATACTCCGTCTTTAGGCTAAGCCTTTTCTCAAAGGTGAAATCGCTTTCAAAAGAGGCCAGTTCTGTTGCTTGTAGAAAAAATTTATCAAATCTCAGTGACCCGGTAAATCTAATAGACTGATACACATCAAAAGGGTACTTCAATCTATACAACCCTAAATGGGTCCTTCTTTTTTCTCTTTGCTCAGGCGGACCTACAGCATCCACCACAGTATTTTCAGTTTCGCTATAGAAGGCAAGGCGCTTATCCCATAGACGTTTGTTGTCATCTAGGGTTATGAAATATTCATAACCATTGAATGTTGTCGGAATTCTAAGCCCGACATTGATGGCGTAGTCTTCTAGGAGATCTGTTATTACACCTTTGAATAAAATGCCAGTGGGTTGCGCATTGAGCTCTTTGTCATCACCAGTGTAGCTTTCTAGTCCTTCGAATAATACTGTGTTGTCTAGCTTGGTTATAAAATCATCTAGTCTGAATCTTTCTCTAGAAGCACTGGAACGGAAAGGCTCAAACCTGACAATACGTTTGCCATCCAGGTAGCTCCCAGAATAGTAGTCCTTGAAATATTTTTCAAACATACTGCTGGACAACTGCTCATCCTGCGTTTGTTCTACAGGCTTAAGATTTTCAGGATCATCAAAAGGACTTTGGAATTTCATCCCATCGGTGACAGTAATAGTATTTTCATCATTTGGCAAGAAAGGAATGAGTACGTCGTTTTCCTCTTTTTGCTTTTCGTGTGCCAGCTGAGTTTTGAATGCTCTCACCTTGCTTACTGTCTTTAAGTCATCCTGCACATTTACATAGTTGCCTTTGTAATAAAAATTGTAAAAGTGATGAGGTGAGGCAGGTACCGTATGATGGTGTATTATATTTCTTTCCAGATTGGTCTTGCTTACAATCTCTTTTGTCTTCAGATCCAAGGTGTAGATGTTATCTATGCCGGAATGGCCATGTATAAATGAGATCTCATCTGCAGCACTTTGGAAAGCTTGTCTTTCATTGATGTTCTTGGTTTCTGTAAGTTGTACTACAGGAGACTCCTTTTCAAAGCCCTTCATGATAAACAAATCAAAGTTTGCTACTGGAAGAATCGTATCTAATTTTTCCTTCCCTACATACTGAGTTGGTCTATTGGATCTAAATAGAATCGCAGGTCTGTTTTCATATGTAATAACAGAAGCTTCCAGATCATCATAGAAATCTTCGGTTATCCTAGTGTGGTGCCTGTTTTCTGATTTGTAAATATAGAGATCAGAATAGCCATCAGTAGTAGCAGACATAAGATATTGGTCAGAGTTTATATAGGCAAGGCTGTATATTCTCTGGAAATTGGTTGTCATGTCGGTAAGCTCTTCTTCCCTGTTTTTGACATCTATAACCTTGAGCTTTATTATATCCCTCTTTTCGTATACGACTGACAGTTCAGGATAACTTGGGTGCCAGGCAATCAGTGGATAATTATAGTCTGGTTCCTGAAAAATATTTTTGTATCCTATTTTCAGAACAGTTCGCTCTTCCTCTGTTTCCAGATCTCTGACGACCACTCTGGTTTTACTTCTGTCATTGGTCACATAGGCAAGATGTCGTCCATCTGAACTTAAGCGATACTTGCTAATAGGAACACCTTTTTTGTTTTTTAGTTTGACAAGATTTAGGTCTTCAGTTTCTGTAACCTGGCCGTTTTCCAGACGATAGTAATTTTGATAAAAAGCAGACCACTCAGCAAGTAAGTCAGAATATTCCACTCCAAGTATA
>CAZKXO010000369.1:0-3494 GCA_964556525.1 uncultured Saprospiraceae bacterium
ATACAATGGTGCTTATAAAGTTACCAAAGGGATGCTGGATGAGTTCGGAGCAAAAAGAGTTATAGATACACCGATTGCAGAGTTGGGTTTTGCTGGGATTGGTGTAGGTGCTGCAATAAATGGCTTACGTCCCATAGTAGAATTTATGACTTGGAATTTTGCTGTTTTAGCCTTTGATCAGATAGTAAATAATGCAGCAAAGACTTTATCACAGACAGCAGGGGATTTTACTTGTCCAATAGTTTTCAGAGGCCCATCTGGCGCGGCAGGGCAACTGGCTCAGCAACATTCGCAAACCTTCGAAAGTTGGATGGCTAATTGTCCAGGATTGAAAGTAATATCCACAACTGACCCATATGATTCTAAGGGTCTTATGAAGTCAGCAATCAGAGATGAAGATCCTATTTGCTTTATGGAATCAGAAATGATGTATGGCCATAAAGGTGAAGTTCCTGAGGAAGAATATCTTATTCCGATAGGAAAGGCAGCAGTAAAAAGAGAAGGGACGGATGTAACGATTGTTTCATTTAATAAGATGATGATAGTCGCTATGGATGCTGCAGAAGAACTGGCAAAAGAAGGAATTTCAGCTGAAGTAATAGATTTAAGAACGATAAGACCTTTAGATCATCATACTTTAGTAGAATCAGTTAAGAAAACTAATAGGCTAGTTGTCGTAGATGAATCATGGCCATTTGCGGGAGTTTCAGCTGAAATAGCGTACGAGATTCAAAAATATGCCTTTGATTATCTAGATGCCCCTGTAACAAGAGTTAATTCTGCAGATACATCACTGTCTTATGCACCAACGTTTGTCGAAGAGTATCTGCCCAATACCAGTAAAGTAGTAAAAGCTGTCAAGGAAGTAATGTACACTAAAGCCTAGTCTAGCAATAACTGTTTTCTTTTTCTTATACGTTAAACAGGAAGTGCATGATGTCTCCATCTTGTACTATATAGCCCTTGCCTTCCACACCTAGTTTTCCAGCTTCTTTGACTTTTGCTTCTGAGCCTAATAAGACGTAGTCATCATATTTGATTACTTCAGCTCTGATAAATCCTTTTTCAAAATCGGTATGAATGACACCTGCAGCTTGAGGGGCAGTAGATCCGACTTTCACTGTCCAGGCTCGGACTTCCTTTTCACCGGCAGTAAAGTAGGTAATCAGATCTAGCAATTTGTAACTGCTGATTATAACACGATTGACTCCTGGTTCGCTAAGACCCATTTCTTCTACAAACATCATTTTCTCATCATAATCTTCTAATTGAGCAATCTCCTCTTCTATAGAAGCACATATTAGAATTACCTCTGCATCTTCTTCCTTAACGGCTTCTCGGAATCTCTTTGTATGCTCGTTACCATCTTTTACAGAATTCTCATCTACATTACAGACATAAAGTATAGGCTTGCCCGTTAGCAACATCATTTCTTTTACTAATGCCTGTCCATCCTCATCAAGTTGCATAGCTCTAGCTGATGTTCCAGCCTCTAGTTGGGTATAGATGCTCTTTGCAATTTCTACATTTTTCTTGTCTGTAGGCTTTCCTGTCTTGGCTTGCTTTTTTAATTTCTCCAGCCTTTTCTCCACTGTTTCAAGATCTTTAAAAATGAGTTCAGTGTCTATGATCTCTTTGTCTCTTACGGGGTCTACAGAGCCATCCACATGGACTACATTATCGTTATCAAAGCATCTTACCACATGTGCTATGGCATCTACCTCTCTTATATTTGCCAAAAATTGATTACCCAATCCTTCTCCTTTACTAGCACCTTTAATCAGCCCAGCAATATCTACTATTTCCACTGTCGTGGGTTGCACTTTCTGAGGATTGACCAGTTTAGCTAGTTCAGTAAGTCTATTATCCGGAACTGTTATAACACCTACATTGGGTTCCTTGGTAGCAAACGGGTAGTTGGCTGCGAGTGCTTTAGCATTGGTAAGTGCATTGAATAAGGTAGATTTTCCAACATTTGGTAGACCTACGATTCCAGCATATAATGGCATATCTTTCTTCTATTTTGCCGCAAATATAGACTCTTTAGAAGACTAGGGTAGGATAAAACAATAAAGGGCAATTTTTGATGAATTGCCCTTTATTGAAGTTTTTATTTGTTGATCTGCTTATTGGCCCATTTTGGCTGCTGCAGCTTCGTATTTAGCTTTGTATTCATTAGACTTTTCTAAGTTGTTCATCCTTGCATAGATCTCTTTCAATGCTATGATTGTATTGAGATCTTCTGGATTAGAAGTTTCTGCCTTTTGGAAGTACGGTAGAGCTGTTTCGAATAATGCATCCATTTCTTCTTTAGTTGCATCATAATTTTTCATACCAGCTGGTGTCAAATCTGCAGATAAACTATTCAGTTTGTCTACATAAGTAGCAGCCTTATTGTAATAGAGTGCACCTATACTGTATTGAGCATCGAAGTTAGATGGATCTTTTTCTAGAGCTATCTCGTAGTATTCTTTTGCTTTGTCTCTGTATTCCTGAGACTTCATATTGTCTTCCTCTTTCTGTTGTAACTGGTCGTAGACACTTCCCATAGTATTGTAGATAGAAATGTTGTCAGGTTCTTTTTCTATCGCAGTTTCCAGCTTAGCTATTAACTTGTTTAGCTCACCTGCTTTAAGGTAATGGTTAATTTCTGCAAACAATAAACCAGTATCATCTGGTGCCATTTCTCTACCCTTTGCTAAATACGCTAAGGCACTTTCTGTGTTTGATTCTGCATTTATGTTATATAGAGCTTCGTAAACAAATGGCTCTGAGGAATTAGCTGCATATAGTTCTTCCAAGTAAGGAGTAGCACCTGCATGGTTATCTGAATAAAATCCAGCGATAGCTGCAAAAAGATTTTGCTCCTCTCTTATTATAGGGTCGTCTAGTCTGCTTTGCTTACCCATAATCTTGAGTGCATCTGCTGCTTGGATGGACTTGTCAAAATTGCTGAAGGCATTTGCAAAATCCTTATTCTGGTATGCAACAATTGCAAAGTTATTAAGGTGACTTTCTACCAGAGCAAGATTTGTTTGTATTTCCTTTTTTTCATTCTTTTTCTCAGCTAGTTCACTGGCTTTAAGTATGGCTTCATAAGCATCTGTGGCTGCATTAGGGGCAGCTATAACATATTCTTTAGTGAGGTCTATAGTCTTATTTTTCATCTCCAATTTAGCTAGAGAGTTCAGTACTTTGGCTTTTGTAATCCAAGCTTTAGCAGTACCTGCTACCTCTGAGGAGGAAAAAGCAGACTCCATCAGCTGCATACCTTTGGCCAAAGCATCAGTATCATTGTTATCGCTGATGTATTTTTTAATGGCTTTTTCAGCATTCTTAAGATCTTTAAAGCCATCCTGTGCAAATATCGAGACTGTCGATAAGAGACCTACAGTTAAGATTAAAAGTAAATTCTTCATTGTGTATAGATAAATTTTAATTTTTCAATTCTATAAGCTAACAGAATAATAACTATAGCTTATCCTTAAATGAAT
>CAZKXO010000370.1:0-3482 GCA_964556525.1 uncultured Saprospiraceae bacterium
TAGTAAAATAAAATTTCATTATTTACCTAATTGTAGAAGCTCGAAACTTGTAAAGAGAATTACATTTGTAGCACAAGATTCTTTCCCGCTTCTTGTATTCCCCCTCTAATTTATCTGAACACTGTCTCCGCTATTAGCGTAGGGGAGACCTCATTACTCATTTTATAACCAAAACTTTATCCCATGGTGATTACCGATTTAATGGGTAGAGTCAGCATGTTGTCCAAATGGATGATATGTTGCTCTTTACTTATCCTAAATCTAGGAAACCAACTCCAATCACAGACTCTAGTTTGTGACGGTCAGATCAACGTGTCCTTAGGGGAGGACTGCGATCTTGGCTCCCAAATTACACCTTCAATGATTTTGCAAGGTATAGTCGGCAGCGACTGCGACTATGAAATTTTTATTGCGGGACAAGGACTGAATTCAGCTTCTAATGCTGGTGCAGGAATTTGTTACGCTGAAGTATTTAATCCAGGAAATTATTCTGTGACTGTAACTAATGGAAACAACAGTTGCTGGGGTAATATCCTTGCAGAGGACAAACTCGGTCCACAGATTGATTGTACATGTGACGATCCTTCTAACCCTTGTCTTTTGCCTTCTATTTGTACAGGTATCAACCTTGATGCCGTTATACCTCCTACTGCCACAGATTGTGATGGAATTTCAAGCAGAACTTTCCGTGATCAGATTACCGAAGGTGGTTGTGGAGAAGCAAGTTTCCTTACCAGAACTTGGACTTTTGTCGATAATGTAGGTAACGTATCTACTTGTAGACAATACTATCAATCTGAAACATACCAGTTTGAGTTTGATGCAGATGGAAATAATTTAGATCTTCCAGATGATGATGCCGGCATAGAATGCCCAGAATCCGAGGTAGATCTTCCATGTGGTGCTGGAACTTCTCCTGAGGAAATTTATAATTTCTTCTATACCCAGTATAGGGAAGATTTTCCACCAAGTTCTGACCCACCTTCAGAAGAATATTTACTTAATAATCATGCTTTTGCAACTAGACATGCTTATCCTTATCTGGCATCGTATGTAGGTGGTGTGCTTCAAGGTGTTTCTATCCTAGAAGGTACAGCATGTAATTTGTTTACCACTTTTGAAGACACTGAACTTGCCGTGTGCGATACAAGTCCTGAGTGCTCAGGAAATAACAAAGTAATCAGAGAATGGAAAGTTTTCGACTGGTGCTCTCCTACAGCAGACCCTTTTATCTGTACACAGGTTATAGAAGCTGTGGATACAGAAGCACCTACTTTCATGGTTTCTGATTTCACATCTTCTGTAGACCCATGGGGTTGTACAGGAAGAGTATACTTTCCACAACCAAGAGCAATTTCTGACAACTGTAGTCCTACCTCTGCCTTGCAGTATGTAGTATCTACTGGGTCAGGAACAACAGATCTCTATGGTATACCTACTGGTTCTGGAACTTCAAGCCTACAAGGTGTTATTCTCGGATTTGACCCTGCACAAAATTCATTTTATGCAGAGAATGTTCCTATTGGTGAGCACGAATTCTATTATAACGCTTGGGATTGTTGTACAAATATAGGTTCCGAAAAAGTCTCAGTATCTATAGTGGACGCAACTCCGCCAGTAGCAATAACAAAGCAGGATGTCGTTGTTTCATTAATTCCTAATCCAGGTAGTTTAGTAGAACCAGGTATAACTAAAATCTTTGCAGAAAGTATAGACAATGGTTCTTTTGATGGTTGTGGGAACGTGAAATTGGAAATAAGAAGAGAGTCTGACGGCTGTAATATACCTTCTAATCTAACCTTCAACAATGACGGTCACATCTTTGATGATGAGGACGATTTTGACAATGGTGATTTTGTACAATTTTGTTGTAATGATCTTCAAGAATTCGGAATAGATGAGAATGGAGATGGCATCAATGACTATGCTCAGATTCAAGTATGGCTAAGAGTATGGGATGATGGAGATGGTAACGGCATATTCGGAACTGATGGTGACAACTTCAGTGAAGTATGGTCTTATGTCAGACTAGAAGATAAGTCTCGACCTACTATCTTATGTCCAGCAGATGTAACCGTAGATTGTGATGGTGATCCATTCAATATTAATTCTACTGGTGAAGCAACTGCTTTCAATTCTTGTGGTGTTCTAGGAACAACATTTGATGACATAGAAAGTGACCTTTCCAATTGTAGTTCAGGTACTATTACCAGACGATGGTATGTAAATGGCAATGAGTCAGTAAACTGTCTCCAGAGGATTACTAAGAATGGTTCTACTTCTGAAACTATAGTTGTAGAATTCCCTCAAGACACAATCATTACGTGTGCTGAAAGTGTAAACGCAGATGAGGAAATTCCTACATGGGTTGCAGGTGCATGTGATCAGATAGCTTTCAATGTAGAACGAGATACATTCTTCTTTCAGGATGGTGCTTGTTTCAAAATATTGAATTTCTGGACAGTAATTAACTGGTGTGATTATGATCCTTCAGACCCTACATCAGGAGGAATCTGGTCTCAAGTTCAGGTTGTGAAAATCGTTGATGATTCAGCACCTGTAATTGCATGTCCTACTGCACCTGTTACAGCTACCCTAATGGGGTCTTCTTGTTCAGGACCTGTTATGCTGACAAGTTCAGCTACAGACCAGGGACTTTGCGCTTCCAATAGTTTGACTTGGGAAGCACAAGTGGATTTGTTCTCTGATGGGAACATCGATTACACATATTCTAGTTTTAATGATCCAACAGGTGATTTTTATATCCCGGCCAGTTCTTCAGGTGAAGAAGTGAAGATTACTGTGCCTGAAGGAGCCTTTGGAGAGCATAGTGTGAGTTGGAAAGTTTCCGATGGATGTGGGAACAATACTACTTGCATTTATACTTTCAATATAGCTGATGAAATTCCCCCTACACCATACTGTGTAAATTTGAGTTCTTCTTTAACAGAAGAAGGAAGTGTAGAACTTTGGGCTTGTGATTTTAACTTGGGTGCATTTGACAATTGTACACCTGAGGAACAATTGAGATTTACTTTTACTGATACACCTCCTAGTATGGATACGACTTTCAATGCATTAGCAAGATGTTCTGCTCGAGAGTTTAATTGTGATGATATTGTAAATCCTTCTGGCTCTATTGTTTCACTTAATATATATGTGTGGGATGCGAATAATAATCGTGATTTCTGTACTGTCTTCCTTACACTAGTGGATAATCATGCCTCTTGTGAACCGATTGTAGGTAGTAGACAAATCTCTGGTAATATCGCTACAGAAGAAGGTAGTCAAATAGAAGATGTACAAGTAGAACTGATGAGCAATCAACCGCAGTTCCCTTCTATGGACATGACGGACGAATCGGGTAGATTCCTCTTCCAAGGTATTACAGATAATAATGATTACGAGATATCAAATCTTAAAAATGACCAATACTTGAATGGTGTAAGTACTATTGATTTAGTATTGATTCAGAGACATAT
>CAZKXO010000371.1:0-3467 GCA_964556525.1 uncultured Saprospiraceae bacterium
AAGTCTTATACTTATCTAGTGCCTTGGCCAGTCTTTCTCTAGATTCGAAACCTTTAATATATTTCACCAGTTCACCTTGTTTATCAAAGACAAAGAAAATGGGTAAGGCGTTAGAACCAATAGCTTTTGAAAGTGAACGGTCTGTGTCTACTATAATTTTTTCCTTTGGAACATTTTCAAAGAAGGTCCATATCTTAGAAGGGTCCTTGAGCCTAGAATACTTTCTATCACTATACACAAGCTTATGATTGAAGTGCTGTTTATTAGCCTCAAAGTAAGAATGCATTTCCTTCACCGCAATCTTACAAGGTCCACACCACTCTGCCCAAGTTTCCAAAATAAAATATTTGGACTTATCATGTAGTAAGATAGAATCGCCAGCGGAACTAAGAAAGCTAAAATCTTGCAGTCGTATAACAACTGGCTCTTCCTTTTTCTTATCTTCTTCATGAGCTTCAAAAACTACTTTCTCAGAATTTCTTTCTATCCACTTGGGAATATAAACTCCCAATCCAAATACGTAAGTGTAAGCTAAAGCTACAAGAAGAAATATTCTATACTGATTCAATTTAAATATACAAAGGCATGTAATCAAAAAAAAGAAAGCCAAATATTGATAAGCAAGTGAAGAACTCAAACTAACTGTAAAAAATAATAAAATACAATAAACTATGGGCAAACTAAACAATAAAAACCTATCAGATCTTTTTTCAATATTGCCATGAAAACAAGAAAATCCTATACAAAAAAGCATAGCTACAAATACATTTCTTGTAGACAGAAGCAGACTGTCAACAGAAAAAAGCCACATGAAAAGTACAACTAAAAAGCCACGTAAAATTAATAGAATTTTCTTGTTTATCATCTCAGTATAATTCTTTTAAGAATCGCATACTTTTTCATGCTGATTACATGTCCATAGCCCTAAAAGTCCACAACCATTAGCTGTTGCTTCACATTTATCATCTGTACAAAATGGAAACATGTCTCGACAAGACCAACGACAATTGCAAGCAGGCAATTCTTCGTCATCATCTCCATTATCATCTTGTGCCAAAGGAACTCCTGCATCATAATTCAATATTCGATCTGTTAATTCCTTAATACATTGCTCACAATGGCTTTCACTTGCTTTGAAATCTAAAATGGGATCTAAAGTCGAAAACCAATTCACAAATAAATCAGAATCCAATTTCTTAGCTACTGAGAGTGAACTTTCCAGTAATTCTAAGTTTTCTTCAAATCCTTCCTGATTCACTAAATTGTCAAGGATAGAATTCATCTCTGCTTTTACTTCAGAGTCAATAAAGCATTGAGAAGCCATAGATTGGCAGCCTCAATAGTATGAGACAATCAAAAAGCCTTGTAGAAAAAGAACAATTTTTGTATTCCACATAATGATCTTGTTATTCTATAATTGTGTGACTTACCGACAGTTATTATAACCATAGATTTTTGTTTAGTATTGTTTCTTACTCCAAAAAAACTACCTTAGGAATATCATTCTGTAATCGATGATTCTAAAATCAAAACTCTAGCTATGTGCGGCAGATCCTCCCTAACCAAAACAGAAAAAGAACTAGAAGAACGCTTCCAAGCCACCTTCTACTCAGATGGTCTTGTCCAATACAATCGATTGCCCAGTTACAATGTCGCACCCTCGCATATGATGCCTGTCATCACCAATGAAGACAAGCTACACTTCCAAGCTTACCGCTGGGGTCTCATTCCTTTCTGGGCCAAAGACCAAAAGATAGGTTACAAAATGATCAATGCACGGATAGAAACCCTCTTCGAAAAGAGCAGCTTTAAGATGGCAGTTGCAAAGAGACGTTGTCTCGTACCCGCAGACGGATTTTATGAATGGAAAAAAACAAAAGGTCCTGATGGAAAGATTACCAAACAACCATACCGCATACAAACGACTGATCAGGAGATCTTCTCGATGGCTGGCTTATGGGACAGATGGAAAGCACCAGATGGACAGACTGTGTTTTCGTTTACTGTAATTACACAAGGACCTAACGAAATGATGAAAGACATCCATGACAGAATGCCTGCTATCCTTACACCTGAGCAAGAAGAACTCTGGCTAAGTGATGATCTGCCACCTCAGGAACTGGTAGCTATGATAACGCCATATCCCGACGAAAACATGAAAGCTTATCCCGTATCACCAAAGGTGGGGAATGTGAAAAATAATGATGCAGACCTCATCACAGAACATCGGTCCGATCTTAGTGACAACGAGCTGACATTGTTCTAGTCTCCTATTTTACCTAAAGTCTTTTTTAAAAGTTAAAATCTCTTAGAGATACATGCTAAACCAAGGTTCTATTGTCTTGTAGGTATGATAGTTTTTATAATACTCCTGTTTACTGTAATCATTCCTGGCTTGGTGATGAAGCTGTTTCCGAAAAGACCTTTCCAAGCGGTAAAAACGGATACTTTTCAGATTCGAACTTACAAAATTGACAAATAGTCGATTTTATCAACCTATTTTGATCGAATAAATCGGCAATAGGCTATATTTGAGCAAAACTCTAGTTATGCTCAATAAGAATCTAAAATACCTCCGTCAGAAGAATAAGATATCTCAGCAGGCTTTAGCTGAAGTTTTGGAGATTCCCCGCACCACTTTGGGCGATTACGAACGTGGCAAAACTGAACCAAATATCGCCATGCTCATCAAGCTTGCCCACTACTTCGATATCAAAGTCGATGAACTTATACAGCAAGATCTTAGTCACAGCGATTACGAAATTCTGAAGACCAAAATGATGAAAGTTTTGGCCATCACTGTTGACTCAGAAAATGAGGGCAACATAGAACTGGTAGATACCAAGGCAGAAGCTGGATATCTCGACAGCTATCAAAATCCCGAGTACATCCGTGACCTGCCCAAAATACAGTTTCCCAATATTCCTCAAGGCACTTACAGAGGTTTTGAAATCCAAGGTGACTCCATGTTACCTGTAGAACCCGGTAGTGTTATCATTGCTTCCTATGTAGAAAATCTAGAAAATATAAAAGACGGTAAGACCTATATAGTCATCAGTAAAGCAAATGGACTTGTGTACAAAAGAGTGACACTGGATAAAGCCAACAAACAACTTGTCCTAAGTTCCGATAACGAAGTTTTCCTACCTTATGAACTAGCTCTGGAGGAAATAGATGAGGTCTGGAAATATTATGCTCATCTTAGTTTTTCTGATGACAAACAAGCCACTGCAACCAAATTAGAATCACAAATCTACGAGCTGAATAAAAAAGTAGATATGTTGCTGACTGAGCAAGTAAGCTAATGGTTAAAGTCTTAACCTTTAAAAACTTAAGAACTAAACGAATCTATTTCGACACATTGAAATAGCCTTCTAGTTTCACCTTAGCTTCTTCATTATTAACAAGATTTTCTACGACTACGCCTTTCTCTAAGATAACGATGCGATCACAGGTCTCGACAATAT
>CAZKXO010000372.1:0-3467 GCA_964556525.1 uncultured Saprospiraceae bacterium
AATGGGGATCTCGACAAAGCCATAGAGTTAGGTCAAGAACTCTTAATGCACAATAGCTCCTTAATAGAAGTACACCTAAAGTTAGCAGATGCAGCCTTGCAAAAAGGCGACAAGACTGGGTACATTCAGCATATTAAATATCCAAAAGACATTGTTCTAGGTAGTTTTGAAAAATATGGCGACAGCAACAAAAATTCTAAAACAAGGCAAGCAGCCGCATTGTGGAAACAATACGAAGCTTATAGAGCAACCATTTTGTCTTTAGATACGTATTGTGATAAAATGGGACTTAATCTTTCAGATAAAACTTCAAAATAATCTAGTTTTATCCTTAATTAAAATAATCTAATTATATTTTCTTGGAATGTTTAAAAAGCATCCTATACTTTTCCCTATTTGATCATCCACTTAGGAAAGAAGAACTGTATAGGTTTTGTAGGGTCGAAAAATTATCGATCATAGATGATGAACTCGACTTCTTATTATCTGAAGGTGTAATCTCCTTGAGGGATGAACACTATCTTCATAATACAAACTTAAAATCCATAAAGAGAAAAAATCTAGGCAAGCAAAAAGCAACTGCTATAACTCCTAAAGCTAGGAAGCGAGCAAGATTAATCTATAAGTTCCCTTTTGTCAGAGGAGTTGCTTTTTCAGGTTCCTTTTCCAAAGATTATTTTGATGACAATAGTGATATCGATTTCTTTATAATAACAAGCAGCTCCAGATTATGGATAGCAAGGACTGCCTTAGTATTATTTAGGAAAATATTTCTCCTAAATTCAAGAAAGTATTTTTGTGTTAATTATTTTGTATCTGAAGAGGGATTAAAAATAGCTGAACGAGATAGATTTACTGCAACAGAGCTAATCACTTTAAAGCCCGTATGTGGCTTTGCCTATTTTGATAAATTTTACAAAGCAAATAGTTGGGCTTTTGACTTTTTTCCCCACTCTAACCCACCGCAACTAACCAAAACAACCTTCTCTGAAAAAAGGCCATTACTTACAAAAGTTACAGAAAAAATATTCAGCGGCAATTTTGGAGACAAAGTGGATGGTTTCCTCAGAGGTTTATTTCAAAAAAAATGGCAAACCAAATTTGCTGACATGGACAAAGATGCATTTAATAAAGCAGTGAAAGCAACCAAGACTGCATCCAAATGTCATCCTATGAATTATCAAAAAAAAATAGATGATCGGCTGAATGAGAATTATAAAAAAGTAGTGCAAGAATACGGTCTTGAACTAAAAGAAGAAGGTAATGCTTGATGTCATATTTTCACATTCTTATTACTACAAATTAGATCCTAAACAGTGGAAAACTAAAAAACCTTATCCACCGTTAGGAACTATCTATGCTGCTGCCCAAGTAAGACACATGGGTATGAAAGTCGGACTCTATGATACAAATCTCTTAGACAGTCCTGACACCTTTTCGGATGCTTTACTGGAGAACAAGCCGAGCTATGTCATCATTTACGATGATGGATTTAATTATTTGACTAAGATGTGCTTAGTTAATATGCGAGAGGCTGCATTTAAAATGATATCAGCAGCCAAAAAGCATGGCAGCACAGTAATCGTTGCAAGTTCTGATTCCACAGATCACTATGAAAAATTTCTTTTCAGTGGTGCTGACTATGTCCTAAAAGGTGAAGGAGAACAGACTCTCTGCGCCTTGCTAAAAGCACTGGAAAAAAATGAACATACGCTAAATTCAATTCCTGGCCTTATCTATCTAGATAACGAAAACTTGGTAAACACAGGCTCACGACCAGTTATAAGAGACTTAGATGAGTTAGCACAACCCGCTTGGGACTTAGTAGATATAGCAGCGTACAAGAAAGTCTGGCAAGAAGGTGGTCATGACTTTACGCTAAATATTGCCACTACTCGCGGTTGTCCATATAAATGTAATTGGTGTGCAAAACCTATCTATGGGAACCGTTATAATTCCCACTCACCAGAATATATCTTAGAGCAAATCAAATATCACCTAGTACATCATCAAGTGAAGAAGTTCTGGATGTGCGACGACATTTTCGGACTAAAACCAAATTGGGTACAACAGTTTAATAGTCTACTGAAGCAGGAAAAGATAGATATAGCCTACCATATGCAAAGTAGAGTCGATCTTTTGCTCAAAGATGATACTATAGGAGCACTGAATGAAAGTGGCTTAGATGAAGTCTGGCTGGGTGCAGAAAGTGGATCACAAGAAATTCTGGATGCTATGGATAAAGGAACCAAAATAGACCAGATCTATGAAGCTACAGGTAAACTAAAAGCCCACGGTGTAAGAGTTGCCTTTTTCTTACAGTTCGGATACTTAGGAGAATCATGGCAAGATATAAAGCAAACCTTAAGAATGGTATTGGACTTGATGCCAGATGACATAGGCATCTCTGTATCGTATCCACTGCCAGGTACTAAGTTCTATGAGAAGGTCAAAGATCAACTAGTACATAAGTCAAACTGGACAGACTCTGATGACCTAGACCTTATGTTTGAAAACACTTACAAACCTGTTTTCTACAAAACTCTTCATAGATATGTGCATAATAGATACAGTATAAAAAAAGGATGGCTCAGCTTTCTAAACTTATTCCGAAAGCCACAATTAGCCACTAAGACCTTGCCTATAGACTTACTCAGAATGGTATATCATATTCCTATTGCAGCATACAACCATTATCGATTAACTAAGTTCGCTAAATTGAAATGAAGGCTGGTGTATTCGATATATATGCAAGTGAATATGATGAAGGCTTTACGACTTCAGTAATTGGTCGCACGCAGAGACAAAGAGTATGGAATTTTCTAGAAATAGTTTTAGCAGATAGAGGACCATTGGACATACTGGAACTCAATTGTGGTACAGGTGAAGATGCGCTTATGCTTGCTAAGATGGGGCATCAGGTAACAGCAACTGACAACTCGGATGAAATGCTGTCAATAGCAAAAGCTAAGGCAAGCAACCAAAGCTCAGAAAATCACTTGACTTTTCAGAAGCTGGATTTGACTCTAACTCAGCCGTTAAACAAAAAGTATGATATTATCTTTTCCAATTTTGGTGGCTTAAACTGTCTTACTAAATCAGAACTAACTGCACTAAATACTTTCTTGGCTGACCAACTAAAAGCGAATGGAGAATGCATTTTCGTAGTGATGCCAAAATTTACCTTGTTTGAAAAACTCTATCGTTCATTCAAATCTGACATAGCTATCTACAATCAAAGATCAGATGAGAATGGACTAGAGGTAGCACTGAAGGATACGAAGATTAGAACTTACTACTATAACCCTTCAGAACTAGAAGAACAATTTGTTCGTTTTAAAAGAATAACTCAGAAGCCAATTGGATATCTTCCGTCTTATTTTAATAAGATTCGGTTTCTTTCACTGTTTATGCTCTTAGATAAAATCTTATATCTACTTTATTTCTCTGCTTCTAGGTCTGATCAT
>CAZKXO010000373.1:0-3466 GCA_964556525.1 uncultured Saprospiraceae bacterium
GGTAAGTACTACTCCGACTGCTCATGCACAGTCGATTACCATAGATCAGTTAGATAAAAAGAGTGCCAAGACATATAACAAAGCTCTTAAGTGTCTTGGAAAAGGAGAAAGAGAAGAAGGAATTGCCAAACTGGAAGAAGTTGTCACTAAGTACCCAGGATTTACTAAAGCATCTAATAAGCTTGTAGGTTACTTCCTAGATGATGGACAAAATGAAAAAGCAATAGAACTGATGAAAGTAATCTTACCTCTTTCTGATGTGCCAGATTATAGAGTGGCTGGGTCACTCAGTTATGCATACGAAGATGAAGGCAATTATGAAGAGGCAATCAAAGTAATGGAGCAACTGATTTCCAAGGGACAATTATCTGAAAAGAAGTTGGCCAGTGCAACATTCAGAAAGAAGGAACTAGAGTTTAGGAAAGATGGGTATAGTAATCCGTCAGATTTTCAGCCTATAAAACTCTCTTTAGCTGTCAATAGCTCTGACGCTGAATATCATCCTGGATTTAATGCTGATGGTTCTATAATGATGTTTGTCAAAGTTGGAAAAGGTGCAGATAGAAATGAAGATCTATATTTTGCAAAGCAAGTAAGACCAGATAGTTTTTCTATAGCACAACCTATTTTGGAACTGAATACTAATGCACAAGAAGGGGCATTTACTTTATCCCAGGATGGGAATATTCTCATATTTACTGCTTGTGGACATAGAGAAAGCCTTGGAGGCTGTGATCTATTTATAAGTTTTAGAAAAGCTAATCAATGGTCCCCTGGGAGAAACATGGGTCCAGATATCAATTCTCGTTTCTTTGATTCTTCCCCTAGTATTTCTTCTGATAATAGGACGATCTACTTTAGTAGCAAAAGACCTGGAGGTCATGGTGGTTCTGACATATGGATGGCACAACTTAATAGTAATAACAGATGGGACCCCGCAGTTAATTTAGGTCCACAAATAAATACTGCTGGCAACGACGAAGCACCATTCATTCATCCCGATGGAAAGTCTCTTTACTTTACTTCCGATGGACAAGTAGGCTTTGGTTCATATGATATATATCTAGCAAAGTTTAATAAAGGAGAATGGGAAGCACCTACCAATCTTGGCTATCCGATAAACACCAAAGGAAGAGAAGGTGGTCTCTTTGTAGACCTTACTGGTAATAGAGCCTACTACAGTTCGCAGTTAGACTTGAGCGGTAATAAAGACAATAACAATCTAGGCGACATATATTACTTTGAGTTACCAGAAGCATACAAGCCAGATCAAGCAAGCTATATAAAAGTAGAAGTAAGGGACGCAGAATCTGGGGGACTTCTAAATGCAATCGCAGAAATTAAAGGTCTTAAAGGCGATGATCTTTCACCTGATAAGACTATAAAAATAGGTGGTGTGCTATTGACGACTATAATTCCAGGAGAGTATTCTTTGAGTATTTCTAAAAAAGGATACCTTTTTCATTCTGAAAATATCGTTCTGAAGAAGAGTCTTGATATAGCAAACCCTTTTATCTACAAAGTCGAGCTTC
Organism: uncultured Saprospiraceae bacterium; assembly: GCA_964556525.1. GTDB lineage: Bacteria > Bacteroidota > Bacteroidia > Chitinophagales > Saprospiraceae > RFSX01. Next base: position 1,533 of record CAZKXO010000373.1, read on the forward strand.
AGAAAATCAAACCAGAAGTTATTCCAGAGAAACCTAAGCCAATAGTCCTGAAGAACATATTCTTTGCCTCAGGTTCTGCTGAGTTATTAGCTACCTCTGATTTTGAAATTGCCAAACTGGTAGATTTGCTTTCTAATAATGGTGAGCTGCATATCAAAATTTTGGGCCACACAGACAATGTAGGATCTGAGGCTGCCAATCTTAAGTTGTCTAATGATCGTGCCAAAGCAGTCTATGACAGAATTGTACAATCTGGCATAGCTTCTAGTCGACTCCAGTATGAAGGCAAAGGAGAATCAATGCCTATCGAAGATAACGAAACAGAAGAAGGTAGACAGACCAATAGAAGAACAGAATTTATACTTATCAAATAGCATAGAGCAGAAATATTTTGGGAAGAAGGAGAAAGAAGAAAATCGTTACTGATGTTACCCTCACAGGAATAGCAGATAAAGGCCAGGCGGTCGGCCGAGATGAAAGTGGAATGGTCTACTTTGTCAAAGGTGCAGTCCCAGGTGATATAGTAGATGTATGGGTAAAGAAAAAGAAGAACAGCTACAGGGTAGGTGTCGTAGAACAGTTCAAACATAAGTCAGAAGAACGTGTGACCCCTTTCTGTCAGCACTTTGGTGACTGTGGAGGATGTAAATGGCAATACCTTGATTATGAAGCACAACTGAAATACAAAGAAGAATCAATAGTAGATGCCTTTACTAGAATCGGCCATCTGGAAATCAAAGAGCAAAGACCTATCCTTGGCTGCGATAAGACCAAGCAGTACAGAAACAAAATGGAGTACAGTTTTTCCAGTAGGCGATGGGTGCCACAAGAAGAACTGGACAGCGAGGAGGAAGTAAATTTCGGCCCTGCTACTGGGTTTCATAAAGCTGGTGCTTTCAATATGGTCGTACAAATAGAGCACTGTCATCTTCAAGAAAACCTATCCAATATAATCAGAAACTTTGTCCATAAGATGGCTTTGGAACAGGAATGGACCTTTTACAATCCCAGAGAACATCATGGACTGCTGCGTAACCTGATGATAAGAAATACCACGCTAGGTGACTGGATGCTGGTCATGATCTTTGGAGAAGATAACAAAGAGGCCATAAATTATTTTATGGAATCGGTGAAGGCAGAGTTTGCACAACTCAGTTCCATCTATTATGTGATAAACAAAAAGCTAAATGATAGTACTGCAGATCAGGAGTTCATCCATTATGCAGGTGAGAAAACAATCACAGAAGCTTTGGGACATATAAAATATAAAATAGGACCGAAATCATTTTTCCAAACCAATACCTATCAAGCCAAAAGACTCTATGATAAAGTCGTAGAACTTGCCGACCTGAAAGGGGACGAGCTGGTGTATGATTTGTACACCGGTCTAGGCAGTATAGCTTTGTATGTTGCTGACAAATGCCATAAGGTAGTAGGCGTAGAAGAAATAGCACCTGCTATAGATGATGCCAATTATAATAAAGAACTGAATGGTGTCAGTAATGCGGAGTTTGTAGTCGGAGATTGTAAAGAAGTATTTACAGAGGCTTTTGTAGAACAACACGGTAGCCCTGATCTTATTATTGTCGATCCTCCAAGAGCAGGACTGCACAAAGATGTAGTTGCTGTACTAGAAAAAACTGGGGTGGCTAAGATTGTATACGTCTCCTGCAATCCTTCTACACAAGCCAGAGACTTATCCCTCTTGCATGATGCTTATTCAGTAGAACTTATTCAACCTGTGGACATGTTTCCGCATACCCACCACATAGAAAATATAGCCTTACTGAAGAAGAGATGAGTCTTACCTAATTGGGTGCTACTCCTACTTGGCTTGTAGGAAAATAGACCTGTAGACCTTTATTAGTTTACGAATTGTAGACATTCGAAATTTCTTTCTACATAAGTAAAAAATTAATTCTGTGACTGGCTTT
>CAZKXO010000374.1:0-3453 GCA_964556525.1 uncultured Saprospiraceae bacterium
AGTCTCATATCCAACTGGAACAGGTGCTGGTTTTCCGTACTCCAGATGTGAAAAACTATTTTTCTGCGAGCACGTATACAGACATCTTCGAAACCAAAAGGTACTTACTCAACTATGATGGCAGTGAAATAAGTATAGACAGTTACCTAGATAACACAGATAACTTACTAAGGGTACCTGTAGTCAATGACTGTTACAAAATCATGGCCACCGATCATAACATGATTGTCGTTCTTAGCAATTACAATGAAGTTACAATAGTCAATACTCATAAATCTGTCGTCCCCCACAAATGGCCAAAGAAGATTACACTACCTACACCAGCACAATGGATAAGGACAGACGAAAATCTAACGGTGGTTTTTTGCCAGGATGAAACCGGACTAATAAGCTGTTATGACATCACAGAAAGTCAAGCAGAAAAAATCGTGGAGCTAGGTATCTTTGCACCTCGATTCGAACTAGATCAAAATGCACAGATCATATGCCGTGATATTGAATCTTCTGACTTGGTCAAAATAGAAACCAATTTACTGGAAATCGAATTGCCTTCAGATCAGAAGAATTTCAATACTGTATTTAAAAATCTTACTCACCTCTTTAAAGGAGAAAGTCTCTTTGTAAAAACACAGTTTGCCAAACCTATTTCCGAAGCTACACAGGAACCAGAAAGCAAACTACCCAGTATCATAGAAAAGGCCCGTTATGATTTCGAAACCAATGTAGAAAACATGCTGGTCCAATCTGACAATAGTTATGAAAGTTTAATTACCGTACAAAATAAGATGGCAATCGCCAGACAGAATATTACTGAGGAGCTGATGATTCAGGCAGATAAAGAAAATATTTTTCTAGTCGGACAAAGATTGAAATCTACCATTGATAGTATAATGCTGCCTTCAGAAAACAAGGTAAGAACTCTAGTAGAACAATTAAGAGCTAAAAATATAATACTTAAGGCAAGATCTTTTCGTGCGCAATCACAAGGACTAGACGATCCTTATGCTTTCAGAGAAATTCTAAATAAGATTAGAGTTTTTGACGACGAACTCAGTAGCATGCTACCTGAGAACTCATCGGAGGTCATGGAAGAGTTTAAGGAAATTCAAGATGCACTCAATATTGTATTTTCGGAACAGATAGCTAAGGAAGGTACCACCTTACAGGAATTCATTGCCAGTGAAATAAGTGAGATAGAAGAAAATATCAAGAATACGCATGACACCAGAACACTAGAAAACCTTCTTGGAACGCATCCTGCGGCGATGGAACTCATGACCTTACTGAAGCAGCCTTTCTTATTGCAGAGTATCGCTAAGGAAAAAAAGCTCTCCCCTGCTGCAATACAGACAAGACTATTTAAGGCAGTAGAAAATAGAAAGTTAGTGCTGCTCGGGGAGAAGGAAAGAGAAGAAGCGCAAAAAAATGCCGCCAAACGCCAACTGGAAAAAATGATAAGAGAAGGTATAGACTTCTTTGTACAAAATCACAGCTCCAGTTTTTCTGATTTGGAATTGTCTTCCAATCCCAGTTATCAAAACTTACAGTCCGACATTGTGAGGCTTGAGAAGACTTATAAAGATGTAAGGCTGGCCACAGACCTTAGACGCTTGCTTCAGAGACGTATACTAGAACGCAATAGAACGAACTTAGAAAGGAGCCTCAGCTTTGAAGGAAAATATGCATTTATAAAAAATGACCCCCATCTCTTCGTAGACCTGGAAGCAGTAACCCAAAGATTCCCAAAGTGGCAGCTGGAACTTACTGAAAAGAAAGCCAGTCTCGATCAATACATGATTAATTTTGTAAGAGAGTCAGACAGAGAGGTCTATAAACCAAGCACAACTGACAATCTCAGAAGTGGCAAAGCCTTTGAGTTGAACGGTTCTGAATACAGTGATTTTTTCGAAAAGTATGATTTGTACATCAAAGAAGAGTACGAATATGAACTCTTGTATGCCCTATGGAATATCTATGAAGGAGATATGACGGAGGTCAACTATCCACAATTTGCTAAGGCAACAATCAAGGCTTTACTACCTACTGAGTCTATTGGCAGAAAAGCACTGCGTTGTGCTCTAGAGAAAAAACATAGAGACAAGTTGGAAAGCACTCGAAACAGAAATGTGCCAGCTATTCCTCCAGAGTTTGTCGACTATACACCTTACTTTAATCACAAGCTGTATGAATTTATACTCAAGGCTAAGTTGCAACTAGAGAGCGGTTCTGGGATAGTATTACTCACCGGACCTCCAAGTACAGGAAAGAGTGCCTTTCTAAGATATGCTGCTTCTATCATGAACAGAGAATACTTCGAACATGCCTCAGATAAGTGGCAAACCAAAAACAGCTTGGTTACTGCCATCAGGTTTGGAGAATTTGGACCTTATAGTGTTCCTGCAGGATTTACCAAGGCTATCACTACTCCTAATTCCCTTATCAATATAGAAGAGATAAAGGAATGGCCTGAGGCACTGAGAAAATCCCTCAATCCATTCTTTGCAGGAAGCAAGGTCTTTTATTCCCCAGATGGCACCAAGTATGATATTGCAGATAATATTCTACTCTGTGCGGCAACCAATCTAGGAGCGATGTACAGACAAGATGATGAGCCATTTACGGCTGACTTCTGGTCTAGAATTGAGGTTGTGGAGTATGATTATGCTCCATTGCATGTGAGTCGTGAATATTATGACACCATCCTACAACCTAAAGCTGACAAATTGCTGACTGTACAAGATCTGGCACGGAAACACTTTATGTACGACCTGGCACCCAAGGATGCAACATACAAGGCCAAGTATATTTCCAAACTTCTACTGGAATTCATATTACTACCAAAAGCTGACGAACGCATAAAGCGCAACAATCTAGCAAATCATATCAACCAGTATTTTGACAAGGATATTACCAGAGAAGATGCGGCAATAAGTCCTGAAGAGGCTATCAAGGTGGCCCTAAAGCGACTCAAAATTTTTCAAGGATACAACGCAGTAGAATTCTATGATCTCTTTGACCACTTTATCAATGGTTCTAACCTAAGGACCAAACGCTTCACATCCATGATGGTAAGAGACAATGATCTCTACGAGCATCTACGGGTCTTGATACTATGCATAGGTCACATAGAAGCTTGCCTTAGAACTCTAAGGGAAGTCTTTTACACCTCTGCAGGGCAGTCGGAAATAGAAGGTACGAATAGGGAGTTTATAAAATGTATTCATATGTTGGGCTTGCTGGGGGATTTGGTTAATTAGATTTTGTTAATTGTAGACTAGTTAATTAGTGATTGATGATCAGAAAATGACAACTACCTTACATTATTTTAACCCTACTCAAAAACTGTAGTACACTTGTAGAGTAGGGTTTACCTCCTGTAGTGGGGGAAGAAAAGGGAGAAGCCTCGAAAAATGGTCTTATAAGTACAAACACGAACATTATGAAAAATCTAAT
>CAZKXO010000375.1:0-3419 GCA_964556525.1 uncultured Saprospiraceae bacterium
ATCACCTATAAGAGGAACAATGAGTTTATAGAAAAACCATTTGTCAGAAAAGGTGATAATATAAATGTTGTAATCACAGAATTCAATCCTTACACAACTAAAGCTACCATAGAGGTAGATCAATTTTCTCAGTCCTCTAAAGCTGGCAGCCTATCAGAGAGATCTTACGAAGGTTCAGATAGTGGAGTGCTCTTAGGAGGAGATCTCAATCTTGGAGAAGGTTTGTTTTCTATTTTCAGTGGGATACCAGGTTCCAGAGGTGGTAGTTCCTCAAAAGAAGCAATGGTGGCTCAGAGTAAATACACTGCCCTGACACAAAAGACAGCATCTGTAGAAAAGAAAATCAATACTTTAAGAGAAAAGGCGGACTTACTTATAAATGCTGACAAAAGCAGAAAGCTCGCCTTGGCTGACATATACAACCTCAAGCAAAACAATATCATCAGACCTAGTCGTATCAGACAACTTATGGAAGAAGAAGTTTTGTACGCCTTTGCTAAGACTGACAATGAAGATGTAAGTATAAACGATCTTATCAGCGAAGTTCATAAAGAAAATGAAATTGCCAACACTGTAAATGGCTTTAACCAAGCTGTAAATGAGTACGAGAATTTGGCTCAGGAGTGGAGTCTCTTAAGTACTTATATTACTACGATTACCGCAGAAGAATCTGATGCTAGGATGGATCACATAGTGAAGTCCGCTGCAGAGATGAACGACAATATAATGTCAAAAGTGAAAGACATCCCTGAGCTAAAAACAGCAGACCTCAATAGTGCAAATAATGGAGAAAGCATCGAGGATATGGCTGCCCTAAGGATGATCTATGAAGAACTAAAGAATGGAAAGAGTTTCCAGCAGTCATTCACGCCTATCCAAGCTCAAGGAGAAGAAGTAAACATAGAGTTAATATTTACACAGAAAAATGATGACGGAGAGTACGAAGAATTAAAATCAATGACTCAGACTATACCTGTGTCAGGTCACTGGAGAGTAAGTGGAAGTGTCGGTGTTTCATTTGGAAAATTTGCAAAAGATGTTTCCAACTTTTCTGTAATAGATGAGAAAATAACAGAGACACCTACAGACGATTTCGTTCCACAAATAGCTTCGTTTGTACACATGATGCGACAGACTCCAAAGAACATAGATCTAGGTGTCTCTCTTGGAGTAGGACTGCCATTACTTAACGGTGGACAAAGTACATCAGCCTCATTTTTCCTAGGGCCTACAATACTGATAGGACAAAATCAGAGACTGATGCTCACAACTGGTTTAATGGGTGCTAAGGCCCCTAGACTGTCAGGTGGTCACAAGGTAGGAGATACATTCACACTATCTTCAGACTTACTACCAGTTTCATCAGTATATGAAATAGGCTACTTTTTAGGATTATCATTCAGTGTTCTATAAGACGACCTGAGGTTTTCTTTTTAAATATATCACTCGTTAACCTTAATCGTATGAAAACAATAATCAAACTTATTATGCTGCTATCATTAGCAAGTGTAGTAAAAGCGGAAAAACATGGACTTGTCATAGCTATAGGTCAGTACTCTACTGAGAGTCTTTGGCCGCCAATATCTAGCATGAATGATGTGCCACATGTTACCTCGGCATTCAAAATATTGGGCTTCGACGAAAAAAACATTTCCATAATCACTAATGACCAAGCTACAAAATCAGGAATAATCAGTGCAATTTCTGAACTCACTGCGAGAGTAAAGGAAGGAGATGTCGTTTACATTCACTATTCAGGACATGGACAACAGGTCGTAGATGACAATGGCGACGAACTAGATGGCTTGGATGAAGCGATAGTGCCCTATGATAGTCCGCAGTTTTTTGAAGCAGGTGTCTATGAAGGAGAGAACCTCATCAGAGATGATGAGCTGGGGAAAATGACAGCTACAATACGGAAAAAAATCAGTAGTTCTGGCCAGCTAATTCTAGTCCTTGATTCTTGTCATTCGGGATCTGGCACCAGAGGCCTAGCGAAAGCCAGAGGAACAGACAAAATTATGGGTCCTACTAACTTCAAACCAAAATCAAGAGGACAAGACAGCTCTATGGGCATCAGTCTCGATGCTGAAAATGCAGCTCCGATGATCAGTTTCTTTGGCGCCAGTTCTAAAGAACTGAATTATGAGACTATGGATGACCAATCCAATCCTGTAGGTAGCTTGACTTACTCTATGGCCTCTATTCTAGCAAACATGAAACAAAACTTCTCTTATGGAGAACTGTTCGAAAGAATCAAACTGAAAATGAAAAGTCTGGCCCCCAACCAGAACCCTCAAATGGAAGGGCCTACTGACATGGTTATCCTTGGAGGGATAGCAACTAGCAAAGACTTGTTATACCCTGTACATGAAAAAATTTCTCCGACAGAACTAGTCCTGGGTGCTGGCACCATGCTGGATGTACATGTCGGAACGATAGTAGAAGTGATATCTATGGATAGCAACAAAAGTCTCGGAATGGGAGAAGTGACTCAGGCTTATCTAACAGAATCAGATGTCCTACTAGATGAGACCCTAAACTTAAAAGATAATGAACTTATCAAATTAAAAATCGTGGAGAGGATGAGTCCTCCGGTCAAGTGTAACGTAAAAAATACAATCTCGGAAGAAAGCCAATGGAATACAGTATTACAGCCCATGATGGATAACAAGACTATAGAATGGACTGACGATAATGCTGATCTCTTTATAGTAGAAGAAGATGGTAATATTTTACTGAGAGATGCTCAATATGCAGAGCTTTTTAGTTCTCCCTTCCAAGAAAGTCGTATAAAGAGAAACACAAATAAGATCAAGCAAGCCATACTATCATATACTCAAGGAAAATATTTAAGAAGTTTTGACAGCGAAAGTCCTTTCCTAGATCTGAAAATAGAGCTCGTCGAGGTGGAATGCAAAAATTCTCAAATCGCAGTCGGAAATTCCTCTAATCCTGAAGAAGTTAAAATAGGCAGTTGTATAAAACTAGTAATTACAAATGAGGGTAAGAAGGCGGCTTATTTTTCTGTGCTGGACATACAACCTGATAATGTAGTCAATCTGGTTATTCCAGCTACGGCCTTGGGTTATACTGCCGACGAATATTACTTAGAGCCTGGCGACAGTTATGAGACCAACTATTCTATCGAAATCGCTCCTCCTTATGGCAATGAAGTTATGAAACTCATCAGCTCAGACAAGTCACTAGATCTTACAGGACTTATGGCTAGTAGAGGACAACAGACTAGAGGCGCAGCCACAGACCATCCTTTCGAGATGATTATGGCGGCTACTTACGATGCTCCTATTACCAGAGGGGCAAAACTAAAGAAGCCTGCCATCGATCAAGTTGGCACCCACACTGTTTTTTTTAAAATAATTGAATAAAAGTGATAACAATATCCTTATAACAGCAAT
>CAZKXO010000376.1:0-3419 GCA_964556525.1 uncultured Saprospiraceae bacterium
ACTTTCGAGATAACTGGAGTAAACGGAGATCAAGTAACTGGCAACCTTACTATTTTAGGTGTATCTAAGTCGATTACTATTCCAGCTAACATTGCTGTTACAGAAACTACAGCTACAGTAACCAGTCCAGAATTCCAGATCAATAGAACTGATTGGGGACTGAAGTATGGTTCTTCAAGTTTCTTTGACAACTTAAAGGACAAAGCTATAGACGATCAAATCAGCCTGAGCCTTAAGTTCAAAGCTTCTTAAGGGATCAAGGACGAAATAAAAAAAAAGCCGAGCATCTGATGGATGCTCGGCTTTTTTATTTTATAAACAGTAATGTACTTAATCTATCTTTACAAACTTTCTGTAAATCTGGCCACCACCCTGATCCTCTACAACCAGATTATAGAAACCTGAATCAAACCCAGCAAGATCAATACTAATCAGTCTTTCATTTTGGTTGTTATTTCTTAACAACAGTCTTCCATTTAGATCGAAGACACTATAAGAGTCTATTACTTCACTTGCCTGTACAAATAACTTCTCAGAAGATGGATTCGGGAAAATGTTTAATTCCTTTAAGTCTTCTTCGTCTAGAGTATTTACGCCATCATTAACTATAACCAAGTTATTCATTAATACTACGTCAAGCGTTAAAAAATTAGCGGCATCCTCATCAGTTCCTGTTTGTGTAAGGAACTGCATAGTAAGAGGACCTTTATAATTTCCAGGAAGACTTATAGTATAATTTTCGGATTCGCCTTCAGCTTGTCCTTGGATAACTTGATCAACTTCTACACCTCCTTGCTCCCAAGCTACTCTTACAGAACTAGATTCTTCTGCGGCAAAGTCACTGAAATCATTCCTGTATTGGATCAAATCAAAAATCACTTTAGGACCTGGCATATCTTCTAAATCCAAGCAAGTTTTTATCTCTGCGCTGACAGTTCCAAAAATATTACCTGCATCAAATTTCCAGTTCTTCTCTGGCTCAAAACACAAAGGACTATCAGCTTCATCAAAGAAGCCAGTAGCCATAAATCTTGTATCACCTTGATGTCTATATAGGTTATCATTGAATCCAATAGAGTTTACTTCTATCCCATCGCTCAGGTTATCTTGAGTATCAAAACCATTGAAGTATTCATCATCAATGCTTTCTGAAATTGAAACATTAAAGAAGGAAGTATTATCATCCTGATACCGATCACCTATAAAAGTCAAAATTGCCTCAAATTCCGCAGATTCAGGAATTTCTAAGACTCTAGTAAAAGCCCAGCGTCCATTCCTTCCTAATACATTCGGCGTAGAGAGAATTTCATTATACACGTTGCTACCATCATCTTCATTCACTCTCAATATCATCTGTGTGCCTGCCGGAATTGGCTCACAAGCCTCATTGAAAACAACCATTTCAACTTCTCTTTCTGCAGAGAAACAATCTCCTTCCAAAGCAGATGCTAAAAAGGATACATTATTATTTTCAAACTCCGTAGTTCTAAATATATCGGAATCCTCATTTCCATTAGTATCATCATCTACAAAGAGCTGATACATATAGAGGTCAAAATTGCTATTTCTTACTATTAAATCATCTACGATCAATTTGTAGGATTCACCTGGCATAATATCCTCTGGAAGTAAATAGTCCTCCACTAATCCTGATTGGTTATTTCTAATTACAACAGAACCTTCATTTACTGCTAGATATGGAAGATCTCCTACGTTAGAAATATTAAGTACTACCTCTGCAAATTCTCCCCAGTCACAAGTATTTGTTTCTGTCTCACTTACAATTGTAAGATCGAATATTTCATCTGGACCTGCCACTGGATCTCTAAGTAGCCCTACAGCTCTCCATGCTTCAGCTATATTATCTATAATATCTTGATCTCCACCGAAAAACTCTTCTGCCGCTATTAATGAAACTTCAGAAAATTCTCTATAACCTGATGATGGATTCAGATACATTCTATTGACATAAAATAAAAACTTAGCTGCATCTTCTATTCCGATAGATTCTACTGAGAAAGATTCTCCTAATTGGTTCTCACCTGTACGTCCATCTGATAAGATGACATACATTAAGTTACCTACAGAACTATTAGTATGGACTCCAGCTCCATCTACCCACAATTCACCTTGATAAAATTCTGGATCTCCTGCTTCTTGTGGGTCATTCATAACTCTAAATGGATCTAGACCATCCGTAAGGTGGAAAGAACTTCCAAGATCCCAAGAGAAATTATCTCTATCCAGAATAAACTCTATATATTGTCCCATCACATCACAAAGACTTTCATTTATAGCGCCTGACTCATCAGAATAAATCAGTCTAGATGTAAAATCAATTATACCATGCATAAATTCATGAGTTACAACTTCTGCAGTTACCAGTGGTCCATGATTACAGTCTCCATCTCCAAAATGAGCAAAATCACCATCCCAAAATGCATTTATTAAATCCTGTCCACCACCTTCATGAATAATGATTTCCATGGCTCTATCATTATTATCCAAGCCTAACCAGTCGAACTCATCTCTAAGAATGTCATAGTACTCAGAAGTAAGATAATGTGCATCTACAGCAACTTCATCTAAATTTTCATTTTCTAAATCAAAAAATGGAGTTGTGCTAGTAAAGACATTACCTGGCTGCTCATTATACACAACTATTCCAGTACTAGATCTAGTTATATCTCTAAGTACATACTCATCAGATGCCAACGAGTCTACTATAAATGATTGCTCTCCTAAATATTTCGTTTTTCCACTACCTGGTACAGCATGACTATGATGCTCAGTTACTTCATAAATGATATCGCTATTATGAGCATCTATAAAGTAGGTCATCGCTTTGTACGGTTTTGTACTTTTCACCTCCACTTGGTATGCTAGTCTGTAAGCCCCTGTAATCTGAGGAATTGCTCTATCTATAACAACAAGCTCTGGTGTAGGTCGCTCACCTCTATTCTTTGTTTCGGCTTCCCAAGCATAAACTTCCGCTTCCATTTCATTCATTGCAATGGTTAAGGCTTGTTCTGCAGATAAGGTCGGATTAGTGTCTACATCAATTTGAGGAAAGTAGCTTCCATTAGAAGACTTTACGTTTCCATCTTTGGTGTGAATCAAATATTCGCTACCAAAAACAGGCACACCTTTGTACAGGTGTTGGTATCTGAAATGCTCGTATCCGTTCTTACCCTCCTCGGATTTAACCATGATCATCTCATCGTCAGTACTTAGGCCCATGCTTGTAGCATTCGTGCTGAAGAAATCCTTTGCTGTAAGATTAGGAACATCATTTTTGTAGACTCTGAATTGGTCTAAATATGAAGAAGTCGACTTGCTAATTGACTGCGCTGAAAGCAGAAAAGTCGTAAGGACAAATAATGAAAGAAGTAAAAATTTTCGCATAGTAATGAATTGTA
>CAZKXO010000377.1:0-3354 GCA_964556525.1 uncultured Saprospiraceae bacterium
TCCTATACATATGGACCATTACTAGGCTTGTATACTTTTGGTTTCTTTACAAAGTTGAATGTAAGAGACAAGTGGGTTCCAATCGTCTGCTTACTGTCTCCTATCCTTACCTACATAATTAATGCGAATTCTGAAGCTTGGTTAGGTGGCTATAAATTTGGATATGAATTACTTCTGATGAATGGCATACTCACTTTCGTGGGTCTATTGTTGCTTCGTAGAACTACCAGTAAAGTTTAGAAATACAAAAGGATCACCTTTAGAAAAGATGATCCTTAAGTAAATACTGAAAAAATGTCTTGTTTTAAGAGAACCATAGATTGTATGATTCGATAGCACTTCAAATGTATAATTTAACAATCTATCATGTATGACAGCCTGTTAACATTTCAGTTTTGTAATTGTCAGCTATTTTGCCATCTGTGTTTTCTGAGCTAGAGTACCTTTACAACTATGGAAAAAACGACCGAAAAAGACTCTCTATATAGAGATCTGGATAAGATGAGTACTCTAGAACTCATCAGCTCTATAAATAAGGAAGACCAGACTGTACCGCAGGTCATTCAGACGATTCTGCCTAGTATAGAAAAGCTGGTAGATGCTGTCTATGCTAAGATGAGTACGGGAGGTCGCCTTTTCTATCTTGGGGCTGGCACTAGTGGGCGACTAGGCATCGTGGATGCTTCAGAATGTCCGCCGACTTTTGGAGTACCTCATGAGTGGGTCATCGGACTTATTTCAGGAGGAGATAGTGCCATTAGAAAGGCCGTAGAGTTTGCTGAAGATGATGACAGCCAGGCTTTCAAAGATTTAGAAGTCTATGGAGTTAATGATAATGATTTCGTAGTAGGAATCGCAGCCTCAGGGACCACTCCTTATGTGATAGGAGGCCTCAAGAGATGTCGACAAGCCGGTATCAGTACAGGCTGTGTAGTTTGTAATGCGGATTCTCCTATAGAAGCCTTGTCAGACTATGCTGTTGCTTGTGTAGTAGGACCTGAATTTGTAACTGGAAGTACACGTATGAAAGCTGGGACTGCTCAGAAACTCATCTTAAATATGTTGACAACTTCGGTTATGATTAAGCTGGGCAGGGTAGTGGATAATAAGATGGTAGACATGCAATTGTCCAACAACAAACTGGTAGACAGAGGTACCCAACTCGTTATGAAAAATTCAAACTTAGATTACAAATCTGCGGAAGCCTTGTTACTAGACACTGGTTCTGTAAGGGAAGCTTTATCAAGATTAAAAGATGCCGACTAAATACTGTTAGTAGCTCTGCCCATCCCTACGATTCTGCTCTAACCAAGCCTGTTCGGCTAGCCACTCAGCATGGACACGTCTTTCATTCCTTGTCATATCAAAGGTGTCACCTGCAAAGTAGGGAGTCTTGTCTGTAGACTCATTCTCCCAGGGATTGTTTTTTTCTTCATCGGCTTCAATGATGCCTTTAAATAGGAAAGCAACTAAAATACCGGTAATACCTCCTAGGAGATGACTTTCCCAAGATATCCCTTCCTGGAAAGGAATGATACCTTGCAGGTATCCACTGTATAAGATGGTTACAATTAGTGCCAGCACTATGGATTTTATATTCCTCCTAAAGATGCCACTCCAAAAAATGAAGGACACTAAGCCATATACGACACCTGAAGCACCGATATGATATACCGAGCGACCAAACATCCATACGGCTGCTCCGGTGATAAGGTAGATGAAAGCAAAGCTTGCCCATGCTACCCGCTTGTAGAAGAAATGAATAATAGTAGTAGTTACAAAAAATGGGGCAGAATTAGAGAAGAGGTGTTCCCAGCTGCCATGTATTAGCGGCGCTGTTATGATGCCTTTCAGTCCATCGAGTTCTCTAGGGAAAATTCCCCAATGCCCTAGTTTTTGTCCAGTGAGATAATTGATAGTATGGATAACCCATATGATGGTTATCAGCGTAAGACTAAACTTTAGCGCTGAGATAAATAGCTCATTGGATTTTTTCGCAGTGTCTATAAGTTGTTATTTGTAACGTCTCTGGACGAGCTTGACGAAAGTTCTTGCCTTTTTCTGCTTTTCAGCTGTATCCCAGTCATACTTACTTGCAGCACTTTTCATAAGTACGGCTTTTGCTTCATCATAATTAGATAGACCATTGAGAGCGACCAGAAGATTGTTAAACTCATCAGAGTTGCCACCAAACAGTTCATTGACTGTAAATATCTTTTCGTTTATACCCATTGCTCTAGTCAAATCTGAAATCGGAGACTGACTTAGTTTGTCTGAAAGTTCATTGACTGGATTCAGTTCGAACAATTCTTGCATAGCAGGTGTAAATCCTCCTAACGCTGCTGGAGCAGCTTCTTTGCTATCTGAGGCTGAAGAGGCCATAGTTGCAGGCTGAGGTTGTGCTGGGGCTTCTTCTTTGACTTCCACTTCTGGTTCTATCACAGGGACGTTTTTTGCTGATTCTTGTTCAGCAAGCTGCTTTTCCCTCTCCTTTCTGAGTCTCTTCTCTTCTTTCTTTTGCTTTTTGAGATCCTTTGCTATCTGTTCGTCTATAGTGTCTTCAGAGAGTGATTCATATAGATCTTTTGCATAGGCTCTGAGTAGGTCTTTCTCTGTGGCGCTGGCCTCACCTATATCATTGATGATTTCATATAGCCTGTTAATCTTTTTAAGTGCTTTAGCTGTTTTATCCAAGTTCATATTATCCTTTTCCTTTTCTTTGCAATTATAATTCCTAAATTGGTCGGGTACTTCAGGGAATACCCTTCATTAACTACTTTTTATCAATTTTTAGTTTCTTTTAAGGATGTTTTTAGAGCCTAATTTCAGAGGTCAACGTAGTGGATGGATAGAAGTAATATGTGGATCTATGTTCTCAGGCAAAACTGAAGAACTGATCAGACGCCTCAATAGAGCTAAGATTGCTAACCAACGCATCCAGATATTTAAGCCTATTAAGGATGACAGATATGATGAAAATGCGGTAGTCTCCCACAATGAAAATGCCATAGACTCCATCCCTGTCGCCTCCAGCTTGGATTTCTATGATCATCTCCAAGATGTCAATGTTGTCGGCGTCGACGAAGCCCAGTTTTTTGATGAGCAATTGACGGAAGTTTGTCAAAAAATGGCCATAAAAGGGATCAGAGTCATAGTGGCAGGTCTAGACATGGATTTTCGTGGAAAACCCTTTGGTCCCATTCCTGCATTGCTTGCTGTAGCTGAGTACATCACAAAGGTTCACGCTATTTGTCCTCACTGTGGCAGTCTGGCTACCCATTCTTATAGGTTGTCAGAAGAGAAAGAAACCGTTGTTCTTGGAGAAAAAGACAAGTATGAGCCCCGCTGCAGAAT
>CAZKXO010000378.1:0-3347 GCA_964556525.1 uncultured Saprospiraceae bacterium
ATGATGATGATGATGATGATGATGATGATGATGATGATGATGATGATGATGAAGGAAGAGGGGAAGATTGTTTCAGTTTTGTTTACCCCTTGAGTATTACCATGCCTGATGGGTCTATAGTATCAGGAAATGAACAAGAACTAGAAAGACTTGTCGACCAATGGTATGACAACAACCCAAGAAGTGAAGAAGAACCTGAATTGATCTTTCCAGTGACTATTATCTGGCTAGAGTCGAGAGAAAGCTTTCAAATAGAGAATGCGGATACGTTCGAAGCTGTACTTGAGAGATGTGAGTATCTAGAAGATGATGATGATGACGAAAGAGAATGTCTGTCTTTAATATTTCCTGTTACCCTTTTGATGCCTGATGGCACCACCATTACTGGAGATGAAGTATCCATAGATGAATTAGTAGATGAGTGGTATAATGCCAATCCAGAAACGAGAGAAGAACCTTCACTACAATATCCAGTAGACGTTATTCTACTCAGCCGAGATGAAGTGGTCACAGTCAATAATGAAGAAGAGCTAGAGAGATACTACCTAAGCTGTGAGAGCACTAGTGATTTAGATTGTCCAGAGCTAAGAGGCAACATAGGTGATACTTGTAGAAAGGAAGATGGAACAAGAGGGACTATTACGCGAGATTGTCTTTGTCAATAATAACAACTCTATATATGAGTTAATAAAAGGAGATCGGACTATAGTCGGTCTCCTTTTTTTATTTTTGATAGCTTTAAGGTCTAAAGAACTTAGAAGCTTTGTACAACAAACTAACTGCGGACAGCCCTATCACATTAGCCTTTTTAGGCTGCGGCAATATCGTTAAATCACATACCAAAGCTATCCGATGGGCAGATAAGGAGATTCAACTGGCTTTTGCCAGCAGAGACCTTACCAAAGCTGAACAGTACAAGAAAACCTATCGTGGATCTCAAGCTTTTGGCTCTTATGATGAGGCCATTCTGTCTGCGTCGGTAGATATAATCTTTATAACAACGCCTCCTAAGTTCCATTACCAACTGGCAAAGAAAGCCTTGCAAGCAGGTAAGCATGTTATAGTGGAAAAACCTCCATTCTTCAAGTCTTCAGATATAGCAGAGTTGGGTCCCTTTGCTGATAGTCAAGGTTGCCAACTGTTGATTGCCGAAAATTATTTCTACAAACCCATGAGGTATCGCATACATGAGTTGCTAGAAAGTGGCGTTATAGGTCAACCTTTATTCATA
This sequence comes from uncultured Saprospiraceae bacterium, assembly GCA_964556525.1. Taxonomy (GTDB): domain Bacteria; phylum Bacteroidota; class Bacteroidia; order Chitinophagales; family Saprospiraceae; genus RFSX01. The sequence goes on from CAZKXO010000378.1 coordinate 1,232, forward strand.
AATATCTCAGCTACCAAAAAGCAAAAAAGTAAAAACGACTGGCGCGAGGACCAAGAACTCACTGGCTACGGAGCACTTTTTGAAGGAGGCATCCACTGGATCAATTTCATCAACAACATCGGCCTTACTATATCTAAAGTCCATGGCTTCAGACCCATAAAGGCAGGTGCATTGGAAAAGAGCATGCAAGTCACTGCTGCTACAGAAGAAGGCACTATTATAAACCTCTTGTATTCTTGGGAAGTAGATACTATGTTCTTCGGACTTCGATTATCTAGAATCTATGGTACAGAAGGATCTATCACCTTTGAGTCCAATGGAGTTAGCGTATTTACACGAGGAAAGAAGAAAAAGCTGGGATTTCCACAGCTGTCTAAGATTACCGGTTTCAAACCGATGTTCAAAGATTTTTTTGTTTCTTTGCGAGCCGGAAAACAACCACAATTTACCTATCAAATGGCTCAGAGAGATCTGGAACTGATAGAAGAAGCTTATGCTTCACTTGACAACGAAACTTAGAGAGAAATGCAGATTCTTATAGCACTTATTACTGGTCTTTGTGTAGGTCTCCATAATGCCACTTGGGGTATGTACAAGGATGCACCTCACGAGGGATTTACCTGGTCGACCTATTTCAGGTCTGTAATTGCAGGAGTTATCTTTGCACCTCTTGTTGCCAACTACTTTGATCTAGACTTAAGCATTTTTGCCAATATCATAGCACTATTCGGTAGCACCTATGCTTTGGAAAGGGTAACAATGGAAGTCTACAAAACCTTCATAAGAAAACAAGACCAGAGTAAGTACTTTATACCCATGCAGTTATCTGTATTTGGCAAGCCTGTAAAAAGCTATGGTGCAAGATTACTAGTAGGTGCGGCCTATGTAGGCATTATACTTGCCTTGACTGTGGGTCTTATGAAACTAAATTCGAGTTACCATGCTGGCACGCTTGGTTGGTCTAAGTGGCTCATTTTACTGCCATGCTCTGTGTTTGGCTGGGTATCTGCTTTTGGAGGTGCTTGGAAAGATGCCCCAGTGGAAGGTTTCGAAACTTTTAAGTTTTTTAGGTCTCCTGGTGTCGCTTACTTCTATGCTTTTGTTGCTAGCCTATTTACCAATCATCTGGTACTTATTACCATGTGCAGCATAGGCTTTACGATTATGAGTATAGAGACTTATAAGACCTTTTTCTTTCTGGATAGACCTAGAGGAAAATTCCAAGGCATGCCAGTAACCCATCCAGAGTGGGAAACAAAGAGGAAGAAGTTTGTCCCGATGTATGTGGCTATCTGGATCGCAGTACTGGTGATCGGTGTACTTGGGTTTATGGGAGAGCACGATTCACTATGGTCATAACTGGTGGCTGCTCAGCCCTTAGAAATTCTCTATGAAGATGATAGCCTTATTGCTATCAACAAACCACATGGCTTACTCGTCCACAGAACAAAGATTGCTGCTGATGCTACAGAGTTTGCTGTACAGCTACTCCGCGATCAGATAGGGCAAAGGGTCTTCCCCGTGCATAGACTAGACAGGAAGACTTCAGGCGTACTCCTTTTTGCCAAGACCGAAGCGGCCAATAGTTACATGCAGCAGCGCTTTCTAAACAGGGAGCTAAGTAAAACTTATCATGCCCTCGTCAGAGGATACACAAAAGCAGAAGGTACAATAGACTATGCGCTGACGGATGCTTCTAATAAAACAAAAGCTGCCGTTACCCACTACAAAACGCTGGAACAGTACGAACTCGATCTGCCATTCGGCAAGCATAATACCTCACGATACAGCCTAGTAGAGCTGGCACCTGAAACTGGCAGATTCCACCAACTCAGAAAACATATGGCGCATATCTTCCATCCCATAATCGGAGATCGTCCCCACGGGTGCAATAAGCAAAACAGACTGTGGAAAGAAAAATACGGGATGGATAAGATGCTATTGCATGCGAGTCGATTGGAATTCAGAAACGAGAATGGGTTTGACATCATCATAGCTGCTCCAAAGAGTCAGCTTTTTACTGAGGTATTAGCCATGCTCAGAAAGTGTATAGTATAACTGCATATGATATTATAGATTAATTTTATCAGCCTTAACACAGAACTAGATGCTAAGA
>CAZKXO010000379.1:0-3343 GCA_964556525.1 uncultured Saprospiraceae bacterium
AGTATACTGAACCTGGTGGTCAAGTCAGTATTAATGCTTTAAAGGAAGAAAATGGAAAGGTAAAAATTCGTGTTTCTGATTCTGGCCAAGGTATCAAAAAGGAAAAAATTAAGGATATTTTCCTTTTGAGAAAAGAAAAGAGTCAAACTGGAACTCAAGGAGAAAAAGGCGCAGGATTAGGACTCCATTTAGTAAAGAAGCTTGTAGAATTAAATCAAGGTGCCATAACTGTTTTAAGTCAAGATGGCACGGGTACTTCTTTCGATGTGACACTTCCAGTAGTACCACTTATTGACCTAATCTGACCAAAGTTACAACATTACACATCCATACTTCCTTAATGTGTTACAAAAATTCCTATCTTCATAGCTATGAAAGCAATTTATACCCCGACAAAAATTAAGTGGGAAACCCCCAATTTCTTCAGACTAAGCAGCTCTACAGTGAAAAGTGGACAAGCTTATTTCCCTGGCATAGAGACAACAATGAATGCCATTGCTCCAACAGGAACTATGGCAACAATTTGTGCTCAGATAGGTAACCCTATCTTCAACTTTACCCCTAATGCTGGAGCTATCTGTGCTGGCACAGCCACCTCTTGTGCTGGACCTGGCATAGGTGGATTCAGCTTTACTGCTGGACCCCTTGTCACATCCGCTTGTGGCAATGTTGGAACACAGATGGATACCTATCTTTATGCCAGTTGGGGTAGTGACCTATGCGCCGCGACAACTAACTTTAATTATAAGATTTCAGTAAACTTTTGTAGCGTTTGTTGATATTGTCTTTTTTGATTGTTACTCACTCAGTCCCTGTATAAGCACATAAAGTCTTTTCTCTTTGATACAGGTGTATCATTACAAGAAGATGAGACAGCCAAGGAGTGGCCGCTTTCCTATGACTTACCGTATATTCAGTCACATAAGCTGGAATCGGTGCTTTGGCATACTATTAAGAAAAGCCCTTCAGATTTTGATCCAGAGCTAGTAACTGCTCTTAGGATATTCAAGACGACTCATAACGAAAGGAAACAACGCCATATCTTAGAAATATGGCGTATACAGAACTATTTCCATCAGAAAGGTGTCAAACTTATTCCTTACAAGGGCCTAGTTCTAGCTGCACAAGTCTATAAGCACCCTTACCAGAGGGATAGTAATGACATAGATTTTGCTATAGCTGAGGAAAATCTACAGCAATCCGCTATTCTTCTTAGGGAATTAGGGTATGAGGAACACAAAGAAAACAGCGACTTTCAAAATCTCAAAAAATCACGCAGCTATTACATAGACTACTCCTGGGTCCTTAGAGACCAAGATGAGCAGATCATCTGTAATGTAGAGCTGCATTGGAAGCCAGCTCATGCAGCCTTGTACGTTCCGCTAAAATTTTCAGACATTATGAATCAAACTGAATCTTTAGAGATTTTTGGAAAAAAGTTAGAGGTTTTTAATCTCGTCTATCATGCGCTAACAGTTATCATTCATCATGGAGTTGTGGATACATGGTCGCAATTACGTCATATGGTAGACCTGGCATTGATCAATAATAAATTGTCTGAAGCTGATAAACAGCAACTAGAAATGCTGTGCAGAGAAAACAAGGTTTTGAACATTTATTTGTTTGGCGTTTATTTTTTAAATACACAAATGGGTCTTACAGGACAGGGTAATTCTACACCAATGGATAATCAAAAAAAATTCAAAATGACTTGCAAAGCTCTATTGAGGAGTCGATTGATAGGTACCTGGTCTGCAAGACCTTCAAAGTTGTTGCACTATTTGCATCTTCGTGACAATCTTCAAGACAGAATAGCTTCGATTATACTTTTTATAAAATTTGTTTCTGTAGAAATCAGATTGGGATTTCTTAGACTATTTAAGTTTTTAATCACGAAGTCAAAAGATTAAGACTATGACAAAACTGAAATTGAATTCTTGGTTTTCATTAAATGGAAGTTTGTCTCTACTAATCTTGTCTAGTTGTATTATCACGCTTCCTTTTATCAAACCAAGTTTTAAGTCACTAGAATTGCCTATTGCTATAGTTGCTGTTTGTCTTGTACAGATTATATATTCTTATTTTTCTAAACCCTATATCACAGTAAAATTCAGAACAGCGGATCTTGCCTGGTTATTGCTTATCGTACTTAGTCTTAGTTCTGTTCTCTGGGCTAAGGACTGCTACAATGTTTTTTATTCCACCTTTATGACAGTACTGGTGTATCTTGCTTATAAAGCATTTGAACTATATCCGGCTAAGGATATTCATCTACGGTGGCTTTCGATGGTGTCAGCATTAATCTTATTGTCACTTATAACCTATGTCTTGTATTTTTTTCCTGCTAACAATAGAACTGCAAACTATAATGTGGTTATATGGACAGGAAGGAATTTCCATTATTTAGGCAGCTTGTTGGTTGTTTTACTTCCTTTTGTTTACACCTCTAGTAGAAGTAAGATTTGGATTTCTTCCAATCTTTTATTGTTGGTAATATCTTCTTTTATTACTTATAAGACTGGTTCCTTGCAAGTCTTTCTGTGTAGTCTTATGAATTTTTATTTTATATCAGTCTATTACTTTAAAATCTCTTTTGCGTCTATATGTAAGCATTTGATTGCTGGTATGTTTTCTGGATTAAGTATCGCCTATGTATACTTTACAAGAATTACCAATGCAAGTGGAACAAAATCTCTCTTTGGCGAAGTGTATATGCAAGATAACCGGCTGGCATTATGGGAGAATACCATTTCTCTGATAAAAACATCTCCTGTTCTAGGTATAGGAAGAGGTAGTTGGATTAATGAAATTGGTCAATATGGCTTATACCAATACTCTGTATGGTTTAATAATCCATACAACCCTAAAACCTATAATCATGCACATAATTGGTTTTTAGAATTTATGAGTGAGACTGGTATACTAGGCATTATATGCTTATTGCTATTAGTATGCCCCATAATTATTTCTTTATGGAAGAAAAGACAATTGTCAAAGCTTGAATATGCTGCTGTATTTTCGATTGCCAACTATATTTTCGTTTGTTCTATGTATGGGGTGAACTACAACCACTTTAATCATTTTGCTCCTGTGTCTATTTTTGTAGTATACTGCGTCTCCTTGCTTACTAGGAATGGTAAAGATTTGGTGGCACCAAGAAGATCCTTTGCATTTTCAATCTTGCTCTTACTAGGTATAACCTGTTTCGGGTACAGCCTTGTTACCAACAAGTGTATTAAAGATGAAAAGAAAAAAATAATGGTTTCTGACTTCAATAAAATAGGTGCAGACAGTTTTGAAAATAATAACTACTCTTCCTTGTTATGTAAAAACAGTCATTACC
>CAZKXO010000380.1:0-3317 GCA_964556525.1 uncultured Saprospiraceae bacterium
AGATGGAATAGTCAATAAAATGGAAGAATCTTCTATTGGACTAGTGGATGTAATGGCTAGAAATGGCTTATTTAAGTAACATTATATTTAGAAAATCATATGTATAAATTACTAACAAGCAAGGGTCAACTCATTGCTATAGCCATAGGAGTAATAAGCGTAATTATTTCTCTAGGTTCTATCATTTCTGGAGTGAACTCTAAATATAGCATGTCAGAAGATCTGAATGCACTGATGAAGAGCAATCCTGAAGCAACTTTTGATTTTTTCAACCCTGCCATCTCCGTAGTTATTCTTCTAGTAGTTGTGGCAGCATTAGCTGCTGTACTCTTCGGTTTATTTGGATTACTTTCCAATCCCAAAGGGTCACTTAAGTTTATTCTTGGATTTGCGGGAATAGCCATATTGTTCTTCATCCTTTACTCTACAGCTGAGGCTGATACAGGTAGACTGGTAATGCTCACTGAGAAGTTTGATGTAAGTGATAATGTGTCCAAATTGATAAGTGGAGGTGTTAAGACAGTCGTTATAAGTATAGGCTTTGCCTTCTTCGCGGCCGTTGTTATGGAGATTTTGAATTTGTTCAAGTAATCAAAATAACCCGATGGCTAAGAAAAAAGCACGAAAAGCACCAGAAGTCAATGCAGGTTCTATGGCAGATATAGCCTTTCTCTTGCTCATATTCTTCTTGGTAACAACAACTATTGATGTAGATAAAGGAGTACTTGTAAGACTCCCGCCATGGTCTGAGGAAGAACCAGAGACCTTGGATATGAAGAAACGTAATGTCTACTCTGTTCTGGTAAATGCTGACGACCAACTATTAGTGAGAGGAGAGCCACAAAGCTTAAATACACTTAGAGCAAATGCTAAGGAGTTTATAATGAACCCTAATGGTCGTCCTGATATGGCTGAGAACCCAAGAAAGGCGATTATTTCGATTAAAAATGACAGAGGTACTAGCTATAAAACTTACTTGGAAGTTTACAACGAGCTCAAAGCAGCTTATAATGAACTAAGGGAGGAAATGGCCAATAGACGTTTTGGTAAAAGTTATGCCTTCTTAGATAAGGCAACTCAGAGGGAAATCAGAAAAGAAATTCCTTTGGTAATTTCTGAGGCAGAACCAACTAATTTCGGAGAAGAAAATTAATTCAGATGGGAAAATTTCAAAAGAAAAGAGGTAGTTCTACACCTGAAGTATCTACAGCATCATTACCAGATATCATATTCATGTTACTGTTCTTCTTTATGGTTGTTACAGTACTGAGAGATTCTACGGTCATGGTTACTAATAATGTACCTTATGCTACAGAGCTGACCAAGCTTGAGAAGAAATCACTGGTTAACTACTTACTTATAGGAAAACCACTGAAGCAATATCAAAATCAATACGGTACTAAGCCCAGACTACAACTAGGTGATAAATTTTCGGACATAAGCGATATCCCTTTGTTTTTAGAAAAGCATAGGAGTAAGATTGCTGAGAATCAGAGACCAGGAATAAACTCCTCTCTCAAAGTAGACGGAGATGTTACTATGGGTATAGTAACCGATGTAAAGCAGAAATTAAGAAAATCAGGTCAGCTTAAGCTGAATTATTCCGCAAAAAAGCGACCAGATTGATCTTCTTAGAAAAATAGAAATTACAAAGGGGTAAATCGAAAGATTTGTCCCTTTTTTTATCGCAATCTGTCCATAGACTTGACCAGCTTTTCGTCTTTTCTTATAAATGAAACTGCAAGTAAACACATTACGAAAGAGGCAATAGGCAAGAAAAATCCAGCTGAAAGAGAAGTAGTAGCCATAGAATCAGTCGCCGCATTTCCTGAGAATAAGAAGTAAGATAATCCTATCAGAGGTAATACCAGGATTGCAGCAAAACTGCTCATTGCGACCTGTAATTTTCTGTTATTGAATAAGAAAATACTTATTAAAGCTAGGATTGCACCTCCGGCTGTAAGACCTATAAGTCCTATATGATCCTGTACATCTAGAGCTTGATTGGCATATATTTCGCCAAATCCTTTATTGCTTTTAGCTATAGGTACAAAAAATAAGCTCCCAAATCCAGCAGCGGCTAGAAGCAAAAAAATGGATTGAATTCTCTGAATCATCTTTTCTTGTTTGTGAGTACAAATGTATACTTTGAGCCTTACTCATGCAAAAGCAATATCATGTTAAGCTTCTGGGAGAAAGAATATTGGTTTCCTGAATATGACTATTGCATCGTCGGTGCCGGTATCGTCGGCTTGACAACAGCCTTGCTCCTCATGCAAAATAATCCAGGTAAGAAAATTGCAGTCTTAGACAGGAATACTTTGCCAGCTGGTGCTTCTACTAAGAATGCAGGATTTGCTTGTTATGGTACAGTAGGAGAGATATTGGATGACCTCGGAAATAACACTGAAGAAGAAGTTATAAATACTATTGCTCTGAGATGGAGAGGATTGCAGTTACTAAGACAATTGCATTCTAGTGAATCGATTACATACAAACAAGTTGGAGGTTCAGAATTGTTTAGGGCAAAATCCGATTTTGAGAAATGTGCTGACCAGCTTACCTATATAAATAAATTATTACTTGAGGCTACCGGAAAGAATAATACCATTTCCACAGCAGAACAAGTCTTTTCTTCATCACTGTACAAACAAATTCTACATAATCCACTCGAAGGCAGTCTAAATCCAGTCAAACTTGTTACAGTTCTCATATCAAAATTGAAGGATTTTGGTGTTGATATCTTACTGGGAATGGCCTTGGGAGATTACAATAAAAATCAATCAGAAATTGTAGCTAAAGTTGGTGTAGATCTCACTTTAAAAACGCAAAACTTAATATTTACTACTAATGCTTTTACATCCTCTTTTTTCCCTGACTTAGATATAATTCCTGCGAGGAATCAAGTACTTGTCAGTAATCCTATTCCTGACCTTAAACTGCAAGGAACCTTTCATCTAGACAGAGGCTATATCTATTTTAGAAACATCTCTAACAGACTCCTTATTGGCGGTGCCCGCAACTTAGATCATGAGAATGAACTAACAGATGAGTTTGGGTCTAATCAATTGATCGAGAAGTATTTAAAAAACTTTGTTGTTACTGATTTAGGGATCGATGATAGTAAGATTACCCATTCATGGAGTGGAATTATTGCTACAGGAAAATCCAAAAAGCCACTTGTTCAACAGGTTGAAAAAAACATTTACATAGCGGCTAGACTAGGAGGAATGGGAGTTGCTACAGGCTCAGCTGTGGCAGAAAAACTTGTAGAATTAATCATAAAAAATCAACAGCGATTTCATATTAGAATATTC
>CAZKXO010000381.1:0-3312 GCA_964556525.1 uncultured Saprospiraceae bacterium
GCTGTTTTCGAGATCATAACTTCAATTATTTTGCAGCTGCTTTACCAGCTTTTCTTCTAATTTGTTCTCCTTTAAATCTGATACCTTTTCCTTTATAAGGCTCAGTTTTTCTAAATGCTCTGATCTTAGCAGCCACTTGCCCTATAAGTTGCTTATCGTGACTGTTAAGGATAATCGTTGGAGGAGATCCTTTTTCCATCTTTGTTTCCAACTTAACTTCATCAGGAACGTAGAAGTAAATAGGGTGAGAGTATCCTAAGGTCAATTCCAAAAGGTTCCCAGTATTGGCAACTCTGTAACCTACACCGACTAACTCCAATTCTTTGGTGATTCCATTAGCAACACCTTCCACCATATTATTAACCAATGAACGGTATAGGCCGTGCATTGCTTTATGTCTTTTCTGATCTGTAGGTCTGACTACATTCAGCGTTCCGTCTTCCAGATTAAATTTAATATCTGGATCTGCCTGCATTTTAAGCTCACCTTTAGGGCCTTTTACAGTGATAAGATTTCCCTTGGTACAATCAAAGGTAACGCCTGCAGGTATTGTTATAGGTGCTTTTCCTATTCTAGACATACTATATCTTTAGTGTACGTAACAAATTAATTCTCCTCCCACATTTTCCTTAACAGCTTGCTTATCCGTCATCACACCTTTGGAAGTAGAAATTATATTTATACCTAGTCCATTAATGGCCCTAGGAATTTCATTTGACCTTACATATTTTCTCAGACCTGGCTTACTTAATCTACCAAGCTTTTTTATTACCGGTTCTTTTGTTTTGCTATCATACTTGATTGCAATCTTGATAAGTCCATGCTTTCCAGCTTCGTCATCGAACTTATACTTAAGGATAAAACCCTGATCGTAAAGTATTTCGGTAATACTCTTTTTCATCTTAGAAGCAGGAATCTCAACAATCTTGTGCTTAGCCTGTTGAGCATTTCTAATTCTTGTTAGGTAATCTGCTATTGAATCTGTAACCATCTTCTTTTTTACTTTTTAGGTTCTACCAACTAGATTTAGTTAATCCTGGAATTTTACCTTCTAAGGCCATCTTTCTAAATGTTACTCTATTGATTCCAAACTTTCTCATGTAGCCCTTAGGACGACCGGTCAGTCTGCATCTATTGTGTAACCTTACTTTGCAAGAATTCTTAGGTAGTTTGTCTAGTTCGTCCCACTTGCCTTCCTTCTTCAATTGCGCTCTCTTCTCAGCGTACTTCTCTACTAGCTTACGTCTTTTTTCTTCTCTTGCTATTAATGCTTTTCTAGCCATTTTATATTCTAGTTTCTTTGATTCTTAAAAGGCATTCCTAATAGTTTCAACAAAGCCAGAGCTTCAGCATCCGTTTTGGCTGTTGTCACAAAGTTGATATCCATACCGGTGATCTTATTTATCTGGTCGATATTGATCTCAGGGAATATAATTTGCTCTTTGATACCAAGAGAGTAATTTCCTCTTCCATCAAAACTCTTGTCACTGATTCCTCTAAAGTCTCTTACCCTTGGCAGTGCAACAGAAATAAGTCTGTCGAGGAAGTCCCACATCTTCTCCTTTCTCAGAGTTACTTTAGCCCCAATAGGCATACCTTCTCTCAATTTGAAATTCGATACGGACTTGCTTGCAATTGTAGCAACAGCTTTTTGGCCAGTTATAACTGACATTTCCTGGAGCGCATTTTCTACAAGCTTCTTATCTTGCGTAGCCAAACCAACACCTTGGTTAAGGGCAATTTTCACAAGTTTAGGCACTTGCATTTTACTCTTATACTGAAACTGCTCCGTCAATGCAGGTATTATTTCAGCATTATATTTTGTTAGTAGTCTAGGTTCGTAACTCATTACTTAATTATTTCTCCTGATGACTTAGAATATCTTACACTTTTTCCATCCACTTCCTTTCTTCCGACTCTTGTACCCTTTCCTGATTTAGGATCAAGAAGCAATAGATTTGAAAGATGTATTGGCTGCTCTACTTCGTTTATTCCCCCTGGCTGATCTGCAGTTGGCTTAGTATGCTTCTTGGCTTTATTTACGCCTTCTACAATAGCTCTGTATTTAGAAGGAATAACTTTTATCACCTCTCCTTCAGTGCCTTTATAAGCACCAGAGATAACAACTACCCTGTCGCCTTTCTTGACGTGCAGTTTATTGGTCTTATGTGATCTAACACTTTTCATAGTATATTAATTCTATAGCACCTCTGGAGCTAATGATATAATTCTCATGTATTCTTTGTCTCTCAATTCTCTCGCTACAGGTCCGAAGATACGTGTACCCCTAGGCTCGTCCGCCGCTGTAAGCAGAACAACTGCATTATCGTCAAATCTGATATAGGTACCGTCTGCTCTTCTTATTTCTTTCTTGGTTCTAACTATTACAGCTGGAGAAACCAAACCTTTTTTTACTCCCCCTGGAGAGGCATCTTTTACAGTAACGACAATTTTGTCACCTACTGAAGCATATCTTCTTTTAGATCCACCTAGTACTCTGATGCAAAGTACTTCCTTGGCACCTGAATTGTCTGCTACACTAAGTCTACTTTCTTGCTGTATCATTGTTAGATTATTTAGCTCTTTCTATAATTTCAGTAAGTCTCCACCTCTTTCTTTTGCTAAGTGGCCTAGACTCTATAATCTTTACTAAATCGCCTTCATTGCAGTCATTCAACTCATCATGAGCGACGAATTTTTTTGTCTTCTTTACAAACTTACCGTAGATAGGGTGACGTAGTTTTCTTTCTACAGATACTGTAATGGATTTGTCCATTTTTGTACTTGTCACGATCCCAATACGGGTCTTCTTATTCTTCTGAATTTGTATTTGTTCTTGTTCAGTCGACATATTATTTTTTTCTTCTTCTTGAACGAATCTTAGTTCTACCAGCAAGTTGTTCCGGAGTCATAGCAGTAAGTTCTCTCTTTCTCATTTCAGTTTTCATTCTTGCTATATCTCTACGAACCTCTTTCAGTGATAGAGGGTTTTCCAATCCTTTCAGTGTATGATCGAATTGTAAATTTTGATATTGAGAAACTGTTTCAGACAATTCGTTTTTTAATTCATCGTCTGTAAATTCTTGTAACTCTATGTATTTTTTACTAGGCATCGTTTCTAGTTTTCTATTCTGCGTAATCTGGTCTTGTTATAGTCTTTGTCGCCACAGGTAACTTCTGTGCAGCTAGCCTAAGTGCTTCATAGGCCAACTTCTGAGGAACACCATCCAACTCAAACATTATTCTTCCTGCTCTGATTCTTGCAACATAGTGATCCAAGTTTCCTTTACCCTTACCCATCCTTACCTCTAG
>CAZKXO010000382.1:0-3308 GCA_964556525.1 uncultured Saprospiraceae bacterium
TTAAGTACAGACTTCTTAGTTGATTCCTGTGCTTTCTGAACCTTAGCTAAAAGCTTATGATGTACATAAGGTCCTTTTCTTAATGATCTAGCCATGCTTATTTATTTTTTGTTTTTCTTCTAGAGATAATCAGTTTAGAAGAATGTTTCTTCGTATTTCTAGTTTTTTGGCCTTTGGCCATTACACCAGTTCTAGATCTAGGGTGACCTCCTGAAGACTTACCTTCACCACCACCCATCGGGTGATCAACTGGATTCATCGCAACACCTCTTACTCGCGGTCTTCTTCCTTTCCATCTGTTTCTACCTGCCTTACCCATTACTGTAAGACCATGGTCAGGATTAGAAGTAGAACCAATTGTTGCTTTACAAGTCAGAAGGATTCTTCTTACTTCACCGCTTGGTAATTTTACAATTGCATACTTTCCTTCTCTACCCATTAGTGTACAAGATGTTCCTGCACTTCTTGCTAGCTGAGCTCCTTTACCAGGAGTCATTTCAATAGCATGAATAGTAGCACCAAGAGGAATGTCACTCAGGTACATTGTGTTTCCAACTTCAGGAGTAGCATTTTTCCCAGACACAATTGTTGCACCTTCTTTAAGTCCATTAGGCGCTATGATATATCTTTTCTCCCCTGCAAAATCTACTAAGGCGATATATGCTGATCTGTTCGGATCATACTCTATAGTCATTACTTCACCTTTGACACCTTCGTTGTCTCTTTTGAAGTCTATAATTCTATATTTTCTTTTGTGACCTCCACCAATATTTCTGACAGTCATTTTTCCATCGTGGTTACGTCCACCTGACTTCTTAATACCCACAGTCAGGCCTTTGTAAGGCTTACTAGATTTACTAGTTAGTGCCGAATCGGTATTACTTACGTAGTGTCTACGTCCGGGAGATACTGGTTTGTGTTTTTTAACTGGCATTACTTTCTACTTATGCTCTTATTAAACTTCTCCAAAAAAATCTATTTCTTCGCCTGCAGCAAGCTTAATGATTGCTTTTTTGTAGGCGCTCTTCTTTCCTTTCTGAACTCCAGATCTTGTATTTCTGATCTTTGACTTAGAAGGCATAATCAATGTATTTACCGAAGTAACCTTCACACTATACATCTTCTCAACCGCTTTCTTTATCTCAATTTTGTTAGCTTTTTTATTGACAACAAAACTGTACTGAGAATGCGCATCTGAAAGAAGCTCAGATTTTTCTGATATAATTGGTTTTACTAATACTTGCTTACTCATGATTCTAGTTTGACAACTTGTCTTTCAGATTTTTAACAGAATTCTCAGATATGAATACCTGACTTGCTTTTAGTATATCAAGTGTACTTACTGTATCTATAGACTTTACTGAAGTCTTAGGTAAGTTTCTGGCAGATAGCACGACATTTTTGTCTGAATTGGCAAACAAGAATAGGTTCTTGCTGTTGCCGCCTTCTAAGTTGTCTACGACTTTTGCAAACTCACTTGTCTTAGGTGCTTCGAAAGCAAAATCCTCAATCACTTTAAGAGTACCTGCAGCTGCTTTAGATGAAAAAGCAGATCTTCTCGCTAATACTTTTACTTTTTTGTTAAGACCTACAGAATACTTTCTAGGTCTTGGACCAAACATTCTACCACCACCTCTGAACAAAGGGTTTTTCAAACTACCTGCTCTCGCTGTACCCGTTCCCTTTTGCTTCTTAATCTTTTTGGTAGATCCTTTAATCTCACCTCTTTCTTTTGATTTGTGGGTTCCTTGTCTTTGGTTAGCCTGAATAGACTTCACCGCAAGGTAGACAGCATGATTATTTGGTTCGATACCAAAAATCTCGTCAGGAAGATCTACTGACCTGCCTGTTGTTTGTCCATTTATACCGTAAACATCAGCTTTCATGATATCTTACTTTTCGATTACTACAAGAGATCCCTTATGACCAGGTACCGCTCCTTTGATTAACAAAATGTTCTTCTCAGGGAAAATCTTTACAACCTTTAAGTTCATAGTCTTTACCCTTTTGCCTCCCATTCTACCTCCCATTCTAGTGCCTTTATAGACTTTAGAAGGCGTAGAACATGCACCTATAGCACCTGGCGCTCTACCTCTGTTGTGCTGACCATGCGTCGCTTGGCCTACACCACCGAAATTGTGTCTTTTCACTACCCCTTGGAATCCCTTACCTTTAGAGGTTCCTACGGCGTTTACGATATCACCTTCTTCGAAGACATCAGTTATTTCTATTTTATCACCTTGCCCTTTCTCGAGTGAAGCATTTCTAAATTCGACAAGCTTCTGGGCAGATGAAAGACCTGCACGCTTTAAGTGGCCACCAAGTGCTTTGGTGATACGCTTCTCTTTTCGATTGCCATATGCCAACTGAATAGAGTTGTAACCATCGTTGCCGTCCTCAGTCTTAACCTGAGAAACAACATTGGGAGTCACCTCTATAACTGTACAAGGAATATTCTTCCCAGCTTCGTCAAAGATGCTTGTCATCCCTATTTTCTTTCCTATTAATCCGTTCATATATCTTATATATGATTAAGCAATATTTGCCTATAAGACACCGAAGCGTCTTGCATTAGAAAAATTATTAATGTGAATTTTGTACTTAAGTGAGCTTGACTTGAATGTCTACACCACTAGGCAACTCTAACTTAGACAGTGCATCCACTGTTTTCTGAGTCGGGGTATAGATTTCTATGAGTCTCTTGTGGGTCCGAAGAGAAAACTGCTCGCGAGATTTTTTATTCACGTGAGGTGATCTGAGCACCGTGTGAATTTCTTTATCTGTTGGCAGAGGAATCGGACCAGAGATCACAGCACCACTATTTCGTACCGTTTTCACTATCTTCTCAGTAGACTTATCAACTAAGTTGTAGTCGTAACTTCGAAGTTTGATTCTAATTTTTTGATTCATAACCTTATAAAATGTAAAAGGAGCGCAAATGTAGGCTTAATTAGTTGATTTATCAACTAATTAAAGACTAAACATTCACTTCACCTTTAGCTTTTTCAATAACTTCTTTTGCAACATTCTTTGGAGCTGCAGCATAGTGACTGAAAGTCATCGTACTACTTGCTCTACCAGAGGTAATTGTTCTTAGTTGTGTGACATATCCAAACATCTCAGATAAAGGCACATCAGCAGAAATAACTACTGCTCCTCCAGTTCTGGTCTCTTGACCTTTAGGAAGCCCTCTTCTTCTGTTCAAATCACCGATTACAGATCCTACATATTCTTCAGGTGTCACCACCTCAAGTCCCATGATAGGCTCTAGTAATACTGGCT
Source organism: uncultured Saprospiraceae bacterium (assembly GCA_964556525.1). Lineage (GTDB taxonomy): Bacteria > Bacteroidota > Bacteroidia > Chitinophagales > Saprospiraceae > RFSX01. The sequence goes on from CAZKXO010000382.1 coordinate 3,283, forward strand.
CAGCTGTATTGGCTGCTGCCTTGAAT
>CAZKXO010000383.1:0-3289 GCA_964556525.1 uncultured Saprospiraceae bacterium
ATATTTCGCGACGTAGAAATAGACCTGTCTGAAAGAAAAATCTGTTGTAGCTATTTTGATCGGTTGTAGTACGGTTGTCTTCTATGACGTTGGGATTGAAACCTCCTAGTTCGCCTCCATTTGCATCTGGCTGATCTTCATCTTGATGAATGCTAATATCTGTTTGGGCACCTAAAACTGCTGAAGGATTTCTAAAAAAATCATTGTATCCTACACCGGCATCTAGGCCAAGTGCCCAGTGCTTATATCTTTTCCCAACAGCAAACTCCATGCTTAGACCTGAAGGTATAAAGTCGAACTGGTGTAAGGTTTCTGCACTTAATTCTGCAAATATTTGTTTTGAAAATTCTTTTGATTTGGCTAACTGTACATCTGAGAAACTCTGCGAATATGATGAAGCAGTAATACTGATGTCTCTCTTATGAAGAGGGAGCAATCGGTAAGATGAATAGATGAGAGGAAGAGCCGACTGTAATTCTGAAACTTTACTAATGGAAGTTGTAACTGAGCTTTTGTCAGTACTGTTCAGACTGTTATTTGTGTTTTCTACACTAGTGTTTTCGACTCTTCCTACTGAGGAGATAATTTCTTTATTTGTCCATTCCTTAGCTTGACTGACCTTGTTTATGATGGTAGTTCTATAATTGTCTTGCGCCAAGTCTTTTGTTCTTACTGATTGTGTTTCTAACGGGAATGACTCAGAGCCAAGACCCGATATAGTTCTTTGCACTAGGGGTTGTTCATTATTTGACTGATCGTTAGTAAGCTGAGACGTTGATTCTTTCGATAGTGACTGTGGATTCTGGGTTACAGTTGCCTCTTTGTTTGGCGTCTGCACCTCTTGTACCTCTGCTGTTGCATGAGCAAGCTGTACCGACTCTTTGTGACAGGCTCTCAGAACTATGTATATTACTGTGCATGCAGCAATAAGTGCCAAAAGCCATAGCCCAACTCGACGTTCTTTTTCCTTTTGCGGAAATTCCTTTTCTAGAACAGGAAGTAGTTGCTCCCATGCTCTATCAACTCTTGCTCTGTTGTTAACCTGCTTCATTGTAGTCTTTTGCAAACTTCTTAAAGTATTCTTTTTGTAAAATTTTACGTGCTTCTGATAAATACCATCTGCAAGTATTCTTATTGATATTGAGTTGATTGCTGATTTCTTTATGATCAAAACCTTCTATTGCATACATGTGAAATACCTTCATATGCTTTTCTGGTAGCTTATTCAATAAGGTAAGTAGATCCTGATAGTACAAACTGTGCTTAGCTGATTCCGTCGGCTCATCTTTATATCCGTCTTCATAGAGTATAAACTTCAGATCTTTACTCTGGGCTCTGAAATAATTACTGACACTGTGATATACTATTCTCCTTATCCATCCTTCGAAAGAGCCTTTCCCTTCATATAGATGCAACTTCTTAAATACTCTCAAGAAGCCATCATTCAGGATACTTATAATTTGATCATCATCTTGTGTATATCTCATCACCATCTTTTCCATGGTAGGGAAGTAATGTCGGTACAGCAGCTCTTGAGCTATTCTATTATTTTCCTTACAGTATGAGATGAGCTTGTCTCGCTCGGAGTCATCATGGAAGGAATATTTTGATATGGAAGCCGACATCTACTAAATGAAAATTTTACATTAAGATACCAATTCTCACTGTAAGCCGCTTATAAGTAAGTCGTTGTTCCGAGGTACTTCTTCTGAAGGCATCATTATAAGTAAGTGCTGCCCGTTGGAATTTATAGCCTACATCTATAGTGAACTTGTTTTCCAAACTGCCCAATCGCATACCAATTGCAGGGTAAAACATAAGGCCACCTTTGGCCTCTGTCAAACCAAAATCCTCATCCTTTATAGCAAGACTATATCCTGCCTGGATATTTGTAAATAAAGAAGAATTTCTAGGAATAAAGTAGCTGGAAAACTCAGCAAAGAGAGGTACAAAGTTTTCTGCAGTATTCCAGATGAATCTATCATAGCCTATCCCTCCTCCTACACTGACCAGCCTGTTGAATCTATATCCACTCGAAAACGAGAAGCCTAGTCCGTTTACTTTATTAGCTCTTTCACCTTTATTTGCCACTATAAGTTGGATCTTGCCAGTGTAGTAAATTCCTTTTTCTCTGAAGTTGTAATAATGATGCTTTTGGAAATCCAAGGCACTTTTTTGTTGCACCTTTAGTATGGCATCACTGGGAAGAACTATACTTTCATTCCAAGTAGTCTTGAGATCTATATAAGTTCCTATTACCCAAGAGTTGACTTCAGCTTCTATGATTGTACCATTTTTAAGCTCTACAATGACAACTGCTTGGTCTGAATCTATAGGTAGATCTTGTGCATTGGTTCCGACTATAGCCAGAACCAATGCGGCTAGAATTATGGATAATTTCTTCATCTGTCTTAAGGTGTAGAAGGTAAGAAGCTTAGTAGTTCTAGATCTGAAGGGTCTGACGAATCATATTGGTAGAGCCCATCCGCACCGATTATCAATAGATGATCTTGCGCCAATGAAATCACATCATAGGCATCTATATCTTTGATATGAGCTATTCTGTTATCATCTATCTTACGGAGGTCATCATTTTCAAATACTTTGAGTCCGTGACTACCTTCGCAGATATACAAATTATTTGCTCTTACTGCCAGTCCATGAGGATGGTCCATATCGAAACTTTCTATAAGTTGGGGTGATCTGATGTTACTTACATCGAGGACATCCAGCTGGTTTATAAAATTCTGACAAGTCGTTCCATTTCTCAGTGTGACATAAGCGATGTCATCTCTGACAAAGACAGGGTCACAAGCATTTGCATGCCTGAAGGCTGACACAAACTGTGGCGCAGCGGGATCTACTCTATCATAGATAAACATACCATTATTTCCGCCTATGAAGAGATTGTTTTTATAAGGAAATAGTGTTTCTATCTGCCATCCTACAGAGGTTGTTGCGGTCTTTTCAGGCTTAAGAGGATTACTGAGATTATATGATACGAGATCTCTCATATTTAAGACATAGAGATAATCATCTAAGACAGAAAATCTGGCAAAGGAACCCCCAACTCCGGTAATAGCATTAGCACCAGCAGTTGTACCTGCTGAGGTTTCCGTAGTGGGCACATCTCCATCAAAGCCACCATTAGCTGCATCTATAAAAATGACATCTTCTTGTGCACCCCAGAAGAAGTTATTTCCAAAATTAGGATCCGAACAATCTATTTCTATTTCCCTGTTGGTTTCTTTCGTACCGACAAAATATCCTCTGGTATCGTTTTCCCTCC
>CAZKXO010000384.1:0-3260 GCA_964556525.1 uncultured Saprospiraceae bacterium
AGTAGGATTTTGAGCCCATTATACTGCTTGATTTTATACTTAGAAACCCGTAGGTGATAACTTAATTAAGCGTAATTTTTCTATGCGCCAGTTTGATTTTTCCTTCCTTCTGAAAAGCATTTAGTAGTCTAGATACTACCTCTCTAGAAGTAGATAGATCTTGTGCTATCTTTTTGTGGGTTAGTCCTTCTATCTCAGTTGTGTCTTTAGCTTGGGCAACTTTTGTGAGGTAATTCATAAGGCGCATACGCATATCTGTAAAGGCAAGACTGTCTATAGAATCTATCAGTTGGTTGTATTTCAGATTAAATAAGTCATAGGTGAAATTATGGAGTAGGTTGTATTTGTTCAGTAGCTTTTCAAAATCCTGAATGGGCACCGCAAGCAAAGAACTGTCTTCATCCACATAGGCTTTGATAGAACTCTTTTCATTTTTCAGAGCTGCTGTAATAGAGATGACGCAGCTTTCACCACTCTTTATATAATAGAGTAGGATTTCGTTGCCTTGCGCATCTTCACGATAGATCTTCAGTAAGCCTTCCATTAGGAAAGGGATGACTCTGATATAGTCACCTACATTCATTAGGATTGTTCCTGCAGTTACCTCCATTACTTGCCCCACAGCAAGAAGTTCATCTGAAAAATCCTGTGACTTTTGAAAGTTAGGGAAGTGAGAAAGAACAGATTCTTTAAAGCTCATAGATTATATTCGTTTTTAGATTTCGGGCAACTAATCAAGCTCGATTAAGCTAATAAGATTATGGCTTTATGTTGGATTGTTTTGTGACAAAAGTCACATATGGCGAATTTATACAATTCATTATATACCTTAAGTATTTAGCGCAATCACTTTATCCATCCTGACCACAACAAATTGAAGTGATATTCTATTTTTTGTAACAAAAGGCACATATATATTCCAACTGCAATAATAGCTTTGTGCATAGAACATAGATTCCAGAACTAAAAGCATTACAATAGATACAAAGAGTTTATGAGATGTCTGATATTGGTGTTATCACTTAGTAGTTATGTAGGCTTAGATGCCCAGTCATTTTTGGGGAGACTCTTAGATGCTCAAGGTGCACCAGTGTCTTATGCACTGATACATGATATGCACAGTGGTGATCATGCGCATAGTGATGATCAGGGCTTGTTTACGTTAGATCATGTACAACTCGGTGACAGCTTAGCCGTGACACATTTGACTTTTAAACCTACTATTTATGTAGTCAAGGTCTTAGGAAAAATTGTTCCCATACGGCTCGTAGCTTCTGATATATCTTTAGATGCAATCACGATATCCAATACAAGAACTTCAGCTGAGATATTATCTGAGTTGGACATCGATATAAAACCCGTTTCTTCCTCACAAGAAATTCTTACCAAAGTACCCGGCCTATTCATAGGTCAACATGCCGGTGGAGGGAAGGCTGAGCAAATCTTTCTCAGAGGCTTTGATATAGATCATGGAACGGACATTACTATCACAGCTGATGGTATCCCTGTCAATATGGTTTCCCATGCTCACGGGCAAGGCTATGCTGATTTACATTTTTTGATACCTGAAACTATAGAAAAGATTGATTTCGGTCTAGGTCCTTATCATGCAGATAAGGGCAATTTCAATACAGCTGGTTACGTAGATTTCACTACCAAGAAACGGGTTGCCACCAACCTGGTTAAACTAGAAGCTGGCCAATTCAATACGCAAAGAGCCTTGTCTATTCTAAAACTTGTGGATAGCGATCGACATGGCGCTTATGTGGCTGGCGAATATTTATTATCTGATGGCCCTTTCGAAAGTCCACAAAACTTTAGTAGGCTGAACCTATTGGGAAACTGGAATGCCGAAATCACAGAAACCTCATCTCTCAATCTTTCTGTTTCACATTTTTCCAGCACCTGGGATGCCTCAGGACAGATTCCTCAGAGAGCGGTCGATGATGGGAGTATTACTAGATTTGGCGCCATAGATGATACAGAAGGTGGAACTACCTCGCGGTCAAATGCTATTTTGGATTACAAGAAATTCTTAGATGCCTCTTCATTGATAAAGACCAAGGTGTACTACTCTAATTATAATTTTGATCTGTTTTCCAACTTTACTTTTTTCCTGGAGGATGCTGAAAATGGAGATCAAATCCGTCAGCAAGAAAGCAGAAATCTTTTTGGTTTGATTGCCGACTATCAGAAAAGTATTGCAACTGGACTATTTACAAGTGATATCAATGTGGGGGTCGATTTCAGAATAGATGACAGCGACAATAATTTACTGGCAAATACTATCAATAGAACTACCATTCAGAATAGACTGCAATATGGGGATGTAGATGAGAGTAATCTTGCAGTGCATGGAGATGTCGGACTTGACTTTGGTAAGATTTTGGTAAGAGCTGGATTAAGAGCTGATTTGTTCAGTTTCTCTTATCTGAATAAGCTCTCTACTACCTTCGACAGGACCTCAGCTTCCAGATCTATATGGAGTCCAAAACTTAGTTTGTTTTATCATGCTTCTCCTAATCTGCAATTCTATACCAAGGCAGGAAAGGGCTTTCACAGCAATGATGCAAGAGTATTTCTCACTGACCCAGAGCGCAATACTATTCCTGCCGCATATGGCGTAGATGTGGGTGCTATATGGAAGCCCGTGCAGAGCCTTTTTGTAAATGTTGCTGTGTGGAATTTGTTTTTGGAACAAGAGTTTGTCTATGTCGGTGATGCGGGTATAGTAGAGCCGAGTGGCGAAACTTCTCGAAGAGGTATTGACTTTTCTGTGAGGTACCAGCCTCTAGAATGGCTATTTCTAAATTCTGATATCAATTATACTTTGGCTAGAGCCATAGAAGAAGATCGGGGTAATGACTACATTCCACTAGCACCTAACTTTACAATAAGAACTGGCTTGACACTAAGGCATAAGTCTGGTCTAAGTGGAGGCTTGGATGTCAGACATCTAGGTGATAGAGCAGCAAATGAGGATAACAGCATTGTGGCCCCAGGATATACCATAGTAGATCTAAATATGAACTATAAGTTTAGCAAGCTGACCTTAGGATTTCAGATTCAAAATCTACTAAATACTGAGTGGAATGAAACTCAATTTGCCACTGAATCCCGATTGTTTAATGAAACCGAAAGCGTCGAGGAAATCCATTTTACCCCTGGAGCCCCATTCTTTTTCAAGGGCATTCTAAGCTACAGCTTTTAATCATCAGGTCTTAGAATATTGTGATGACTACGAACTTTGATATTTTAAT
>CAZKXO010000385.1:0-3214 GCA_964556525.1 uncultured Saprospiraceae bacterium
TATAAATCAGACTGGTTTACATTTCCTAACCATGACGGTTGATTCATGAATGGACTTGATTTCCTATCTTGTTAGTAAGTCTTATCTTAATAAACATGAAGCATAAAGAGATTACTGAGAGAATAATTGGAGCTTCTTTTGAAGTGCATAAATTTCTTGGCATGCTCTTTCAGGAAGTAATATATCAGCGAGCACTGGCATAGGAGATGGAGCAGCTTGATTTATAATATGTTAGAGAACAAGAGATGGAAATCCATTACAAGGAGCTGAAAGACCCAATGGGTAAAAGAAGAGTGGATTTTTTAGTAGAGGATAAAGTCATCGTAAACTAAAAGCTGTCAAAGAGTTAGAAGACAAACATATTTCACAAGTACTGAATTACCTTAAGGCTTACAAAATGGAAGTGGTACTACTCATAAGCTTCGGAGAAAGATCGATGAAGTTTAAAAAACTGGTAATGTAATTGCTACTCCTTAAAACCTGATCCGTGATTCTGCCTTTAAATCAGAGTAATCCAGTAATCCGTCTACACAATCCGTGATTCTGCCTTTATACGAGGACAAGGTTTTTTCTTTGGTCTTCTTATATCTGCGCAATCTAGTAATCCATCTAAGAAATCAGTGATTCTGCATTTTCCTTGGCAACTCTTAAATCCACGAAAATCCAGTAATCCATCTAAAAGTCCATGATTCTGCATTTATAAGGGGACTACATTATTCCTCATTTTATCCATGATCTTTCCCTAACTTGAGCAACAATGAAAACACATTACCGCACCTGCAATATTTGTGAAGCACTATGCGGCATAGAAATCAAACATGAAGATGGAAAAATCATTTCTATCAAAGGCGATGATAAAGACCCATTGTCTCGTGGCCATATTTGCCCTAAAGCAGTAGCACTGCAAGATTTTTACAGCGACGAAGACAGACTCACTGAACCACTCAAAAAGACAGTAAATGGTCATGTGCAAATCAGTTGGGATGAGGCCTTTGAAATAACTGTAGAAAAGATAAAAGCGATTCAGACGAAACATGGCCCTAATGCAGTCGCCACTTTTCTTGGAAATCCCAATGCGCACAATGTAGGTAACTTGCTGTATCTGCGACCATTTATGCAGGCATTAAAATCAAAGTCACGCTTCAGTGCTTCTACGGTGGATCAGATGCCACACCATGTTGCGGCGCTACATATGACTGGGCACTCTATGCTCAATCCCGTTCCTGATCTGGATAATACAAACTATCTGCTTGTTCTAGGGGCCAATCCTCTTGTCTCTAATGGCAGTATGATGTCTTCTCCAGATATTGCAAAAAGATTACGTGCAATTCAGGAAAGGGGAAAAGTTGTTGTGATAGATCCACGCAAGACGCTAACTGCTCACAAGGCAGATGAGCACTTTTTTATCCGACCTGAGACAGATGTCTTTTTCTTACTGGCTTTGATTCAAGTATTATTTGCTGAGGATAAAGTGAAATTACAGCACTTAAAGGAGTCCGTTACTGGACTGGAAGATGTCCGAACTCTGGTGGCACCTTATACACCAGAAAAAGCCGAAGTTCTTACTGGAATCAAAGCAGCAAATATCAGAATGATCGCATTGGAAATGGCTGCTGCAGATAAAGCAGTGTTGTATAGTCGCATGGGTCTGAGTACACAGACTTTTGGAGGTCTGTGTATCTGGCTTTCAAATGTGTTTAATATTCTGAATGGAAATTTTGATAAGGAAGGGGGCATGATGTTTCCGAGACCTGCGATAGATCCGATTTCCTTCTCTCCTAGGAAAGGAAAGCCTAAGCGCAGTATTTCCTTATCCAGGGTGAGGAAATTACCTAAGTACCTTGGTGAGACACCATCAGCTTCTCTTGCAGATGAGATACTCACTCCAGGAGAAGGACAGATAAAGGCGTTGGTCTGTATAGCTGGAAATCCTATTTTGTCAGTACCTAATGGTCAGCACTTGGAAAAAGCTTTCGATAAACTAGAGTTTATAGTTTGTTCGGATATCTATCTTACAGAGACAAGCAGACATGCTGATATCATATTTCCAGCTACTTCAGCTTTGGAGAGATCTCAATATGATATTACTTTTTATAATCTGGCTATCAGAAATATTGCGAAATACTCTCCTGCCTTATTTCCAAAACGAGGTAACGCAAAACATGATTGGGAAATTCTTGCTGAGTTGACTGCCAGACTTCAAGGCATAGAGAATCCTGGACATAACCCAGAAATGTTGCTGAGTTTTGCTTTATCGATGGGTGCTTACTCCGATGAGAACTTGGACATGCAAAAGCTGAAAGCAACACCACATGGTGTGGACCTTGGCCCACTGACTTCTTGTCTGAAAGAACGCATCCAGACAGATGACGAAAAGATAGTTCTTGCACCTCAAGTGTTCTTGGATGATATAGAAAGGCTGAGTGGATATAGTAATGGGACAGAACAAAATTCTACATTCCCATATCAACTCATAGGTCGTCGAGTACTTAGACAACATAACACTTGGACTCAAAATTCTCATCGATTATCCAAAGGCAAAAACGAATGTACTTTGCTTATACATCCTATTGATGCAGAAAGAGAAGGGATTGCCTCTGGAGAAAGAGTGGTTGTGAATTCCAGAGTAGGACAGGTAGAAGTGGAAGTAAAAGTCACAGAGGATATCATGGAAGGGGTACTGAGTTTGCCACAGGGTTTTGGTACGGGCAAAAAATCAAAGATGAATGTCGCCTCAGCAACAAACTCTGTTAGTATAAATGACCTTACAGATCATTTGCGGGTAGATCCTCTGACGGGTAATGCTGCCTTAAATGGTGTAAGGGTAAAGCTGTCCAAGCTAGTGGTCACTGAAGCTTAGCTGCCAGCTAAGATTGCCATTACATCGGAACGCTTTTTATAGTTTGGATCATAGTGTACAAAACCCGATAGTCGAGGTTTGTATCCTCGATTCTATATGCTTGTCATAAAAAATTGTGATACCACCACAGGCTTTTTTTATATTGTACATAATCTCTATTCTAATCCAAGAGTAGTATGAATGGACACAAAATTATAAATCAGACTGGTTTACATTTCCTAACCATGACGGTTGATTCATGAATGGACGCATTTACCCGATAGTCGAGGTTTGTAACCTCGATTCTATACGCTTGTCACAAAAAATGGTGATACCACCACAGGCTTTTCTTATATTGTACATAATCTCTATTCT
>CAZKXO010000386.1:0-3178 GCA_964556525.1 uncultured Saprospiraceae bacterium
TCTGTATCTGATACCAGATCATCTGTTATGGTCATTTCTATCCATGGTTCATTAGCTACTGTTGCATTGTATGTGATACTTGACAACTCTGTATCAAAGTTACCACCATCGATAAGATTACAAGCCACTCTCGCACCATATCTCTCTGTTCTACCCAACACTTCTAAAGCAAAGTTAGTTGCATCATAATCATACGGAGAACCTGCTCTTGCATTATTAGCTATGAAGTCTAACTCGCCATCTACACCTGCATCTGGGTCCATAACGAATACCAGTGAGTAATGTTGATTACTCCTTAGAGATAATGGAACCAGTTCTCCACCTTCTACGAGTGGCTCACCAGTGGCAGGGTTTGCTGCTGCCATCCTGATGGTGATATCACTTTGATCTCCTAGTAATGACGTCATAGGTCTAGAGTTTTCTAGAGAATTAAATCCATTATCTCCCATAGCACCTACAAGAGTTAAGTCATCAGCCGCAACTATCCATCCTGCAGTCAGCGGATCGCTGTCTGGATCTAGAGAAGCTGGAGATGGAGCCCATTCATATAGATAGACACTGATATCACCAGAATTTGTACCTTGAAAGTTAACGCCAAAGTTAAGGTCAGTCATATAATGACCATCACCATTAGGTAAGAAGAAGTTATATGCCATTGCCCAGTCAAATCCACACCAGCCGGCAGCTCCAGGCTCATCTGAAACCAAACCAGTAAATATCTGTCTGTGCTGGTTCTCAGCATCTGGGGCAGGCTTGTCTGCAGACCTCCAAATATTATCAGTCATTTCGAACTCGAAAGAAACGGTATCGTTGGCTTCTACTTGATCGTTCTCAGTGATGTTTCGGTAAGTCACTCTATAGTTTCCTTCCTCAGATGGTCTGAATAATTCAGTAAAGGTTGAATTTTCGTTAAGGAAACATCTAGCAGGTTGCGCCATAAAGTTGCTGTTAACTGTAGAAAATTCTACACCAGATGGGCCTACTGCTTCAGCTTGGATCATAACATTTTCTACTGTTGTGTTTCCTTGGTTGATGATATCTACATGAAGAGGAATATCATTAGTCTGGCTCACTGGAATAGCAGAAGCAGGATTTCTACCTACAAATGAAGTAAGAACTTCTATGTCTGTAAATACGTCATCTATTAGCTGTACATCATCTATAGTTGCATGATAGTAACCACCATGGTGTCTGAACTGAAGCATGACAGATCCTTGATTGTCGTATCCTGGAATAGGAATTGTATAAATGCCTTCTCCTCTTTCATTTATGTCTTCTGTCTGAAGATCACAACCATCTATTGCTCTTACTTCTGGATTACCTCTGAAAATAGGTTGTGCACCTATTGTAATATTGTTGGTATCTGGCCAGGTTACACCACCATCATAACTTGTGATAAGTGCAGTGGATCCTGCATAGAAATAACCCCAATCGTGGTAAACTCTACAAGCTAGATTTTCTACCGTAACACCACTAAGGTCTATTTCTGGGCTGAATAGAGAGCCTACACAAAATCTTCCATCTACACCACTATTAGGACATTCTCCAGTACCTTCTGCTGGTCCTCCCGTATTTGGATCTAAATCACCATTATTATCATAAAAATCAGAAGGGAAAGCCATGTAACCATTACAAGCTGAACCTTCTGCAATAAAAGCATTTCCAGTAAATGCACCTGGCAAGCCATCTTCTATTGTCCAGAACCAAGAAGTATCAGAACTAGCATCTGTCACCACTCTCCAGTCACCTAGACCATTAGAAAAGTCTCCTTGTCCTGTCTCATTACCCCATATAACAGTCTGGTCTATAGGTGGGTCACATGAATAAGTAAGCGTTACGTCTACATCGCCACCAGTAAGATTTAATCTTAAGGTATTACAATCGTTTTGGGACATACCAAATACTGGTATGGTAACCAGGCCTGCTTCATCTGTAGCGGGCATGTTAACCAATTGGTGCACACCGATATTATTGCAAATTACAACGGCCACAGCACCACCATCCTGTGCATTTAAAACCTTATCAGTAAAGGCACAATTTCGTCTATCAATAAAAGCAATTCTATCTTGGACATTTTCTATGCCACCTTCACAAGCATCAGTAGGCTCACCTGCTTCGTCTATGACAAATGTCGCTGGTCGAGTTAGATCCTCTTCTAATGAAGGACCCCAAATAGGATTAGGTTGTACGGCTCTGTATACTCCTGCGATATCTGCAGGCGCATTAACTACAACAGCATTAGCTTGTTGTGCATACATGCCAGTTACACCTAAAAGAAAGAACAAAAACAGTCCTAACTGTGTAAAATTCAGTTTCATGTGCTTAAAATTTTTTGTTTTTAAGAATATTTGATTCGACTAATTTGAGGCTCTCATTAGTTGCTGTAGCTGCAATTTATTAAGCCAAAAGCTGGTCGTCATCAGACGACCAGCTTTATTATAGTTTGAAAGCAAGGATCTCTTGCTTTGATTGTTACTTGGTAATAACTACTTTTTTAGAAACGAAACCTGCTTCGCTTCTAGCATTCAATGTGTAAACTCCCGGAGGAAGATCAGAAACGGTCATATTAAATCTCTCCTTTTTGACATTATCTTGGATCATTCTTCTCACTAATTGACCATTAAGGTTCATCAACTCAAATGATACTTCGTTAGATGCTTGGACAAGATCGATGTCGATGATTATAACTTCTGACGCAGGATTTGGAAATACTTCTAAGCTATTTTCAGAAATATCTAGCAGATCTTCTGTATCAGAAATTTCATCAGTAATTGTCATTTCTATCCAAGGCTCATTTGCAACACCATTTCCATAGGTAATGGACGATAATTCTGTTTGAAAGTTTCCACCATCTACAAGGTTACAGGCAACTCTAGCTCCGTATCTTTCAGTTCTTCCAAGCACCTCTAATGCGAAGTTTGTAGCAGAATAGTCATAAGCTGATCCAGCTCTTGCATTATTTGCAATAAAGTCCAGTTCACCATCTACACCTGCATCCGTATTCATTACAAATACTAGTGAGTAGTGCTGGTTACTTTTAAGAGCAAGAGGTACTAGTTCTCCGCCTTCTACCAGAGGTTGTCCTGTAGCAGGATCAACTGCAGCCATTGTGATCGTTATATCGCTCTGATCTCCTAGTAATGAGGTCATAGGTCTAGAGTTTTCTAGAGAATTAAAT
>CAZKXO010000387.1:0-3168 GCA_964556525.1 uncultured Saprospiraceae bacterium
ATCCTAATTCCTAAGTCTTATAGCAAATTGCAGGATGTAGAAATCACAGCTTTTTGGTCATCAATGTTGGCCTGGGGTCAGAGGGTTACTATTATCAATAAGTCCAGAGAATTGTTTGGACTTATGGGTGCATCTCCACATGATTTTATTTTGAATCATAAGGAGAAGGACAGGAAGCGTTTTGAGGAGTTCAAGCACAGAACTTTCCAATACACTGATACCTTATACTTCCTGGAATTTCTGCAATGGTACTATCGTCAGAATGAGAGTTTGGAATCTGCTTTTATTGTTGACTCTGATATGAAAACGACTCTTAGCGAGTTTAAGGAATTATTCTTTCACTTACCTACAGCTCCTCAAAGGACTCAAAAACACATAGCATCCCCTGCTAGAAAATCTACCTGCAAAAGACTGAATATGTTCCTTAGATGGATGGTGCGGAAAGGACCAGTGGATTTTGGTTTCTGGAAAAAGGTAAGGCCCCAAGACCTGATGATGCCGCTCGATGTTCATGTAGAAAGAGTTGCCAGACATTTGGGCTTACTGAAGAGGAAGCAAAGAGACTGGCAAGCTGTAGAAGAACTCACTGAGCAGCTTAGAGCCTTTGATGCCTCTGATCCTGTTAAATATGATTTTGCTTTATTCGGTATTGGGGTTCTAGGGGAGCTGTGATTATCGGATTTTGATATCGCAGATGCGTTTACCTTCGGTGGAGTTTTCCAGATGGACGAATACCCTCATGGAATCACCGTCGGCATTCTGTAGATTGACTATGACATAGTCACTTTCTGCAGTTACAGATTTACCGTTATGTCTGGATTTAGCTGAAGTAGGATTAAATGTAGAGATTGCATTTCTTATAGCTTTTATCCCTTCTGCTTTTCCTTTCACTTTATCTTCCTTAGCTACTTTTACCGTCACATCATTAGTAAGCAAAGCTTCCAAAGTAGCAAAGTCTTGATTTTTCAGAGTAGATTCGTAATCCTGTCCAATAGCATCAGTAATGCTAAGGAGGCTAATTATGCAAAGTGTATATAAGAATTTCATTTCCTATGATTTTATAAGCTGAAAGAGAATATATTATTCTCATTGCAATAACGAGTCCTTAATCGAAGAAGTTTGGTTTTTGAAATAATTATTTGTTAATATAACTGATATTTGTATATCTACAATATATAATAAACACATTATCATTCTTTTATGAGTAAAAAAGCATTTTTATTAATCTTAGATGGCTGGGGTCATGGAATAGATGACAAGGTCAGTGCTATTGCACAGGCCCATACTCCATACATCGATAGTCTCTATTATTCATATCCTCATGCAGAATTAGTTACCTATGGTGAGGAGGTCGGCTTACCAGATGGGCAGATGGGTAATTCAGAAGTCGGCCACTTAAATATAGGGGCAGGTAGAATAGTCTACCAAGATTTTGCAAGAATCAATAAAGCAATAGCGGATGACACATTACGAACTAATCCAGCTGTTGTCACTGCAATAGAAAAAGCTAAGGCTTCTAAGAATGAAATGCATTTGCTAGGCTTGCTTTCAGATGGTGGTGTACATTCCCATATAGATCATCTTATTAGTTTGTCTAAGTATTTCAGCGAGGCTGGGGTGCAGGTATATGTACATGCATTCCTGGATGGTAGAGATACCGGCCCAAAATCTGGAAAGGGCTATGTAAAGCAGTTTTTGGATGCGGTAGCAGGCTCAAAGGTTAAACTTGCTAGCCTTGTAGGCCGGTATTATGCGATGGACAGAGATAATAGATGGGAAAGGACAGTTAAAGCTTATGACCTATTGGTGAAAGGACAGGGTGATATACAAACCGATCCTCTGGCTGCGATGCAAGAGTATTATGATAAAGAAATCACAGATGAATTCATGGAGCCCATAGTGATAGGTGAAGCTGTTACCATAAAAACTGGGTCAGTAGTAATGTTTGCTAATTTCAGAACCGACCGTCCACGTCAAATTACCACGGCACTAACTCAAAAGCCATTAGACCACGGAATGAGACCTTTGGACATACATTTTGTTACTATGACTGAGTATGACCAATCCTTTACCGGTCTGGATGTGATCTTTAGAAAGGATAATATCCAGGATACTCTAGGAGAGGTGGTTTCTAAAGCCGGTTTGTCGCAATTACGTATCGCAGAAACTGAAAAATATCCCCATGTTACATTTTTTCTATCTGGTGGAAGGGAACAGGCTTATGTTGGAGAAGAAAGAATAGTAGTGGCCTCACCTAAAGTTGCAACTTATGACTTGCAACCTGAAATGAGTGCCTATGAAGTTACCAATAAGTTGCATCATCATATAGAAGAAAAGCATCCAGATCTGATCGTGCTTAATTATGCCAATGCTGATATGGTGGGACATACTGGACTCATGTCTGCAGCTATCCAATCTGCAGAAACTCTGGACTCCTGCCTGGAAGCGATAGTGCCAATAGCTCTTAGCAAGGGGTACAGTATAGTAATTATTGCCGATCATGGTAACTCAGATATTATGGTTACAGCTGATGGTACCCCTCATACTGCTCATACAGTAAATCAGGTCCCAATAATACTTATAGATGAAGAAAGGAAATACAGCGGCCTGAAAGATGGTAAACTAGCTGACATAGCCCCCACAATATTATTCTTAATGGGGCTAGAAAGACCAAATAATATGACTGGGAACGTGCTAATTGACCATAAAAATGATGGCTAGTAGACTTATTGAGCATTAAAAGTGAAAGAAATTGGTCTATTTTGAATGATTTTGGAGTTCAAAGTTGTTGTTTTTTACAAAAGCCCTTACATTAGAATAACAAAACTGAATTGTTATGAATATATTTTTCGGAATAGTTGCATTCTTTGCTGTTATTGTAGCAATAATGTATCTAAATCACAGTCGGAACGCTGATGCCTAAACTTACTAATGAAGTAAATTTACACTTCAGCTAAAAATAAAGAAGAGCCTGGATTTGATCTAGGCTCTTTTTTTGTTACCTCTATCGACTTCTAGTTTAATTGCCAAGTATTTTACATTTATTCATTATTACTAAATGATGCTGCTGAATTTTAGAGCCTTTCAAGAGAATTCTATTTAAAAATGTTAGATGACTAAATAAAAATTCTATCTTTAGCTAACCTTTATAAGGGTTATGAAATAAAG
>CAZKXO010000388.1:0-3156 GCA_964556525.1 uncultured Saprospiraceae bacterium
TTTCGCAAGTGGATTCACAAGCTCCTGAATTTTTGATGAAACCTCAGGACATCACAGTAGAATGTATCAATGCCAACGGGGCTCAACCCGAAATCAATGCTTGGGTCGCTGCAGATGGTTTTGGTATGGCTGAAGATGAGTGTGACCCTACGATAAATTGGAGTTCTAATCTTGATGGTCAAGTAGAAACATGTGGACATACATATATAAGGACTTATACCTTTACCATAACTGATGATTGTGGCAATACTGCAACTTCATTAGCTACTGCAACTGTTGTGGATCAGACACCGCCTGTACTTAATCTTAGAGCAGATGTTACAATCAATTGTGCCCCTAACAATGATGCAACCCTAGATGTTTTTCTGGACACCTTTGGGAGGACTTCAGATGTCTGTTCCGAAAATTCGAATATTACAGTTGACTATGTATTGTTTAATACCATTTCAGGATGTGGGGGGACTAGTACAGAAACCTATTTGTTTACAGCTACTGACGAATGTGGAAACGCCACGACTGGATTGTGGGATTTCACCATACAAGACAATGTTATCCCTACATGGGTCAACCCTCCAGGTTCTCTATTTATAGAATGTGGTGATGAGGATAATGCAACCCTTATTCAAGAATGGCTAAATGATATTGAAGCCTCTACTGTGGATGCATGTGGCGGAGTCCATTCTGTAACAAATAACTGGGATGGAGATTTGCCTGACAACAATTGTAATTCTACAACGCCTGTTATTTTCACTGTTATTGACGATTGTGGAAATGTAAGAAATAATTTATCTAGAAATATACGAGTAAGAGATTTAATAAATCCAGTAATTATAAATTGTCCTGTAGATTTCACTGTCAATGTTGATATGGATAATTGTGCTTCTAATGTCATCTTTTCTACACCAATAGGGTTTGATGAATGCACAGATGTTGTCACTGTAAATCAAAGGGTGGGTCCAGCTTCTGGTTCAGAATTTCCCGTTGGAACAACCAGAATTGTATTTGAAGCAGTTGACGATTGTGGACGACGATCAGACCCTGATTGTATTTTCAATATCACTGTAGTCGATTCTGCAACACCATCTTTAGATTGTCCTAGCGATATAGAGATATGCGCAGATGAGGGCGCTTGCACTTGGAGGTCAGATGATTCTGTATTGCCTATGTCTTCTGAAAATTGTACAGCCAGGAGAATGCAGGTCGAGATTACGGGAGCGACGACTTTGACACGTAGAAATGGTACAGCAGAAAATAGAGTATTTCAATTTGGAATCAGCACAATCTGCTATTTCTTAGAGGATTTGGCAGGAAATGAAACAACCTGTTGCTTTGATGTTATCGTAAGCGATTGTGAAGCACCTACCATTAGCTGTCCTGAAGACCTCATCGTTTCCTGTGAGGCCACTGATGTTGTACTTGGAGCAAGTGGAAACATCGTGTGGAATCATAATGGGAGCATTGGTGGCGTTGAGGGGACAAGCTATGAAGGTGATAATAATATTACACAAGTAGTAAGTACTGCAAATGATATAAGCTTCGGACCTGGATTGACTTTACTCAATAATGCAGGACAACCGACAACGATTCCAAATGGATCGACTTTCGAGCATGTATTGACAGATGTTGCTACTAACACGTTTGCCGCAGCTAAGGCTGCCGATGACTACGTCGAGACTTGTTTTACAACAATCTGTGATGCTGTCCTAACACAAATTCAACAAGGGGTAGTCCCGACATCTTGGGGTGGATCGGCCGCAGGTAGTTACCAAGTCGCTGCAGAAATAAGCTCTGATGGATTTGCAAGTAATACCTTGCTTTATCAGGGAGCTCAGTTAAGTGATCCTAATGCCATTAATAACTATGTGCTTTATCAAGAAGCGTTGAGTATCCCTTTAGTAGCTGGACAAACATATTGTATCAGGTATTATTTATATAACGAACAGAATAATGCTCAATTGGCTAACGGAACACCGTTACCTGATAATACAGTTGCATTTGATGACCTAGAAGTTGCTATGACGAAGTCTAGCACAACGGGTAATGGTGCTCAGTTAGACAGCTGGTTGATGACCGCGATGTCAAATGATAATTGTGCTACACCTGTCTCTATAACCAGTCTCCCTTTCAATACAATTCCTGGCTGCGGCGCAGCTAGCGAAACAGTGTATGAATTTACAGCGACAGATATAAGTGGTAATGTGTCTCAGTGCATGGCTTCATTTATCATAGAAGATACGACACCGCCAGTTATAACGACGGCAGCAACTGATGGTGATTCTGATTGCGATAATGCCAATGCAGATTTATTAGATTGGTTAAATAACTTTGGAAATGCTGTGGCGACAGATGAATGTGGAGAAGTCACTTGGTCTCACGATTTTGTAGGCGGTGCGATGACGGGATGTTCTGATGTACCTGCCTTAATGGTAACATTTACAGCAACAGATGAATGTGGCAATACGTCCACAACTCAAGCTAATTTTGAGGTCAGCGATACCGAGCCACCATTGATTACTTGTCCGATAGATATAACCTTAGAATGTGGTGATGTCCTTAATGATGCCGTAATAGAATTATGGTTGCAATCAGGTGCCGCCATAGATAATTGTACAGACCCTGTAATTACACATAACTTCCCTACTACATTAATGCCAGTCTGTGGAGATGCAGGTACTTATACAGTAACCTTTACTGCAACAGATGGCTGTGATAATGTGTCCAATTGTATGGCTAACATAATCATTGAAGATTCAAAGCCACCTGTATTCCTGATACGTCCACAAGACTTAATAGTAGAATGTGGCGAAGGAGCAGTTACACCTACGGCTTGGTTGGCGGATATGGGTGGCGCCATAGCGGAGGATGAATGTGATAATAATTTGATTTGGGATATAGAAGAAGTCGGAGATGATCCAGGATGCGGAGATTCTAATACAATTGAATATAATTTTGTAGTGGAAGATGCTTGCGGGAATACAACTGAAGCATCTGCCTTTTATATTTTTGAAGATACACAAGCACCTGCAGTTATCCCACCTGCAGATATCACTGTGGAATGCGCTGCAGATGCAACAAGTCTAGCGGATTGGCAAGCAAGCGCCAGTGCTTCTGATGATTGTGGAACTGGATTTATGTTCCAAGCAATTCTATTTAATT
>CAZKXO010000389.1:0-3138 GCA_964556525.1 uncultured Saprospiraceae bacterium
AAGAAGGGCAGCAAATAATGCTGCCCTTCTTTATTCATATTCTTCGACTCTTATTTGTCATCTACTTCTTCAAACTCTACATCCGTAACTTCTTCCCCATCTTTGCCTCCTGCTTCTGGTCCTGCCGATCCAGCACCTTCTGTTCCTCCTTCTGCCTCCTGAGATGCCGCATATATATCTTGACTAGCTGCTGACCATGCTGTATTCATCTTCTCTACTGCAGAATCAATTGCAACTAAATCTTGTGTCTTATGTGCTTCCTTTAACTCAGTAAGTGCTGTTTCTATCGCTCCTTTCTTGTCTTCCGGAATCTTATCTCCATATTCAGACATTTGCTTTTCAGTCTGGAAGATTAGAGAATCAGCAGTATTTATTTTATCTGCTTTTTCTTTCGCCGCTTTATCTGAGTCTGCATTTGCTGCAGCTTCAGCTTTCATTTTTTCTATTTCTTCTTTGGACAGACCGGTAGATGCTTCGATTCTTATATTTTGTTCCTTACCAGTACCCTTATCTTTTGCTGAGACTTGTAGGATACCATTGGCATCCATATCAAAGCTGACTTCTATTTGTGGTACTCCTCGAGGTGCTGGTGGTATGCCATCTAAAATGAATCTTCCTACAGCCCTGTTGTCTTTGGCCATAGGTCTCTCTCCTTGTAGTATATGGATCTCTACGCTTGGCTGATTATCAGCTGCAGTAGAATAGACCTTTGACTTTTTAGTTGGAATTGTAGAGTTGGCTTCTATTACGACATCATATACTCCTCCCATCGTTTCTATACCTAGTGATAATGGTGTGACGTCTAGTAATAATACATCTTGTACATCACCGCTCAAGACACCGCCTTGGATAGATGCACCTACAGCTACAACTTCATCAGGATTGACACTTTTGTTGGGTTTCTTGCCGAAGAATTTCTCTACAGCTTCCTGTATTTTAGGAATTCTGGTAGAACCTCCTACTAAGATAACTTCATCAATATCTGACTTAGATAGGCCTGCATCTTTAAGTGCTTCTTTACAAGGACCAAGTGTTCTTTCTACCAATGAATCTGATAATTGCTCAAACTTTGATCTAGTAAGCTTTAGAACCAAATGCTTTGGAACCCCATCCACAGCAGTGACATATGGTAGATTAATATCGGTTTCTGCAGAAGAGGATAATTCTATTTTTGCTTTTTCTGCAGCATCCTTCAGTCTCTGAAGTGCCATAGGATCTTTTCTCAGATCTATGTTCTCCTGACTTATGAAAGATTCTGCTAAGTGATCGATAATAACTTGATCGAAATCATCTCCTCCTAAATGTGTATCTCCATTTGTAGACTTCACCTCGAAAACTCCATCTCCTAACTCTAGTATAGATACATCGAAGGTTCCACCACCTAAATCATAGACCACTATAGTGACATCTTTGTCTTTCTTGTCTAGTCCGTATGCTAAGGCTGCTGCAGTAGGCTCATTTATGATCCTTTGTACATTTAGGCCGGCAATCTCTCCAGCTTCCTTCGTCGCTTGTCTCTGCGAGTCATTGAAGTAAGCAGGAACTGTTACGACTGCATCTGTAACCTCTGACCCAAGGAATTCCTCAGCAGTTTTCTTCATTTTCTGAAGAATCATTGCTGATATTTCCTGAGGTGTATAATTTCTATCGTCTATTGCGATTCTTACAGTATTGTTGTCTCCTTTGACAACCTTGTAGGTAGATCTTCCTATTTCTGTGGATACCTCATCAAATCTATGACCCATGAATCTTTTGACAGAAGAGACTGTTCTGGTTGGGTTAGTGATAGCCTGCCTTTTTGCAGAGTCACCTACCTTTCTTTCGCCGTTATCGAGGAAGGCTACAACTGAAGGTGTAGTTCTTCTTCCTTCTTCATTTGGAATGACTACAGGCTCATTTCCCTCCATAACAGAGACTACCGAGTTAGTCGTTCCTAGGTCTATACCTATGATTTTTCCCATATAACTTATGTTGTTTAAAAATTAAGAACATATAGACATTATCAAAGTATATGCCTTTAACAAAACATGACAAAATGATACTATTCTAAGATAATAATACTGACAAACTTGATATGAGCTCTTAATTTGTATGACTAATTGTCACTTATCTCGTGAATTTTAAACCAGAAGTAATCGATCCATTGATCAAGGAATCCAGGGTTGCAGTATTTAGTGGGAACCTGTTATCGACTCTGGTTATATATCTAGAAGCAAAAATACCTCTTGCAAGATCAGATCCCTCCAGATTGGTAAAAGCTGGTACATCTTGTGTAGAGGTGATTCCAAGGTTGGCTTGACCAACCCTTACAAATTCTTGTAGCGTTAGATTGCCAGCTCTTATTATTACATCGACTCCTATAAATTTCCTCTCTTCTATATTCTCATTTTCTGGAATATTAGCTACCATTTGAGTAAAGAATTCTCTACCATTTTGTCTAAACTCGGCATTGTTTAGATTTTCTGCAAGAACCCACCGAAACGATTTGTTCTCAAAGACACCTCCAATTTCCTTCTCAGAATAGACTACATCCAATATCAAATCATAAAGAATGGCATTTCTTCCAGGCGACCAACTGAAGGTTGTAGGCCTGTCTTCATTAAAAAGAATTCTTGTCGTTCCGACCATTGGATTGGGAGTAAAAAGCAAAGATTCTCCTACTAAGTTGGTTTCGGCAGTGATGGTAGGTAAATTATTACCTCTCTCTATTATAAGTGAATAAGAATTCTCTTCTTGGAAATCTATCTCGTCAGTAGTTATTTTGTATAAATAGTTGGGACTCTGTGCAAAAGCACCGTCATCTCTTACGAATCCTTCTAGATTTCCATCTACTCTTTCCAGCTGGTGGTTGATACCATTAACTTCATCTCTGATTTCTACTCTAGTAGTTTCATTATCATAGTATAAAGAGTCAACAATTTGTGCTAGAGTCAGTGCTGAAATAGATGGATCAACAAAAGCCTTTTCTACCCTAATGTATTGCGCAGTGTCAGTCGGAGACAGTAAGCCATAGACTATAGGAATATCTTGTCTTTCTTCTATAACATTCAATTCATTGTCACAGCTACAGAAGGCTATTGCCAGAAGTAAAAAAAAGTAAAATCTCATCGCACAAAAGTAATGCAAATAATATTTATG
>CAZKXO010000390.1:0-3116 GCA_964556525.1 uncultured Saprospiraceae bacterium
ATAGACAGTTGTACCCGCACCAAAAGAGCTACCAAGTTTTAATTGCGGAGACTCTAGTTCTAGTTCTGGTTTGAGCCTGAAGTAGACAGCTGCTGAGGCCTTAGTATTTCGAGTATCATAGTCTACAAGGTCTTCCTCTTTATAACCATTGCGATAGTAGTTTCCTATTCCGGACAGATTTGCTGATCTGTTAAATTCATCTCCATAAATATTTACGGCGTCGAACCTTCCAGGATTAGTTGCATCTACAGGCGAATCGTCCACAGGATTGAAGTTGTCCGCTTCCCAGTCATCTGCTCTGAGATTAAAGAAATTAATCTTGTAAGCCATAAAATCAGATCCATTCTTGTTCTTGATAGCATCGGCCCATCGGAAACTTGTTTCTAATAGATTCCTCTCAGCAACTTTCACTCTTGCAGTCAGCCCTTTCAGAATAAATGGATTTTTGGTTTCCATACTGAGTACGCCATTGAAGGCATTTGGTCCGTAATAGGCCGTACTTGCTCCTACAATTAAGTCGACCTTCTTAATGTCCAACTCAGAAGCACCGAGGAAGTTTCCTAAAGAGAAATTAAGACCTGGAGACTGATTGTCTATACCATCTATGAGTTGTAAAGATCTGACTGGACTTGTACTGTTAAATCCTCTAGTGTTAATAATTGTAAATCCGATACTGGCTGTAGTAAGATCCACATCCTTTAGACTACCCAGACCCTGATAAAAATTAGCTGACGGTGTTTCCTTTATTGATACTAAATCAAGAGATTCTATAGTAAGAGGCGCCTTTTTTTGTTCATCAGAGACCCGCTGACCTTTGATAACAATATCAGCTGCTATTATTGCTGCCTCTGCCATGTTAACAGAAATATTGCCAGCAGTTGCAGCAGTAATAGTCAAGGTTTGGTCTTCATAGCCAATGTACGAAATGGTCAGGTCTAGAGGGTACTCATGCGTAGTTTCAAGGGTGAAGGTGCCATCCCAGTCTGAGATTGTCCCCTCCGAAGTACCGGATATAACAACATTTGCTCCTATGATAGGCTCATTTAACTCTCCATCATTTACGATGCCAGTGATTGTATTCTGAGCTAGTAATAGTGAAGAAAAGCTTAGTGATAAGATAAGTATATAAGATATTCTCATTTCTTTCAAAGGCTGAAATAACATTAGAGATCTATTTGGCATAGTTATAAAAGTACCAAATATTAAAATATATATGCTATAAATTACATGTTATTCTATTTATATGAACCAATGTGTTCGTACTACTTCATTTACTTAGATAAAGTCTACTTTTATTCCCATGAATTTCCCTTTTCTCATAGCTAAAAGAATATCCAAGAGTTCTACTTCTGGAAGTTCAGGTTCGCTTATAAAGATAGCTATAAGTACAATTTCTCTATCGATTGCGGTCATGTTATTGGCAACATCCGTAATTAAAGGGTTTAAAAATGGGGTATCAAATAAGATATATGGCTTTTGGGGTAATATTCATGTGACAGATACCCATGCCTCCAGAAGTTTTGAATTGAGACCAATTGTCAATGATATTGCCATAAAAGACTCCATAATATCAATCGGTTATCTTGAGTATAATGCTGGTCCAGATAACGAAAATGTGAAAATGATGAGAACTAAAGGAGGAGTCAGATCCATCAGCCCATTTATTACTTTTCCTGGGATACTCAATAGGAAAACAGAGATGGAAGGAATCGTTCTAAAGGGTATAAATCATGAGTTTAACCAAGAGCCGATTCTAGAATATATAAAAGAAGGGGGATTTCCAGAACTTACTGATTCTGTAACTTCTAGAGGTATCCTTATCTCTAGACAGACAGCCAGCAGACTAGATCTCAAATTAGATGATAAAGTGAATATTCATTTCCTTAGAGACAACAATAATATCAAGAGAAGCCTCAAGGTAGCAGGAATTTTTCGGACAGGTCTAGAGGAGTATGATAGGAAGTTTGCCTTTGTCGATATGAGATTTATCCAGCAGTTGCTCGACTGGAATCCAGATCAGATAAGTGGTTATGAGATCCTGGTAGATCATGTGGAAGATTCTCCCGTAATTGCAGATTATGTCTATTCTGAGATTTTACCATCGAATATGTATGCTGAGACTATTCAGGAAAAACAGTCCTCTATCTTTCAGTGGCTGGAGCTTCAGAATATTAACGAAACAGTAGCCTTGCTGCTCATGGGATTAGTAGCTATCATTAATATGATAACAGTATTGCTCATCCTTATATTAGAGAGAAGCAAGATGATAGGCATACTCAAGGCAATAGGGCAGAATGATTGGGAACTCAGGAAGATTTTCATCTATAGTGCCTTGTTTATACTAGGAATGGCTTTGATATTTGGAAATATTCTGGGCTTGGGTATTGGATTTTTACAGCAAAAATTTGGCTTTTTGAAATTGGATGAGACCAATTATTATTTAAGCCAGGTGCCCATCGAGTTTGATCTTTGGTCTATTGTAGCTATAAACATTGGGGCAATTGTAGTGACTGCAATAGTTATGATTCTACCTACTTTTTTGGTAACTAGAATCTCACCTATAGAAATACTAAGATTCGAATAAAAGTACCTTCAATGTGGAGTGATATTTGCGATCAATAAAGGTATTCCAGGAGAGAATTAAGAATTTATCACAAGATCCTATGGTCCAATATTTTACAGTCAAAGGCAGGTCAGTAGATCAGGTGATAGACGTACATGCAGCTGACTGGATTCATATATCTGCACCCTTGAAGGAAAGTGAAATTGAGGACATTTCTACCACCCTTGACATACCCTCTGATTTCATCACAGACTCTCTCGATATAGATGAACGATCTAGATATGAAATAGAGGAAGGAAGCAAACTAGTCCTGATAAATACACCTATGCTCAATAAGTCTGAGCGAGAGAATGAGGCTATATATATTACGGTCCCGATCGGTATTGTAATGAAAGGTGAACAGGTCATCACTATCACTCAAGAGCAAAATCCTATCATAGAAAGGTTCTTGACAAATAAGATAAAAAAATTTAGCCCTTCCAACAGTTCACATTTTGTCTTGTATATGTTGGACCAGAATGTATTTTGGTTTTTAGAATGTCTAAAAAAGTTG
>CAZKXO010000391.1:0-3105 GCA_964556525.1 uncultured Saprospiraceae bacterium
GCTTGTAAAAGCTCTGATCTTTGAAGATTTTCGAAAGTGGGCTTTTCGTCTATAAAACAGGTAATTGATGGTGGCATAGACTTATCTAATTCTAGCTGTGTAGGTAACAGCAGCACTGGTACTTCTAGATTATCTATAACCCAATGTGTATTTCTTCCCGCCAAGATCTCTCCAAAATTGATCTTTTCTCTAGGAACTAATACCAGCAAACTATAACTATGGAAAGTGATATGATGCTTGATCTTTTCTCTATAATCTCCTTCCAGAAGAAATGAATTGACCAGAGAAGTTTTTCCTAACTCATTCTGTAGATAGCTTTCCAGACTGTTTTCACATTCTGAAATAAACTTGACCTTTGATTTACGTTCGTCTTTGTTTATTTCTTCTAGTTTGTCCTTAAGGTCTAAAGAGTCCGTCACCTTTACGGGGTTGTAGACATGTAGAACATCTATATTGATTTCTTCCTGTTCTTCCAAGGTAGAGATAAAAGCAGCAAGATTACCTTGTAAGGAGTTGAGACAATCTCTTGATTCTATACTGACAAGAATACGCATAGGGGATAGTGTTGATTTCTGACTATTAATATAGGCTTTCTATTTTAAAAGCCCACTTTCATTTTGGCTATTCTATCTTCCAATCTCTCACTGGTCATTTTTTCACGTAATCGGTCTACCATTATTGGGAAAGAAAGAGGTGTAGGTCTTTCAGGATAAGTGATGATGATATTCTGTTTTTGGATGCGTTCCAGAGCTGAAATCATCCTGGCTTCTTCCAGCTGGAAGGTCATTACCTCCTCGAAAGTCTGTAGATAGAGGAGGTTTTCGGGCTCATAATCCTGGAATACTTCGAATAGTAGGGAGGAGGAAGCCTGAAGGTGTCGGTCTTTTTTGGCTTTGCCAGGAAAACCTTGGAAGATCAGCCCTGAGATACGTGCCACATCACGGAATTTTCTTCTCGCCAGCTCGGCGGCATTGATAGAAGCTTGGATGTCTTTGCTGATATTGTAAGGAGAGAACAATTCTGCTACTATTAGCTCTTCTACCATTATTTTTCTATCAGAAAGCAGTTCGAAACCATGGTCATTCATGCCGATGGAAAAACTGATAGGCATCTTCCTAGCCAATCGCTGACCTATGAGGGCACCCATGCCTTCATGCACATATCGCCCTTCGAAAGGATACATAAGCAGATGGAAGCCTTCCTTACTTTGAAAATATTCTACTAGAAAATCTGACTGCGTCGGCAAGATGCTGAGTTCTTTTTGTAGATCTAGCAGGGGAGAGAGCGCTGATAATTCTTCATCCAGACGTTTAGGCAGTTGGTTGCCTTCAGGTTGGTATTCGTATAGTTTGTTTCTGAGTACTTCAGACATTTCTGCACTGAGCGGCATCCGACCTCCCAGATAGGAGGGGATTCTTTTATTCTTTTTGGAAGAGTTTCTGACTAGCACTGTCATGTCCTTTATCCGCACCAGTTCTAGTGGCCTGCCAGCAAACCAGAAGCTATCTCCCACTTTTAGATGTGCAACAAACCATTCTTCTACCGTACCTATTTTTTTGCCACGCAGATATTTTATCATCAGCATCGCATCAGAAGTAATGGTTCCGATACTCAGCTTATGCCTTTGGGCTATTCTCCTATCAGTGACTTTGTAGAGACCCTCTTCTACGACCACTTTAGAGTATTCGTCATAGGCCTTTAGTGACTGAGAACCATGAACCAGAAAGTGCAAAATCTTCTGCCAGTCTTCCTTTTCCATACTGCTGTAGCAATGTGTTTTGATGACCTCTACATAGATTTCATCTGGGCGGAAACCTTCAGAAACTGCCAGTGTCATAAGATATTGGATAAGTACATCCCAGCAGCGTATATAAGGCACTCTGATTTCTATATTGCTGCCTTTAAGAGCTTCGCGCAATGCGGCCGCTTCTATAAGTTCGAGAGTATTGGTAGGTAGAAAGTAGATGGTACTTATGGCGCCAGGTTCATGCCCGGACCTGCCAGCACGTTGCATAAAGCGAGATACACTTTTGGGGCTGCCTACCTGTATGATGGTCTCTACAGGCCTGAAATCTACACCGAGATCGAGACTAGAAGTGGAGACTACTGCGGATAACCGGCCTTCATAGAGGGCATCTTCTACCCAGTCTCTCAGATTCCTTGCAATCGATCCGTGATGCATGGCCATATCGCCGGCAAGACTAGGATCTAGCTCTAGTAATCTGTGATACCATAACTCACATTTTGCTCTTGTATTGGTAAATATGAGGGTGGTCTTGCTGTCATAGATAATCGGTAATACCTTCTCGGCCAGTGACAAGCCCAGGTGCCCCGCCCAGGAATATTCCTCTATATCGTCGGGAAAGATAGAGATGACTTCGGTTTGTTTTTTGAAGTTGGAAACAATGAGTTCTCGTTCTGCAGTATCGGAACCGAGTAGGACCTCCATGCCTTCTTTCAGATTGCCTATAGTCGCTGAGATACCCCAGACGCGAAGCGCAGGATTAAGACCGCGGATGCGAGAAATGGCCAACTGGGCTTGCACCCCGCGCTTACTTCCCATCAACTCATGCCATTCATCACAGATAATGCTGTGTACACCAGTGAAGAACTTGGTATAGCCCTTGGCAGTCATCAGTACATGTAGACTTTCTGGAGTAGTAATGAGAACCTCAGGAGGATGAGTGAGTTGTTTTTTTCTTTGAGCTGTTTTAGTATCTCCACTCCGTATAGCTGTCTGCCAGTCCAGTCCGAAACCTTCATTGGCTTTATCTATAGAGATTTTGATTTCTTTGGCCAAGGCACGTATCGGTGTTACCCAGATAAGGTAGGGACCTGTTCTGGCCTTTTGCTTCTGCTCCAGAAAGGACATCAGTGCTCCTAGGTATAAAGCATAGGTCTTCCCGGATCCTGTCGGAGCATTGACAAGTCCAGATTTACCATTTAGAAAGGCTTCCCAGGTTTGCTTTTGGAAAGGAAAGGCATTCCAGTTTTTGGACTCGAACCACTTCTGAGCTGGTTGTATATTTGTCTTCTTAGTCAGACTCTTAGGCTTAATGCCTAAATTTAGCGTTTCTAAATAATTAACATAGATAACAAAACCAC
>CAZKXO010000392.1:0-3091 GCA_964556525.1 uncultured Saprospiraceae bacterium
AATTTTAGCCTCTATTTCATTATTGTATACTTTAACAAATCTGGTAATAGTACCTATTTCGGTAAAGACAGTATCAAATCTTAGTGTATCCAAAGAAAAACTTAAGTCTATCTGTGGGGTATCGATAAAGATATCTTCTCTGCAAGAATTTAGCCCACTTATCAAGGAAATAATGCAGAGAAAAAGAAAAAAAACGTTGATTTGCTTCAAATCTTATGAATTGTTAACCTAGATGCTAATTTATGATATATCATTGCTAAATGTTTTGGAAGGACACTTATAAATACTATAAAAAACTAGCTTTACACTTTTGTGTGACTATTTAGATGAAGATTGATGTTGTCATACCAGCTTACAATGAAGAATCATCCATTGGTTCAGTGATTGCTGATATTCCCAAAGAATTGGTTAGAGAGATTATAGTCTGTAATAATAACAGTAAGGACCGTACAGCAGAAGTTGCAAAATCGGGAGGTGCCACAGTTGTATTAGCTACAAACCCTGGATATGGAAGTGCATGTCTTAAGGGATTGGAATACATACATAACAAAGCAGATCATCCTGATATAGTTGTATTCTTGGATGGCGATTATTCTGATCACCCTGAAGAAATGGAGCTAGTAGTAGCGCCAATATTAAAGGAGGATGTAGATATGGTGATAGGGTCTAGGGCATTGGGAAATTTGGAACGCGGATCTATGCAAGTCCAGCAAATTTTTGGCAATTGGCTAGCAACAACTTTGATAAAAGCATTTTATAAATATGAATTTACAGATCTGGGACCATTCAGAGCAGTAAAATATGATAAACTAGTGGCACTCAATATGCAAGATCCCAATTTTGGCTGGACTGTAGAAATGCAGGTGAAAGCCGCTAAAATGGGCTTCAAAACCAAAGAAGTACCTGTCAATTACAGAAAGAGGATAGGTGTATCCAAGATTTCAGGGACTCTCAAAGGAACCTTACTTGCAGGTCATAAAATTTTGTGGACCATTTTCAAACTTATATAGTGACAATACTTGGATATTTTGTACTAGGCATATACTTGCTTTGTTTATTAGTGATTGGGATATATTGCATTTTTCAGTTTCACTTACTCACCTATTATCTGAGGGATAGAAATATGGTAGGAGAAGGAATAGATGAAGCAGTGCCTGACTCAGAATTACCAATGGTTACGGTTCAGCTTCCAATGTACAATGAGTATTATGTTGTAGAAAGACTCATAGATAACATAGTGAAATTAGACTATCCAAAAGATAAGCTTGAAATTCAAGTGCTTGATGATAGTACTGATGACAGTCTTGCATTAACTAGAAGAAAGGTAGAAGAGTATCAAGAGAAAGGTTTTGATATAAAGTTGATGACCAGAGTATTACGCCATGGTTATAAAGCCGGCGCTCTAAAAGATGCAACTCCATATGCGAAAGGTGAATTTATAGCAATCTTCGATGCAGATTTTCTTCCAGATCCAGATTTCTTAGTTCAGACTATACCGCACTTTGCAGATTCAGAAGTAGGAGTAGTCCAAACTAGGTGGGGCCATATAAATCAACGATATTCTTTACTTACGGAACTGCAAGCTTTTCAGCTCAATGTACATTTTACAGTAGAACAGAAGGGTAGAGCTTCAGGTAATTTGATGCTACAATTCAATGGCACAGCTGGCCTTTGGCGGAAGGAAACCATATTGGATTCTGGTGGCTGGGAAGCTGATACACTGACAGAAGACTTAGATCTCTCTTACCGAGCGCAGTTAAAAGGTTGGAAAGTTGTTTTCTTAGAAGATATAAAATCACCTGCGGAATTACCTGCCAGAATGGAAGGTCTGAAATCCCAACAGCATAGATGGATGAAAGGTGGTGCCGAGACTGCAAAAAAATTGCTTCCTCAGGTATGGGCAAGTGATATTTCTCTCATTCAAAAAGTACATGCAACCATTCACTTATTAGGTAGCTCTGTTTTCTTATGTGTATTCCTTGTAGGAGTATTTAGCGTTCCTTTGCTGTACTTCTTAAATCCCTTAGAAATCGATGTGAATATCCTTTCATTATTCCTAGTCAGTACCTTGCTTATAGGGATAGTATATTATGTAGCGAATGTGAGAAAGGCTTGGGAAGAAAAGAATCAGTTTAAAGCTATATTCAAGTTTATCTTTTTGTTTCCGGCCTTCCTGTCTCTAAGTATGGGACTTTCGTTCCATAATTCCTTGGCAGTTATACAAGGGTATCTTGGAAAGAAATCGGCATTTATCAGAACGCCAAAGTTCAACATAAAAACGATTTCTGATTCCTTTAAGAAATCTAGATACACAAAGACGAGCCTTTCTTTTGTGACTATAATGGAAGGTCTATTATCCTTGTTTTTTCTCGTTGCTATCATTATGGGCATCAAGACTGGTAATATGTCATTTTTGCTTTTCCATATACTTTTGTTCTTAGGCTATAGTACGATTTTCTGTCTTTCTGTTAAACACGGCAGAACTTAAGATCCTCAAACTTAAAGCCTAATTTTGCCCCCATATGAAACCAACTGTAATATTGGGTTTGGTGCTCAGTGCTTTATTTATAGCTATACCTATTTATTATATTGGCTTTGAAGTTGAGCAGAAAGATTCTATTCCGATTATAATTGCATTTACACTTGCATTCTGTGGTTATTTAAACCTGGTCAGAATTGCAGCTACTCAGAAGTACGAGCTACTATTTTGGTTGATTGGACTAGGGGTTTTACTTAGAGTTTTACTGGTCTTTGCTTTCCCTACCATATCGGACGACATCTACAGGTTTATGTGGGATGGAAGATTGTTGCATGAAGGTATACATCCACTGTCGTGGAAACCTTCTGAGCTGTTGGCTCAGGGACAACTAAGCGTAAATATAACGGCACTGTATCCTTATCTAAATTCACAAGAATACTATACAGTATATCCACCCATAAGCCAAATAGTCTATTATTTAAGTACGATGGGGGTAGAGTGGTCCTGGGGAACCTCTAGCATTATTATGAAGTTGATTTTGCTGCTTGCTGAGCTTGGCACAGCCTACTTTATTTATAAAATACTCTCTCATTTTTCTATTTCCAAATGGTG
>CAZKXO010000393.1:0-3075 GCA_964556525.1 uncultured Saprospiraceae bacterium
ATTTACATTGTAAATACCTTCCTCTTTTACATCCACACTGTACTGTATCCACTCTCCGCTTTCCATAAAGCCAACATTGTAACCATTACTGTTTACATTATCTGTATTTCTCTCTAGGTCTACCCCATCATTTCTATAGGTCCAGCCACTGTTCCACGCTGTAAAATTTCCTGTGGATAGTTCGTAATTAGCTACCTCTGTATCAAAATAGGCAAAGCCATTTCTACCCATATCATACTCCGACGAAAAAACAACGCCAGGAATTTCTTGAGTATTGAAAGGCAATACTTCATCAGAATAAGGCTGCCTAAACATAGCATCTAGGACATCCTTTTGTACAAAGCAATTTTCTATTTTGAGATCTTCCGTCAGTTGCATCAGCGTCTGGGTTGCTTCTTGTACAGAAGGTCTAGGACCATTGCCTTTCCAAAAATTAAGTAAGCGTTCGTATTCCGGAGTTTTCGTTATGGAAAGAGGTCCTGCTATATCTTCCACTTTTTTCTCTGGCCACCATGCCCAGCCCATACCATTGTCCTCAAAATTTTTGATAGCATCTCGAAACCAAGTATTTGAGTTCTCGCCACTCTCTCCGAAATATATCGGATAGCCTGTACTCTCACGTATATCCAGTACCCAACGCAAATCTTCGGTTTCATTATTGGACCAGTACTTATGTGGTGAGTAGACCATCTTGTCATCCCATGGCACTGTAAGACCTGTAAAGTCATTAGCAAACCAATTGCCTTCTATAAACAAAAGGTGGTTCTCATCTACCTCTCTTATCGCATTTGTTATCTCACCATACAGTGCTCTTAATGCCGCCCCACCGGGTAGATTCCAATTCGGCTCATTCAGCAAATCATACCCAGCGATTACTGGTTCGTCGGCATAGTGTTCTGCCAGCCTTCTCCATAGTGCTATCGTCTTTCTTTTATTAGCATTATCTTCCCAAAGTGAAGGGTAAGCAGGGTTATAATCAGAGATCCCAGAATTTGCTCCTTGACCACCTGGCGCGGCATGCAGATCTAGAAGAATGTACATATTATTGGCTCTGCACCAGCTGACCAAACTGTCAGTCATCGTAATCCCTCGTTCCAGCCAAGTATTTTCGTCTCTGACTGGTTCCTCTTGAATAGATAGCGTAAATAAATTATAGTGCATTGGTAATCTAACAAGATTAAAACCCCATGCAGCCATAGAATCAATATCAGCTTTGGTAACATGATTCTGATACCAGGCATCATAGAATGCCTCTTTTCCATCCGTACCTATGAGGTCTTCTATATGTTGCTCTATTTGCCATTGGGCACCAGCAAACTCAGCCATCTGAAACATATAGCCTTCTTGTAGCATCCAGCCACCAAGGCCCATACCTCGGAGGATCATAGTATCCCCTTCCTCGTTAGTAATCTGGTCCCCAGTTCTGGTTAGAAAACTCTGTGCTGTCAGGCTTAAACTGCAACATATAAACACTACCAATCCTAAAGCAGATTTCATAACTTTCAATTTTTATAATTCTACAACTTTATAGTTCTCTCCTATTTTTACACCGAATTCTCCCGGCTCAAAAATTATTTTATTGTCTCTTCCGACAAAGGAAAGGTCTTCTTTTGCAATATTGAAATTTAAGGTCTTGCTGGCACCACTGGCCAAGTCTATTTTCTCGAATGCGCGCAATCTTTTGACACCAGGTGTAATGCTCGCGACAAGATCAGAAACAAAAACTTGTACCACTTCTTTACCAGCCTTGTCACCAGCATTGGTTACAGTTACTGAAACATCTAGTCCCCCATCAAGGTTCTTTGTGGCAGAGAACGAACTGTACTCAAAGTCCGTGTACGACATTCCATAGCCAAACTCCCACTGAGGATTAAATCCATTCATAGAAAAATCCCTATGTACCAGGTCCGTTCCTTTATGGTCATAACATAATAAATCATTACTGTACTTAGGATAGGTAATAGGAAATTTTCCCGAAGGGTTGGTATCTCCAAAAAGTATATTAGTCACCGCTTCGCCACCTTCATTGCCAGGTAAAAATCCAACTAAGATCGCAGATGCCAGTGGTTCTATTTCTCTTACTATTCTTGGTCTACCTTCTATAAGCACTAACACTATCGGCTTACCTGTCTCCTTTAGTGACTGTACGAGAGCAACTTGTTCTGGATCTAAATCAAGATCATCGATATCGCCTGGTTTTTCTGTGTACGGCATCTCACCGATGCAGGCGATGATTACATCCGCATTTCGCGCTGCTTGTACAGCATTGTCTGTGTCAGCTGTACTCACTTGATTGCCATATCTTGCTTGTAATGCCTGAAGGATAGTATTCTTTCCTTTTGTATTGTATTTCTCATCTCTTCCTTGCCAAGTACCTGTCCAGCCACCATTCAATGCATTTAGAGAATTGGAATTAGGGCCGACAACTAAAATTCTTTTGTCTTTAGACAAAGGCAATACATCATCTTCGTTTTTTGCAAGTATGATACTTTCTTCTGCAGCCGCTAAGGCCATAGAAGTATGTGCTTCTGAGGCAAATTCTGTGTATCCAGCCAAGTCGCCAATTGCATCATCAAAAAGTCCGAGTTCTTCCTTTAGATTAAGAATACGAGCTACTGATTCATCTATTCTAGTCATAGGCACTTTTCCTTCTACGACAAGTTCTTTTAGAAGTTCAGGAAATTGTGTATCCATCGGTACCATTGCCATGTCTATACCAGCATTAATCGCCTGACGAATAGCATCCTTAAAATCAGCTGCAATTCTATGACGACCTACCAAGTAACCTATATCTTCCCAGTCTGTAACTGCAAGCCCTTCAAAACCCAACTCATCTCTCAGTAGTTCCTGGAGTATCTTGTGATCTACATGCACAGGAATTCCGTTCATCTCACCACTATTAATCATGACTGTTTTTGCACCAGTTTCTACAGCAAGTCTAAAAGTCGGTAAGAAATACTCTCTTAGCTGTCTTTCTGGTATCCATGCTTGTGATCTATCCTTTCCTCTTAAGGTAACGCTGTAACCCAAAAAATGCTTCATACAACTCGCAATAGAAACATGGTCACTGATATC
>CAZKXO010000394.1:0-3073 GCA_964556525.1 uncultured Saprospiraceae bacterium
CGTCGTTTAGAAAGAATTGTCCAAATTTTGGATATGTTCACCATCTATAGAGAAGATAGCTATTTTAGAATTTGCAAGACCTTGCTCTAGATTTAGGCTGAACTGTCCACTTGTAGGATTGGGACTGATAATTAGTCCTGGCTGATCTGGAAGTTCTTCATTAGAATTTATTAGCCTATCTATACCTTCTATGATAAAGAGACCTTCTTGCATATCAGAAACCAAGATAACACCAGAATCCAGAAAAGGGTATACTCCCCAAGCCCCTTCGAAGGATCGACGAGGAGCCAACTTTGAAGTAGGGAAATGCATCATTTTTTTTGGATTGTCAGGTTTGGATATGTCATATACTTGTAATCCGTCATAGTAGTAGGCTACATACAAAAAGCCGTTGTGCACGATTTCGTTGTGAGGTATGGAAAAGATGCTTTCATTGTCTGCATCTACGAGACTCGTGACTTCTATGTCAGGAAGATTGGAAACATCCATAATCTTGACAGCTCTATTCCAAGTCTCATCTGCAAGCACATAGGTCGAGCCATCAGCAGACAACCAGCCCGAGTGATTGTATCCTGAATCTGGATAATCCGCCGTAGAAAGAGAAGCCAATTCTATGGGTTCCTGAGGATCAGAAAAATCAGCCACCACCATTCCAAAATTACCTGCATTGATATAAGCAGTATCGTTTCTTACAAATATATCATGTGCATCTCCCAGGATAAAATCTCCTATATCTGTATAAGACCTGATCAGCTCTGGCTGAGTAGGATCAGAAAGGTCAAAGGTTCTTAATTGCACCAGAGGCAAACTCTCACCAGCTGTCGTACAACAATAGAGTATAGAAGAACTGGTATCTATAAAGATATTATGACTACGTCGTATAAGTTCTTTGGAGTCGTAGACTACAGGTACCGAATCTGGTAGGAAGGACAAGTCCATAATCTGTAATGTAGATTCATTACCTTCATCACTTACTGCATAGAGATAGCCTTGGTGGTCATGATAATCACGATGTATGATTACTGGACCTGTGGAACCACCTTCTATTACATGAAGATGATCGGGCTGGGTAGGATCTGTAATATCTATAAAGTGGGTGCCCAAAGTGCTTCCTATTATAGCATATTCTCTATCGTCTGAGCTATATCCCCATATTTCGTTGTAGGCATTACCAAAGACTGCTGAGCTTACTAAGGTGGAGTCCGACCAGGTGCCAAGCAACTTTCCTTCACTTTGTCCAAAACTCCTCGTAAGAGTAAAGAGTATAAAGGAAACAAGCAGGACTGGTAAAAGATGATGTTCTTTATTAAGCATAATCGCAAAGATACCTTTATCTGTGCTTAAAAAATCAAGCAAAACCCTAATGAAATCTAAACTAGAGTTTAACGCCGGCAAACTTTGTTTTGGCTGATTTCTAGGTATTTTTGTATTAAAGTAATTTATAATTTAAACAAACAAGTTTGAGAAATATGAAACTCAAGAAAGTCCACACTTTAGAAAAAAAGGCAGAAGAGATCTGGATTGTGTCTCCTGACTTACATTATGATACTGAGAATGACACTTTTATGAATATAGTGAAGCATAACCTTCATGCTGGGAAGAAATATAGATATATCGTTCCAGCAACAACTTCGGTAAGTAAGCATATAACTAAGTATCAAAAAGACCAGACGATACCCAAGGATCTGACTAACGAAATGTTCCTTATACTTCCTGAATCTGAGTTTAATCCATTTTTAAATGAATTAGCCATATATAATCCCAACGCCGATAAGCCTGTAGCCTGTCTTTCTGTATGGAAAGATGCTGATACCGACGATGAGGTCATTGAAATAGATAAAGAAATGACCAAGTTGCTCATAAAGAAGTTCAAAAGCATCTGGAAAAAGTATAAACGGACCAATCCTTAAGTCTGATAGGTCTGATTCTTTTTAACTATATGAATAGATCATGAAAAAAATTCCATTATTGATTGTTGCTTTTGCAACAGTGTTTTTCTGTAGTTGTAATGATGATGACATGGATGCAATGTCAGACTTTCGTTCCGAATTTGTAGGAGTCTATGATTGTACTAAATCAACACGTTCGTTTGATGATACTAATTTCGTAACCGAAATAGAAGTCGTTGTTACTTTAGATTCCCTTAATACCAACAATGTTATTGTCAATGATATCTCATTCCCTATTGATGAAGAGGGTAGTTATAACGCAAACTTAGATGGCAATTATTACGATCTGAGTTTGGTAGATGATAGAATAAGATGGGAGATAAATACATTTTTCCCATTAGGTCTAGCAGTGCCATGCTATATACAAGGAGAAAAAAGAGAATAAAAATTAATAGCCAGGTGCGACCGCATCTGGCTTTTTCCATATATAATACATAGAAACTTTTTTGCATACCACTTAAAACTGGTTGGGTTGACTCATAAATAAAAAAATAAGGTCGTGAAAAAATTTCCATTATTGATTGTTGCTTTTGCAGCAGTGTTTTTCTGTAGTTGTAATGATGACGATGTAATTGAGCAGTTGGACTTTAGGTCAGAATTTGTAGGAGTCTATGATTGTACTAAATCAACACGTTCGTTTGATGATACTAATTTCGTAACCGAAATAGAAGTCGTTGTTACTTTAGATTCCCTTAATACCAACAATGTGTCAATGATATCTCATTCTCCATTAATGAAGAGGGTAGGTATAACGCAAACCTAGATGGCAGTTATTACGATCTGAGTTTGGCAGATGACAGAATAAGATGGGAGATAAATACTTTTATCCCTGACGGAATAGCCTTGTCTTGTTATATACAAGGAGAAAAGAGTTAGCATTAAGACAGCTGGGCTTGATTACTGAAACTAGAAAAGAGGTTTTGCATGGACAGTGTGGGACCTCCTTTTGTATTAAGCCTATCTAGATTTTTCTGACTTATTGTCTGGTATCTATATTCTTCGAGCACTGCTGGGTGCAAAATCTGTGAGTAGGAAGTTTGTAAAGCTATAAGGCTTTACTGATACTAGTTAGCTTTAGCTTCTGAAGTTCTTTGGAGGCATCACATTAATCGAGCATCTTTTGC
>CAZKXO010000395.1:0-3045 GCA_964556525.1 uncultured Saprospiraceae bacterium
AGTGTAGGTAGGCAGCTTTATCCTCCCGGAGTGCATCCTAGTTTTGTAACTGCAACTGGTGCCTCCTTAGTGCATGGCAACCTCATTCTTCTTAGAAGAGCACACAAAAACAACCCATCCCTCAAGATGGTCAGATATGTCATAACTCCGCAGAGTTTAGCTCTAGACTTGAGATATGAATCCGTGAGTTCTAGTTATGTGAAGCCTTTCCTCTCCATATACAGACTAGGTGATATTACCAGTACAGTGTGGGACATTCTGAAAGCCAAGCCAAAGTCCTATGCCTATCTGTTTAATTCAGGTAAATTTCTCCCACAGGATGATATACTTTTTGGCAATGGACCCTACAGAGACGATTACAGACTCAGTAAGCACTCAATAGAATCCATACGAACAATGCAAGAATATTGTGAGCAATACGGAATACGATTTATGTTAGTATCACCTCCTGTACCTGACTTGAGCTCTGAAAAGTACCGTATAAAGAATTTTAGAATGGATTTAAAGGGTCATAATGATATAGCTCTTACTATGGACAAATACTTGAATAGCATTATCTTTCTGCCCAGAAATCAATTTGCAGACGACTTACATTTCAAAAAGAAAGATATTCGTCAAAAAAGGAAAATGATCAGAAAAATGATGGACAATTCTTACAATAAGCAATAAACATCATTAGAAAGCACCTACTATATGTTATTTAACTCCTTAGATTTTATTGTTTTTCTTCTTATTGTCTTCACTCTATTTTGGGTGATCCCAACTAGGCTTGCCGTTGTAAAGAATCTATTGCTGTTAGTCGCCAGTTACGTATTTTATGGATGGTGGGACTGGCGTTTTTTACTCTTGATCGTATTCTCGTCGCTAGTTGATTACACAGTAGGTCTTTTATTGAAACGAAGTGAAGAAGAACGAAAACGGAAATTCTACCTGTTTCTGAGTTTAGCAATAAATCTGAGCCTGCTATTTACTTACAAGTATTTTGACTTTTTCATAGCTGAAGCCAATTCCCTACTAGGAAAAATAGGGATGGAAACTTCTATGTCCTCCTTAGGCCTTATTCTTCCAGTCGGTATTAGCTTTTATACATTCCAGAGTCTGAGTTATAGTATAGATGTCTATCGGAAGAAGATAGAACCGTCAAGCAATATTATTCAGTTCCTGACCTATGTGTCTTTCTTTCCTCAGTTGGTGGCTGGACCTATAGAGAGAGCTAAGAGTCTTCTACCCCAATTTGAATCTCACGGTAAGTTCAAGTATAATATGGCTGTCTCTGGTATCTATCAGATAATTTGGGGCTTTTTTAAGAAGATTGTTATTGCTGATAATTGCGCAATCTTGGCAAATGAAATTTTCAATCAAGGCAGCTATGGTCAA
The DNA here is from genome assembly GCA_964556525.1 of uncultured Saprospiraceae bacterium. Lineage (GTDB taxonomy): Bacteria > Bacteroidota > Bacteroidia > Chitinophagales > Saprospiraceae > RFSX01. Next base: position 1,378 of record CAZKXO010000395.1, read on the forward strand.
ACAGATGGAATAATACTTGTACTCGGAGCCCTCTTATTTGCTTTTCAGATTTATGGAGATTTTTCTGGTTATTCTGACATCGCAATAGGTACCGCCAAGCTTTTCGGAATTCAACTTATGAAAAACTTTGACTTCCCTTATTTTGCACGAGATATAGCCGAGTTTTGGCGCAAATGGCACGTTTCTCTTTCTACTTGGTTCAAAGATTATGTGTACTTCCCTCTAGGTGGAAGTAGAGGAAGTAAGTTATTTACACTTAGAAATGTGTTTGCCATCTTTCTGGTAAGTGGCTTTTGGCACGGGGCTAACTGGACTTACATTGTTTGGGGCCTATTTCATGCATCATTATATATCCCACTATACATTTTCAACCTTAATAGGGTCAATACTGGTCTGGTTTCTGAGGGCGCTCTTTTTCCAAGAATTAAAGATTTGATTCTGATTATAATTAACTTTCTGCTCGTTTGTTTGGCATGGATTTTCTTCAGAGCTGAAACAATATCCAAGGCATGGGATTATATAGTCAGTATGTTTGCTAATTTGGCTCAGACAGGCTCGGATTATCTCTTTGACAATTCGCTTACCCTTAAAATCATTCTAGTTATGGTCATATTCTTACTTATCACAGAATGGATCAATAGGGCCAAGGAGCACGGAATGGCTTATGATAAGTCATGGAAAAAGAAGGTAAGTTCCTATGTGGCCTTGGCACTCATATTCTTTTACGGCAGGTTTGATTATCAGGAGTTTATCTATTTCCAATTCTAGATAAAAGTGTTATTCTTTTTCAAAAACGAATACATCTTGGAAATATAAGCCTGGTTGTTCTTTCCAATTGCCTGGATGATATTCCACTTGTTTAAACATCTTAGTCATCAGATTCATTCCCTTAGGCGTAACACCAATAGCATCCTCTGGGTGCTTCACCCAAGAAGGATGTAGCCAATTTTCTGACCTATAAGAAGACTGGTCAAATATCCACTTGAGTTGATTTGTTCTATGAAATCGCCCCTTCCCTTTTGTTCTCAATTTTATCGAGTTGTGGTAATGCTCATCTAAATAGAAAAAGGTTACTATCGCCTTTCCATTTTTTCTGAGTACGCGATAAATTTCATCAAAATAGAATCTTGAATGTTCTTCTTTCAAATGAGTCCATACAGAAAGTGCTGTTACTAAATCCTTAGATTCACTCTCTATTGGCCAAGGCATGAGCTTATCTTCTTGTTGATTTGCATAGGTTGCGTTTAAGATATCAAGATGAATGAACTCATGAGTATGCCATTGTACATATTGTTTTCTACAATAATCGATGTCTGATTCATTGACATCTATGCCTACATAGGATCCTTTGTTACGTACATAGGGTTCGCTTGCAATACCTAGCAGACCTGTTCCACAACCGATATCCAATATGTCATTATTACTTGTCGAAGAAAGGTGATTATAAATCAAAGTTTGGAAGATACCAATGACGTGACCCCACTCTACATATGACAATTTACCACCTCTTCTATATCTAAGTTCAGGTATCAATCTTATATTTTGTGTGCGCCTAATTTGCTTTCTATCCATTCGTCGAAAGGCGCGATCTAGGTCTGGAAACGAATCATCATACAACTTCTTCTTCATCTTTGCTTTAGACTAAATTGTTGTTGACACAAACTAACT
>CAZKXO010000396.1:0-3032 GCA_964556525.1 uncultured Saprospiraceae bacterium
CCTCTAAAGTCCAACTGCACTTCCACATTTACAGTCGATTCTGGTTTTATAGCAAAAGGCTTGGTTTCTATAAAATGTAAAGTGTTGCTTGCAAAATTGCTAACCCCTTCCAACTCTATCTGTTTTCCATTGACCTTGAATATAGAGTTGTCATTTATTCCATTGGGGTCCGCTAGGCCAATTAACAACTGAGCCTTGGAGTAGTCTAGTTTGTAATCAGCATATTGAGAACCTGGCTTAATTTGTATGTCGCTATTTATGTTCATTTCAGCATCATAAACAACAATTTCGTAGATACTTCTTTCTCTGACAGAAGGCTTAATAGTACCTGCTATTTTAGTGTCATTAGGTGCAAGGGAAAGCATGCCTTTGACAGTTAGAGATTTCTTTGTTGTATAGGGTATCCTGAGGATAGGCGACATTACCTTTTGGCTCTTTCCATAGGACTTGGCTATTTCTCTTTCTATCTCGGTCTTTCTGCTACTGCGTTCATTGATGAGACCTCTTATCATAAGATTGGGAATCATGAGAAGCACGATCATAAAGAGGATGAAAATGATCTTGATTAGGAACGTGTTGTTCTTTTTGGGTTTTATGTTTGTTGTTGTCATGAATATTAATTTAAAAGTACTTTGAAATACAAAGTGAAAGTATAAAAAAAATTATTTCATTGATTTCAGGATGTTTTCCAAAGCGGTTATGTGTTTTTTGAAGGCCGCAATACCGATTTTATTTGCTGAATAACTGGTATTGGGTTTGCGACCGATAAATGATTTCAGTACTGAGATGTAGCCCAATTTTTCCAGCGCCTTCAAGTGGCTAGCTAGATTTCCATCAGTCAGTTTAAGACCGTCTTTTAAGCTATTGAAATTTACTTTGTCTTCTACCATAAGTATGCTCATGATGCCAAGACGAACTTTATTTTCAAAAGCCTTATCCAGATTTTGAAAATGTTTATTCATGTCGTCGTGACTTGCTTTATTTCATTTCTGTCATATTTAAAATACATTATGGTTCCGTACAGTATATGTAATACTCCAAAACCAAAGGCCCAAAAGAAAATCCCTTTTCCTGGATATAGCATGCAGACTAAGCCGACTATAATTTCCAATATTCCTAGCATTCCTACATCTTTTACAGTGTACTTGCTGGCCGAATAGAGGGCGAGGCCATAGAAAATCAAGGTTGTCGGTGCCAGTAATAAGGTGTATTTTCTGAAAAATAATAGTACACAGAACAGACCACCAGTAATCAGAGGCAATATGAAACTCTTCAAAGCTCTTTTGGTCGCTGGTGTCCACATGGCTTCGTTTCTTCTTTTTGCCTTTCGCCGCGTGAAGAAATATGCAGTACCCACTGATAACAACAATACTATTGCAGCTACAGCTAGCAACTTGAAGACTATTGGAGTCAGGAGACCTGCCTTTATGTCCTTGTAGGCAATGGAAGAAGCAGTTGTAGCAAACTGATAAGCCACATAAGCACCCACCAAGGCATAGATGCCAGCCAATATTCCGGATAGACCACTCAGTGAGAGAAAGCGCGATCTTTCTTCCATGATGGACTTGATGTCTTGTATATCCTGTAAGTAGTCTTTAGTCATAAAAAGTACTTTGAAATACAAAGTAAGCTAAAAAACTTGATAAATGAAAGTCATTTTTTAAGCTATGTTAGTTATTGTCTACTTTTAGTAAATCTTTCATCTGCTCCATAATGCCGGCTTGTAGAGGATGTATACTTGTGACAAGCAGTTCGTAAGTAGTAAACTCTCCATTATATACTGGGATCGTCGCCCCTTTTATAGCACCTGATTCTATGAGGATATTGCTGATTGCTGGTAAATTGTATGGTACTTGTTGTCGCCACATTTCTACGCCATTGCTAGCGGTGTAATGTAGTAGTGTTGCCTTATGACCATAATTAGATCTTGTGGAAAGTAGTTCAGGCTGTGCTGATATTAATTTTTCTAAGGCCGAGAGTTCGCCTTCTAATAAAAGAGTGACCGCTCTTTCAAATTTTAGATTGTATTTTACCTTTGCGAGCTGCTCTACTTCAGTCCAGTCAGAATAACCATATTCATTGGCGATGGTTTGGTGACAATCATTAAGGGAAAAACTTCGATTATCTATTTTGCTTATTTTACCTAGGTAGTCCTTATGATAGTTGCTTATTTCTTGAATAATGCAAGGTGCATTTTTTCTGACGCCTTCGAGCATACGCTGAGCCAATGCAGCCAAGTGGGAAATTATAGTTGGGAATGCATCTAAGTCATAGAGCAAAGAGCCATAGAATTTTTGGAGTTCATTTACGTGATCTGGTATATATAGCTTCACTCTGGTATGGAATGCGTAGTTCGTTTTTTTATTGTTATGAAGAAGCCGATACAGATTATTAACTAATGAATAATAATCTTTCTTACTGCTTGCGCTCCTAACTTATCTTCCACCGTAATATAGTACATCCCTTTGTCCAAGTTTTCTAAGTTGAGAGTGACTGCTGTTGGATTGAAATTGTCTTTGAGCTGTAATCTTTTTCCTGTTGAAGAAAACACAGTGACCCGATCTATCACGAAGTTTCCAGATTCTACATTGATGATTCCTGTAGAGGGATTTGGATAGATCCGAATTTCTTTAGTCAGAATGTTGTTGGTGCTACTTCTTTGACAACTGAAGTCAGCATCGGGTTCATAATGAGAAATTCCTTTATTATGGATTATTAGATCTGCTGCTTCAGTAATTTCTAGGTGTGAAAGCATTAAGTTATTTTGGCAATATTCTATATTCCAGGATTCGCCACCATCTCCTGTTCTGTAGATTTTAGTAGATAGACCTTTAACCATCTACCCTATAAAAAGTACTGTGGCAGGCTTTGTTTTGGTATTCCAAGTAAGACTTACTGTCTATGATAGTATCTTTTATGTAGAAACAAGACTGTCTGTGTACATCACCGACTATGTCACTATGGATGGTATAAGCAAGGGTCAGGCAGAAGTGGCTGCGAGGGGCAGAACGATGTGGAGACTTTTTCTTTGC
>CAZKXO010000397.1:0-3024 GCA_964556525.1 uncultured Saprospiraceae bacterium
ATTAGGATTTCTGATATTAGCTAACTCTACATAAGCCGCAGTAGGCAAAGTATTATTCAACATATAAAGACCTCTAGCCCTTACATAGCCTTTGTAACCGCGATTCTTTTGGTAATAGGCATATTTTTCTTTGAATGTTTGCTGAAGAGACTTTGCTAAGCTCTTGCTGCTTTTAGAACTCTTATGATGATAAAAGAAGACATCCTGACTCTTGTCTTTAGTGTTGCTGTCTATATGCACCATAAGTGCAACCTGATCCTTTATACCTTGTTTCTTGTATTTTTTATAAAGATTGTTGATAGCAGTAGCTCTTTGGTTTAATCTACTTTTTTGATTAAGAGGAATTCTTGCGCCCATGCAAAATTCATCCTTATCACAATCAAGATAAGGTTGGTCTCTTATTCCGTCATTCTTATCTTGGATAATCATGTGGACAGTAGCTCCATGACTTATGAGTTCTCTTGATAATCTGAGACATACATCATAGGCGTATTCGTCTTCACATAAGGTATGGTCACAGTTACACATCGCCCCAGGATCAGGTCCTCCATGACCACTTACAATATAGTACACCTTGCCTTTCAGTGAGTTATCTTTGATAGCAACTGAACTATGGTCTTTACCAAGGTAATCTACATTGACTGAATTAGTTTTCTTTTCTGGCAATGCAACAGCTTCTGGAACATCTTCTTCCTCCTTAAAGTAAGGGACAACTTTGTTCGCCTCTATTTCACAGTTCAACTCATGATAAGGTACCCAAAGTATTTTGCTTTTGGAGTAAAGTGTCTTTCTTAATTTGTCATCCAAGATTCGTTCGTTGTAGGCTTTGATTCTAACTGCCTGTTCCCAGTTTTCTATGCCTAAAGTTGTTCTAATACTGTTACCATTATACTTGTAAATAAGTATTGGCAACTTGTATTCTTTACCTACGATAAGTTGATCAGAAAGGGCTAAATTATTTAGCTCTAAAAATTGCTCTCTGTTACACTTATGATCATTGAGGTGATATCTTCTTAATACAGAAAATATTCCGTCACCATTCTTGGCTTTTGTAGAATGATAATAGGTTTCGAAAGCATTCATATCGGTGAATGCCAATAGAGATATGCAAATGAGTATAGACTTCATATGAGGTTTTGGGTTATCGGTTTGAAGAATAACTCAATAAAGTTATGGATATCTCACAATAAAGTCAAAATGAACGACTTATATATTGTAAAATAATTTAATATGATTTTGTTTTGATTACTATATTTTCTATCATTTGGATAGATTTCTCGATAAGAGAAGTACCTTTGGGTTTAACTTGCTAGCTAGAATAATCTATATCATTCACAAAGATTTACTTTCAGATGCCAGAGAGCAATTCAGCTTTCTTTCAGCAATTCTTTATTTGGTTACCATAACATGGGTCGTTTTTAAAGTCTTTGGGGACTTAACAGGCCCAACCAGAATTGGAATCTATTGGATATTGCTGACTTTTACAGCAGTAAACATTGTAACAGGTAGCTTCGGATCTATAAGTTCAAGAAGGAAACTCACTCATTATCAGTTTTATGATCCTTTCGAAGTTCTATCAGCAAAACTCATTTTGAATTTTGCCAAGGTTTTGTTCGCTGGTCTTTTTTTACTTTTATTGCTAAAGGTATTCACTGAGCATCAGCTTCAGGATCCTGTGTTATTTGGAAAAACACTAGTGCTAACAGCCACTGGGATTGTAGCAGCGTTAACTTTAGTTTCGAGCATGACTGTATATGCAAGTAACCAAAATGCTTTGCTTACTATTCTTGCCATTCCTCTGTTGCTCCCTGTGCTACTCATCGGCATGAAAGTATCTCTGGTTTCTGAGCGCATGTTTTTTGATTCTGCCGTGAACAGTAATTTATTGATGCTGTTTGGATTAGATATAGTGATGATAGTTCTAGGACTTATTTTGATTACAATAACTTGGAAAGCTTGATGAAAAATCATTGGTGGAAAATTCTAGGAGTTCTTATTATGATCTATGTACTAGTGGCAGGATTTCTTGTTCCATTGAAACCTGGAATCTACAACTTCAGTCCATCCAAATTAATACCAGGGGCTGGTTCTGTCAAGAACACAATCATCATCAACACCTATAACACTAATCTACTTTCCGCCAAGGATACAAGGGTTTGGCTCAAACTACCTAATGATAAACTTATAGAAGCAGAAAAGCTCAATATTTCCAGCGAAAACCAAGTTGCTGCAACCTTTAATATCCAAGCACCACTTACTGATTATAATTATTCAGAAGATGCTTTGACATTAATTGTAGAAAACGGAATAGATGGCTATGCACTCTATCCTGGAGGTATAAAAGTGGAAAGTGTTGGTAGCCTGAATGGTACTAACAATTATCAAGAGCTCAGCATTATACGAGATGTAGACAGTTTTAAGTTTCCATGGAGACCTATCATTCATGAGACTGTAAGAAATACCTTCTTTCATGTGGCTATTTGGATGTCCATGTTCTTATTACTTATAATCTCTTGTTATCATAGTGTAATATATCTCAGGACAAAGGACCTAAAGTCAGATCACTGGTCAGCGTCCCTTACTACGGTTTCTTTGGTGTTTGGAATTGCAGGAATACTAACTGGATCTATGTGGGCAAAATATACCTGGGGAACCTTTTGGACACCAGATATAAAATTGAACATGAGTGCTACAGCCTTGCTTGTTTATTTTGCTTATTGGTTTTTACGAGCTTCAGTAAAAGACATCGATACCAAGGCCAGGCTGAGTGCTGTATATAACATATTTGGGTTTGTCTGCTTAATGTTTCTGGTTATGGTAGTTCCAAGAATGTCGGGTAGTGATAGTTTGCATCCTGGCAATGGAGGTAATCCTGCCTTTGGGGGTGAAGATTTGGACAGTACATTGAGAGCTGTGTTTTACCCAGCCATAATTGGGTATTCTCTCATAGGATATTGGATGGCACAGTTGTATTACCGATACCTAAAACTAAAGTCAGAACTAGATTCTAAATAAAAACATATA
>CAZKXO010000398.1:0-3016 GCA_964556525.1 uncultured Saprospiraceae bacterium
ATACTAAGCTAGGCTACCGCACTTTACCTATTGTCCACGGCATTAAAGTGGCAAGACATGTTGCTGTCTTTTTTTGCACCACTCTACTTGGTTTGTTAATCTACTGGACCATTAAGACTATAAGTTCTTCTCCTATTTATGTTATTTACTATCTTATATTCCTTGAAATCTTGCCGATAGTCTATTTGACCTATAACATAAGATTTAAAACCTCGAATTTTGATGCTGCAGCCATAAGTAAGTTTTGCAAATTTATCATGTTATCTGGACTAGGCTTTATCATTCTTTCCAGCCTCTGATATTTTAGATATCATTGCAAGAAATTAAGCTCATAGATGTACACTGATAAGTATAAATTAATCTTAGGATCTAAATCACCTCGTAGGTCTCAGTTACTCGATCATGCTGGAGTTAGTTACGAGAAACGTGTTATAGAAACCGATGAAAATTATCCTGCTGATTTGCCCATCCATAAAGTTGCTGAGTACATAGCACGAGCCAAAGCAGCAGTTCATAGAGGGCAATTAGCCTCCAACGAATTACTACTCACTGCTGATACCATAGTTGTCTATGATGACAAAGTGTATGGAAAACCGAAAACAGAACAGGAAGCGGTAGATACCATTTTGTTGTTGGAGAATAAAGTCCATCTTGTTTACTCTGGTGTCTGCTTGATGACTAATGAAAACCTTGACAGTTTTACAGAATTAAGTGAAGTGAAATTTGGTCGTATCACTGAAAAGGAAGCCAAGACTTATGTCGAAAATTTCAGGCCTTTGGATAAAGCAGGCTCTTATGGTATACAGGATTGGATAGGATTTGTTAGAATCGAATGGATAAAAGGATCTTATACCAATATATTAGGTCTGCCCTTATCACAAACTTATGACCGATTGGTTCATTTCTAGTTGTATTTTTTCTAAAATGCTAAAACCAAATTCAAAATATTTGCATCTTTTTGATGGTCCTATCGAGTCCATAGAATTGCCAGCTAAATTTACTTTTCCATTTTACTATGTTCCTCACCCTCTGGTAGAATTAGCGGCTAAGCAACTTCAGTTGTACATTGCTGAGCATCCGGAGTTGATAGGTAAAGTCAGTTTTGATACTAATGAAACTGCTGACAGCATCGGAAAGATGTTTGGCATCCTAGTGGTAAAAAATATATCAGGCGCGCTAGGCTTTCTGGCTGCTTTCTCTGGCAGACTAGCTGACAGTTACAATATAGATGGTTTTGTGCCACCTCTTTATGATAATGTTGACCCTAAGAGTTTTTACAAAATTGGTGAATTGGAAGTTTCTATGATGACTGAGAACTTAAAGGGGATGGAAAACAACTCAGAGTTTCTTGCAGTAAAAGAGCTGTTGCTCAGGATGAAGAATAATAAAGATATTGCAGTGGGCCAAGCTAAAGCTCAATTCAGGAAGGACCGAAAAGCAAGAAGACAATTACGTAAGGCAGCAACAAGTTCTATGACTGAGGAAGCATTTTCAGAACTCCATGCACTTCACAAAAAAGAAAGTTATCATCAACAATATAAGATAAAGTTGCTGGACCAAGAGTGGGATGATAAAATCTCAGTAGTAATGGGCCAGATGCAAGAACATGACGATGTTATATCGGAACTCAAACAGGCAAGAAAGCAACTTTCAAATAACTTACAACACCAACTCTTTGATAAATATCAATTTCTAAATGGTAATGGAAAAGTTTCCAGTCTGGTCGACATATTCCAGAGCTTTACAGGTCAGATACCTCCTTCAGGTGCTGGAGATTGTGCAGCTCCCAAGCTATTGCAATTTGCCTACGAGCAAAATTTACAGCCACTATGTATGGGTGAATTTTGGTGGGGCAAAGAAACAACAGCAGAAGTAAGAAAACATGGATATTTCTACCCGGCTTGTCGTGGAAAGTGTGAGCCTATTCTCTCACATATGCTTGAGGGCTTAGCAGTGGATAAAAATCCAATGCTCGATAATATGGCAAAGGACAAGAAGATCACTGTATTATATGAGGATGCCTTGCTTGCCATTATTTCCAAACCAGCTGAGTTCCTTTCAGTACCAGGTAAATCGATAGATGATTCTGTCTATCTACGTATGAAACATCTGTATCCTAATGCTACTGGTCCTCTGATAGTACACAGATTGGATATGTCCACATCAGGATTGATGGTCATTGCTAAGACCAAAGAAGCCCACAAGCAACTCCAAAAAGAATTTATTCGGAAACGAGCAAAGAAACGTTATACAGCGATCTTGGATGGCATCTTACCTCAGAAGGAAGGAGAGGTTCATCTTCCTATCCGTGTTGATCTCAATAACCGACCGAGACAACTAGTAGATTATGAGTACGGGAAAGCCGCTCATACACGATACAAAGTCGTCGCAGAAAGTAATGGAAAAACCTTGATTCATTTTTACCCCATCACAGGACGGACACATCAGTTGCGTATGCATGCAGCTCATAGCTCTGGGCTTAATACACCTATCCTTGGAGATGATTTATACGGAAAACCTTCTGAAAGATTATTTTTGCATGCGGCCTACTTAAAAATTCGTCATCCTGAATCTGGAGACGAAAGGGAATTTATTCAAGAAGTTGATTTTGAGACCTTCTTAAAGGAATCTTGAGCAGCTAATACCTGAGTTGTAGTTTCTTAATGCTCAAACACAAAACAGCACCACTCCCCTTTGGTCTTTTCTCCAAGTAAAGTAAAGCCAATCTCGGTGTACTTTTCGGTAATAAGCTTTTTGTCAGTTTTTAGTATCCCTGACATAAGTAGAGTACCACCTTTATTTATATATGTCTTGAGCTTTTCCGCATTCTGAAGTAATACCTGTCTATTAATGTTGGCTAAGACAAAGTCATATGTTTCACCATGTACTTGTTCTAGGTCACCGAGTTTTACAGTCAGATCATCCGTAGGAACTTCATTAAGTGCAAAGTGTTCGTAAGTGTTTTCTACTGCTTCTTCTTGGATATCTATTCCAGTAATCGTTCCGCAATTTTGCT
>CAZKXO010000399.1:0-2972 GCA_964556525.1 uncultured Saprospiraceae bacterium
CAAAGATATCAGTGATTATAGCATCAAGTATAAGGACTACTCGTGGGAAGATGAGTTAGCCAACTTTGGCTAAGGTTTTTAAATGCTCTACTTGCAATGGCCTCAATCGTGGTATTGCCCATGTGGGTTTTTACTAACCAATCTGGAAACATCAATTGGGATAATTAAGTCTTAGATAGAAGTCCATATTAAGGATAATGCACGTCTATCAGAGATGTACTCCCAACGGCCTCTCTTCCGCTATAGAACCGAGTTGGACTACTTGTTTTCTTAAAGACTGTTGAAAATGAAATTTGGTCAAGAAAAGGCAAATTGTGCAATTTGTCTTTTCAACTATTAAGCCAAACTATCATGAATAACATTAAACTAACCACTGTAATTGTTGCACTACTTTTTGCTACACAGTTCTTGCAAGCACAAATCCAAATCGGCGCCAAAGGAGGAGTCAGTTTAGGACGCCTGTCGGATGGGAGTGAAAATTTCTTCAGTAGGGATTTTAGCTCGACAACTGGATTTGATAGCGTAGCTTTTGTGGAGATTCCAATCAGTACTGCTTTTTCTATCCAAGGTGAATTATTACTAACAGATCGTGGTGGCCAGCGTGAAGGTGTCCAGCCAATTGTCCCGGCTACCTTAGGTGATGCATTGGCTACCAGTGGTATAACGCTCGATATTCTCAATGCACTAGTTACAGGTGCTGGAGCACCTGCAATTTCCAATAGCAATCCGCTTTTTGGGAGTTTTGATAATGTGTCAGACCTCAACCTTTTAGAAATACCTGTTCTGGCCAAATTTGGTTGGGGTGAGCAATGGCGATTTTATGCTGTTGGAGGGCCTTTTGTTAGTTTTCTTCTCAATTCTGAGCAGTTAACAGATGGAACTAGCGGCATTTTCCTTGATTCAAATGGCTCTCAACGCTTGCAAATCCCTAATCCATTTTTCAACCCTGCAGATCCTACATTCGGTCCTGCTGTTGTAGATCTTCTGGATCAATCTTTTGAGGCGATCACTGATACCAGTGAGGATCTAAATAGTTTCAATGTCGGAGTACACTTTGGCGCAGGGCTCAATCGGAAAATAGGTGAGAAAAGCGCTGTGCTTTTCGATGCAAGAAGTTCAGTAAGCTTGCGTCCGCTACAGGTAGATCAGGTTTTTGGTGAAAGTAATGTTGGTGGAGTGGTATTCTCGCTCGGCTATGCGTTTACTTTAGGGTAGATTATGTGCCATTGTTTCGACATAATCTTATCTTGAGTTACATCAGTCGATCAAACAATTCTATGATGCATCATATTGACAAGATTTACCTTTTGAGGGGATTCCTTTGGATTTTGTTGCTATGGGTTCTTGCGGGGTGTTCTAGTGAACCTGTGGAGCCAATTACCTTTTTTAGTCTACCCTCTATCTCTTATGATGCCAACAATTGCACCTTAACCATAAATGGAACAATTGACACAGGAGTTGTATCTGAAGAACTGGGAGTGGTGTACTCTTTTGATAATCCTAATCCTAGTTTTGATGATATAAGGGTAGTATTGAGAGGTGCTAATGTTGCTATAAATATTGATGAATACCGTATTGGACAACAATTCTACTTTAGGGTATATACGATAGTTGATGGTGAGGTGATGTTTTCTAAGTCACGTAGTTTTATAGAAAGATTAAGTAGTACGCAATTATTCTTGTTTAATGCATTTTTCGATTGTTTTTCAGATGTGAGAAGAATAGTTGTAGAGCCTGGAAATATTTGCAATACTACAATAGAAGTCTGCATGGATAACAATCTGACAACGGATTGTCAGGAGATTCTTATTGTGGGAGAGGAAGAAATTTTCGTTCCTGTGAATAATGATGCAGTTGAGGTCGTTTTATCATTATTTACTGCGGAGAATCCAGATAGTGCATTGCTAACCATGCCTATCGGAGTTCCGAATTTTGATCGTCAACAAATTACTGAACAAGGAACGATGCCTATTGCAGTAGCTGTGAGTCGACAGGATTTAGATTAGGTGACTCATTTTACTTGTGTGGAGGGTATACTGAATCAGAAAATGAGATAATTGCAGACTTTTGGAGGTATGATTTTGCTAATCAAGCATGGACTCAATTAGAAGATTATCCCGGTGGTCCGCAAGCATTTATGACTTCAACTGTCATTGGTGATTTGGCATATGTGGGCACAGGAGGAGATGGAAGAGCGGGATCAGGTAGTAACGAGTTTTATAGCTATAACGCTATTTCAGATGTATGGACTCGTCTTGCAGATCTGCCTTTTGGGGCTCAGGCAGGTATATCCTTCGCTCTAGATGATAAAATTTATATGACCAATTTAATTGTAGATACAGATGGTAGTAATCTGCGTACAGTCTACGAGTATGATATCTCTCGTGATTCTTGGAGGACTCTCAGGCAATTTCCATTTCAGTTTACTAATAATAGAAACATGGCTGTCGTATATGATGAGACAGCTTATGTTATTAATACGTTAGATGATATTATTCAGATCATTAAATATGATCAAATGCGTGATAATTGGGGCCTTGTTGAAGAATACGCTATTTCCTGTGATGATGGGGTAGCTTTCACTCAAGATGGCGCTTTGTACATCACCACTGGTCGCGGGATGGATGGTCTTTATAATTCGATTTAGCTACATCTGAATCAAGCTTGTCCTGTACGACAACTCAAGAGATGAGGTCTGAGGCCGTTGGAGCCGTATACAATGGAGAGGTCTTTATCTTCGGAGGTTTAGAGCATGACTTAGATCCATCGAATTTTACTCAGGCACTAAATACAGTTTATTCTTTGGAGTTATAATTCGGAACTATTTAGGATGACGCACATCTTTATCGCTCTCGAATTGTTGCTGTTTATAGGTTCTAATAATCATACCGATATAAGCTGCAGAAGCCACGTTAGCGACCAGGTGGGCGTTCTTAATATAAATCTCGTTAGGATATATTATCCATTCACAT
>CAZKXO010000400.1:0-2948 GCA_964556525.1 uncultured Saprospiraceae bacterium
TACTCTCACTCAGCAACTTTATAGTTGCAGACCTGTGGTGTCCATCTCCTATATAGGCCTTAGAAATTTTGCCAAAAGCTGTTGTCAGCTTGTTGATGACTGACTTATCCTTTATCTGCCAGATAAGATGCTCTTCATTAGCAGACTTAAAGCTAAACCTGACAAGCGGCGTCTTCTTAGACGTTTTCGTGAGGATATCATTTATGGTTTTGTTAGAATGGAAACCTAGGAGGACTGGTTTTACTAGCGCCTTTCGCTGTAGCAACAGATGCATCATTTGTTGTTCTTTGGCAGCCAATGTTTTCTCATGCTTGAGCACCCTATTGTTCTTCATTTCCTTGATATCTGTCAGGCATAACAAGCCGATATGGCTGCGTAGCTCAGACTTTATCTGATAGACAAAGAAGCCAGAATCATCGAGATCATTGTAGATATTATTCTCCTTGTACTCTCTATATTCCATCTTGATAGTAGAGAAAAAAGACTTTGGAGAAGTGATCAGTTCTGGTTTGGGATGAGAACCCTTAAAAGGGAATATTTTCATAAAGCTGGTGGTTTCGTTAGTTGGATTATCAATATTACATAATAGCTGGATTTATACCATAATCTATACGATTAATTCTCTCTAAGGCAGACTTTCTGCAAATATGAATGGAAATGACTAGCTTTGTTATACTTATGCAAACAACCAGAAACACAAGTACGACCACGACCAGACCCGAGAGGGATTGACGAAGCTTGTTTTTCTATAAGATATAGGCCCTGTCAGTCACCGCTGTTCAGGGCTTTTTTATTGGCTTGTACATAGACTTATTATAAAACTAAGGATTCATATTAGTTATTTTTTTAATATGAATATCTATTTTAGCATATAAATATTAGAAGCATGATTAACATTAAATTTCCAGATGGCAATGCACGACAGTATGAGGCGGGTGCCACTGCAATGGACATCGCAAAATCTATCAGCGAAGGTCTAGCACGAAACGTCCTTTCAGCTACAGTCAATGGCGCACATTGGGATGCCAACCGACCTATTAGCGAAGATGCAGATTTGGTCTTGCATACCTGGAAAGATGACTCTGGCAAGTATGCTTTCTGGCATTCGTCGGCGCATATTATGGCGGAGGCACTGGAAGCCTTGTTTCCGGGTATAAAATTTGCTTTCGGTCCACCAATAGAAAATGGGTTCTATTATGATGTAGATACAGGAGACAAACCTCTTACACCTTCGGACTTCGGAAAGATAGAGAAAAAGATGCTGGAACTGGCTCAGCAGAAAAACACCTTTGAAAGAACAGAAGTATCTAAAGCCGATGCAACTAAGTACTTTACAGAAAAAGGTGATGAGTATAAAGTGGAGCATATAGAAAGCCTCGAAGATGGTTCTATCAGTTTCTACAAGCAAGGCAATTTCACAGACCTATGTAGAGGACCTCATATTCCGCATACTGGCTATATAAAAGCTGTAAAAGTTATGGCGCTGGCTGGTGCTTACTGGAAAGGTGACGAAAGCAGAAAACAACTGACTAGAGTATATGGAATTACCTTCCCTAAGCAAAAAGAGCTGAAGGAATATCTCCACATGTTGGAAGAAGCCAAAAAAAGAGACCACAGAAAACTGGGTGCAGAGATGGAGCTTTTTATGTTTTCCGAAAAGGTCGGATCTGGTCTGCCTATCTGGCTACCTAAGGGTACACAGATAAGAGAACGCCTGCAAGCTTTCCTAAGAGAAGAACAAGAGAAGCTTGGATATAAAATGGTTGTTACCCCACATATAGGAGGCAAGGAATTATATATGACTTCTGGTCACTACGCCAAATATGGAGAAGACAGCTTCCAGCCTATCCAGACACCAAGAGAAGGTGAGGAATTCTTGCTGAAACCTATGAACTGTCCGCACCACTGTGAGATATTCGGACATAGACCAAGATCATACAAGGAACTGCCACTAAAGATTGGGGAGTTCGGTACCGTCTATAGATACGAGCAAAGTGGAGAATTACATGGGCTTTCCAGAGTACGAGGATTTACGCAGGATGATGCACATATTTTCTGTACTACCGATCAGCTGAAAGAGCAATTCTTGGAGGTGCTACATCTTACTACTAAGGTGCTGAACAAGATGGGCTTCACAGAATTTACGGCTCAGATATCACTTAGAGATCCTAACAACCCAGACAAGTATATCGGCTCTGACGAAAACTGGAATGCTGCAGAGTCTGCAATCATAGAAGCCACCAAAGAGGTAGATATGAAGACGACGACAGAACTAGGTGAAGCTGCTTTCTATGGACCGAAACTAGATTTCATGATCAAGGATGCACTGGGCCGTAGATGGCAACTGGGTACTATACAGGTGGATTACAATCTGCCTGAACGTTTTGAGTTAGAGTATATCGGCTCTGACAACCAGGCACATCGACCAGTAATGATACACAGAGCACCTTTCGGATCTATGGAAAGATTTATGTCTATTCTCATAGAGCATACGGCAGGGAAGTTCCCACTGTGGCTAACACCAGAGCAGTATGTACTCATTCCGGTAGACAACAAGTTCCTACCTTATTGTGAAGAAGTAAAAACACAATTAGCACAGCATGATATCCGAGGATTTATAGATGAAAGAAATGAAACGATAGGAAAGAAAATCCGTGACAATGAAGTCAAAAAAGTACCCATTCTTCTTATTGTAGGAGAGAAAGAAATAGAGTCCAAGGGAGTGGCAGTAAGGCTACAAGGTGAAAAAGGCGACCAAGGAACAAAGAGCATAGCAGACTTTGTCAGCTATTTCAATTCTATGATAGCAGACAATGTCTAGCATCCTAAATTTTAAGATAGCCTTAAAAACTGCAGTCTTGCACGAACTAATGGAGTTGAATATTTTTGATATCAAAAAGTAGAAATGAAACAGCTTATTCTTTCAGTTGGAACTATATGCTTTCTCA
>CAZKXO010000401.1:0-2929 GCA_964556525.1 uncultured Saprospiraceae bacterium
CCTTGCCTGTTTCCAAAACATCTTCGGTGGTAAGTCCTAAAAGGATATAAGTGCCTGAGACTAAATTTTCAAGCTTTATTGAGGTAGTTGAAGATAAATTATTTATTCTCTTTACCTCTTTGCCCTCTGTAGAAAATATTACCAGAAGTTCATAGTTCTTGGACAAGCGAATTTCTCCATAAGACGGATTGGGGAATATATGCATATATTGGGAGATTCGTGCTGACTCTAAGATTGAAGTCTCTTCTGTATATTTCAATCTGAACCATTGTCTTCCGACCGATTTGAGATTCGCAGTGAAATATATCCAATCTTTAAAACGAACAAAATTCGCCGGAATAGATGATCCACTCCCAGGAAACAGGTCTGCCAATAAATAGAGACTATCTAGGGTCTGATCATAGATCCAAGGTTCTACTCCTTCCTCACATGAGCCACTTAACAAAATTTTTGTCTCATCTATTCGCATACCTCTATCGGAATTGAAATCTGAACAGTTTTTATTGATAATAGTCGTTGTTGTCTGCCCAATTGCATTCCCGTAACTCACAAGAGTTAACTCTCCACTATTGTAATTTTTGACAAATAGAATGACTTCATCTTCCAACTGCTCAAAGTGTTTTAAATAGCCGTTGATTGGTGTTATTTCGTCAATACCTTGCGCGGGATTGTAGAATAGGATTTTGGAATTGAAGGTACCATCGGTTCTAGACTCCAATAGTAAATTGGAATCATGTAGCCCTATTATTGGCGAAAATGTTCCAGAGGTATGATGATATTGAATCTTTTCAAAGGATGTGTTCTGTCCGTTGTCGGTTATAATGAGACTTGAATCTCCTGCTATACTGTTGTCATCAGTAAGAAGTAGACCGATATGACTGTATTCTGATCCAGGTTCATGAGCATAGAACTTTCCATTCCTACTCAAATACCAACCAGTATCATTGTAGATGGTGACTAAGTTATGCTCAGCATCCAATCTTCTCACACGAGTGCTATCCGCAAGGTCATCAGAGTCCATAAAGTAGAAGACATTATCAGGACCTGCTTTGAGGTCTTTATGTCTTTTCAGATCAATTTCAATTTTGGTTATGTCATTTGTAGCATAATCAATTTGGTAGACATAAGTAATCTGCGTTTGATTTATTGGTTTATACCAGAATACTGCTCGTTTATCGCCTGCTGCAGTCCAAGAAGTCAAAGTATATGGTATTTCATTAAAATCAAAGATTTGTTCTGTTCTTATGTCAAAAAATTTCAAAGTATCATCACTGTTTCCATTACTGTATAAGAGATATGGGCCAGCAGAGATAACAGTTGAAATAGAAGTTGTGACACTGCTATCAATGTGCTCAGTTAGCTCATTAGTCTGTGTATCTAGGATGTGAAATACAGGATGTCTTTCCTCATTGCTTCTGACAAGGCATAATTTGTTACCATAATTGGTCATGATCCATGGAGAATCCAAAGTCAATTCTCCATCAGAGAGAAATAATTCGTTTTTAGCTTCATCCAGTAATGAATAAAGTCCTCCATATCCAGTGAAATAGATTCTATCATAGTCGGTATTAATTTCTTGTACGACCCCGACTCCAACATTTACTTGAAAATTTGGCTTGGAAATAAGATTGAAATTTTCTTGAGCATCTAAACTCCATATGGAGACATCTTCATCTGTCATATTAGTCGCACATGAGATTTCTCCGTCAATAGGATAGCCCAAGGTTGCATATTTTAAGTAGCCTTCATTTTCAGGTCTTAGTTCAGTCAATTCTCCCGTGTCAAAATCATACTTGACAAAAAATTCCAATTCTTGGGTCCAGAAAGATTGTTGATATGCTACAAAGTAAACTTCGTTATCATATTTGAACGGAGTATGATGTTGTACGCTATATACATCTTCGAAAACAGCAAATTGTCCTGATAAGTGATCTAAGAATATGAAAAAACCTTTGCTTGGCCCATCTGTTGGATCTTCTCCCAGATAGGAGAGTATAGTGTAATCTGTATCATTAGTTTCACTGCGAATTTTGACTGGCCCATATATATAGGACTCGATTTCTGGCGTTATTAGCTCCATTTCCACATCGCAATTCACAAGATTGAGTATGAAAACTTTCTGGGAATTTAGTCCTTGCTTATAAGATATAATCAATCTGTCTCCATTTCTGTTATACATCAAGTTACTACTCACTACAGGCAGTGGAACTTGACAGTTAAACAACTCGTAATTGTAATTGCTTAGCCTCCAGATGTCACCATCTTCATTTACCACAATAAAGGTACTATCTGTTCTTGATGGCAAAATTTGAACTATCTGTGAATTACTTGTGAAGATTAGTGAATCAGAACCAGTAATAAGATTTTCAATGTAAACGGAGTCTATGCCTGTAACACTGATTCTAATATCTCCAAGTTGATAATTCTGATTTCTTAAATTATCGGAGATGGACCTGAGACTATTATTTGATAAGTTGAGAACCCAGTTCTTTCTTTCTGAACCTGTTCTGCTTTGGAAATAGAATCTGTTATCTACAAGTTCAATGGGAGTGATGAAGTCTATATTCTCTTGTTCTCCATCAAATTCATAAATGATCTCTCCTGTGGGAATTTCAATTATCTGTAGGCTATTTGAGAATAATCTATAATATTTATCTTCTCTGATTTCGAAAAGTGACCTATTAGGATCCATTAAAGAAAAATTCAAAGGCAAACACTTGTAATCAGGTATTGTATGGAGTAATTCATATTCTGCTCCTTGTTGTTTAAAGATCAAAAGTGAATCTTTCTCATGGAGCATATACTGTTCTCCATCTATCATCGTAAAGCCTATTTTTCTAGAGATATTGGTAATTGAATTAGTGGTGGCTGCTTCTATATTTGAAACTTTTTCTTGTGCGAAAAGCAATGAAGGAAACAAAATGAATAT
>CAZKXO010000402.1:0-2925 GCA_964556525.1 uncultured Saprospiraceae bacterium
AGAGTAGAACTACTTTAAGAGCCATATGGAAAAAGGAAAGTAGAAATCCTGTGATGAAGAATGTGGTGTCTTTACTGAAAAGCAATTAGCATGAAGAAATTTTCTTTCATTTAATGGTATAAGAGAATATACTGTTATGCCTTCAAGAGTAAAGAGAAATTAGGCACTGTGATATACCTTGTTACAATTTGTTTATTACTTACATACTTGTACTTAAGCAGAGGTGGTGAACATGAAAATCGCCCTATAGAACAATTTAGTATTATAGCATTACTCATCTCCGCAGTCTATGGAATATACCTAAGCAATCTCAAGAAAAAAATCTCAGCAAAAAAGTAAGCAAGTAAGCTAACTTTTTTTATTCTTCTTCCTTTATGCCAAGTTCGGTTTTAATTTCATCCTGAACTTCAGTTATCTTTCTCGCCGTCTCATCATAGAAATTCATTATGAATTTTCTATTGGTTTGTATTTTCCATAAATAAGAAAGGAAAAGTTTCTTCTCATTCTTATCCGTACTTATCGGAAAGTTTAGAGCTACAATATTTCCTCTGGAATCAAACTCCAGATTAGGTGCAATAACGTTGTTCAACTTGTCAAAATAATTTTCTTGAAACTGATTTTCATAGTACTCTTCTTCTAGTTTTCTCAGGTTCTGATAGTCGAAACTGTGTAAGCTTATGATTTTGGATCTGAGGGAGTCATTTTTTATCAATTCAAAACCTCTTGCTTTCAAGGTTTCGTATCCTGAAGAATTTTGAATAGAGGTGAAGTCTCTTGTGAGGCCAAAATAGTACCGGACAATGGAATCCAAATCGGTTTCTTCTCCGTTGATAATTTTCCTCCAATATTTACAAGCTGCAATACCACTCTTGTGTCCATGAAAATTTATATCCACATCAGCTTTGTCTTTCTCTAGACCACTCAATAACTCTAATAGTATCTTTGATTCAGCGATATTATCTTTTCTGATATCATTCCAGTTGTTCAAAGCAAAAGCCGAGATTACAGCAATAAAGATGGATAAGAACTCAAAGAGGAACTTAGTATACTTTTTCTTTTTGGACTTCTCTTTTGACACCTTGGCTATTTTACTCCAAGATAATCAAAGAAAAATCAAGACAAAGAATAGCGTATAAATCTTAAAGAAATATGTTGTTACTTTCCTCCATTGCTGAACCGAAGGCTTCCATATCAAGGCCTGTAGGAATTTCATGATGATCAAAGTAGGCAATCATGTTTTCCATAGGCATGTTGCCAGTTAGTTCATCCTTGGCCATAGGGCAGCCACCATAACCTTTTATTGCTCCGTCAAAACTTTTGCAACCTGATTCATATGCAGCATGTACCTTTTCTTTCCACTTGTCTGGCGTTGTATGCAAATGTGCATTGAATTCGACTTCAGGAAAAACGGGAATAAGATTGCTAAACAGGTAAGTAATGCTCTCAGGTGTAGAAACGCCAATGGTATCAGACAAAGAGAAATGTTTGATACCCATGCTGATAAGTTTTTCTACATATTGCTGGGCTATCTCTACATTCCATATGTCTCCATAAGGATTGCCAAAGGCCATAGAAATGTAGATAAGTAGTTCTTTGTTATACTTCAATGCAATAGCCTGGATATCAGCTACACGTTGAAGAGATTCCTCAATGGAAGCGTTGGTATTTCTTTTCTGAAAAGTTTCGCTTATAGAAAAAGGATAGCCCAAATAAGTTACTTGGTCGAATGCTACTGCATCATGGGCCCCTCGTCTATTTGCAACGATAACTGAGAGTTTGGAAGCACTGTTGTCTAGGTCTAGTTGTTCTATAACTTCTTTAGTATCCTTCATCTGAGGGATAGCCTTTGGAGACACAAAACTACCTACGTCTATAGTGTCAAAACCTACCTTCAGAATTTTATTCACATAAGCTATCTTATCCTCAGTAGGGATAAAGTCATGGATGCCTTGCATCGCATCTCGTGGACATTCTTTTAGTTTCAGCGTACTCACTTTGCTTAAGTTTGTATTACTCCTACATTAAATTTTTCTACGGGCGCATGGTTGGCTGCCTCTATAGATCTAGAGATAGTAAATCTTGTTTGACCAGGGTCGATAATTCCATCAGTCCACAATCTAGCAGCGGCATAATAAGGAGAAGTCTCTGCCTCGTACTTAGCTGAAATGCGATTAAAAATCTCCTTTTGCTCTGCTTCAGTAGGTTCTTGGCCTTTGGCTTTCATAGAAGCAACTTGTATTTGCATCAGAACTTGTGCAGCTTGCTTACCACCCATTACTGCTATGCGACCACTGGGCCATGAAAAGAAAAATCTTGGGTCATAAGCCTTGCCACACATTGCATAATTCCCTGCGCCATAAGAATTTCCAAGCACAATACTAATCTTTGGAACTGTACTATTAGATACTGCACTGACCATCTTAGCACCATCTTTTATGATGCCTCCATGCTCTGATCTACTTCCTACCATAAACCCAGATACATCATGCAAGAAAACCAAAGGAATTTTTTTCTGATTACAATTCATGATAAATCGAGCTGATTTATCCGCACTATCAGAATATATGACACCTCCGAACTGCATTTCTTTTTTGGCCGTTTTCACAACTTGTCTGTTGTTCACTACTATGCCTACAGACCAGCCATCTATTCTTGCATATCCACAAAGTATTGTCTGGCCATATTCTTTTTTGTACTCTATCCAGCTGTCGTTATCTATCAGAGTTTTTAGCAGTTCTCTGGAATCATAAGGTTTTGCTCTATCTGCAGGAAATAACTGATAGAGCTGGTCTTCGTCATACTCCGGTTCTTTTGCTTCTATGCGATCAAATCCAGCAGTAGCTCTTTCTCCATTTTTGGCGATGAGACCTCTGATGGTGTCCAGGCATTCTTTATCGTCTTTGCACTTATAATCTACATCACCCG
>CAZKXO010000403.1:0-2900 GCA_964556525.1 uncultured Saprospiraceae bacterium
TACAAATCAGCATTGTTATGGTTGTACTGCAGGAGCAGGAAGTAGCTGCGGTGGTGAGTTAACTTAATATTAGGAAATTAAATAATAAAGGCATTCGTTACTTTTGTGTCCGTATAACACAATTGACAATGCGATTATTAATATTTATATGCCTAATTACAGCAATTACCGCTTGTAATAGTTCCAAGCAAATCACTTCTGCTGAACCTGAAAAGGTTGTAAAAAAGGAGATGGATCCTAGCGACCTCAAGTTTTCTCTATCAAAGACTCCTTGCTTTGGGAAATGTCCAGTGTATGATCTGAATATCTACAATAACAGATATGTAGAATTTATAGGTAAGCAGAACACCAGTAAGTTAGGTACCCATGCTTTAAACTTGGATAAAGAAACCTATAAGAATCTTATTTCTGCTTTTGACAAAGCTGACTTTGTAGGTCTCAAAGATCACTATGAAAGCGATATCCTTGATCTTCCTACTATAACTATGAAATACAGAAAGGGAGCAAAACTTAAGACGATTACTGGAAAGAGAGAAAGACCAGAATCTGTGCATAAGTTGCAGTTCTTATTAGAACAAGTTGTGGAAATGCAGGGTTGGACCTTCTTAAGTGATGAAACAATTAAAAAGCGAGAAGTAGTCGATAAGTCCAAAATAGTGATCAATATAGCTCGAGGCAGCCAACTTTCTAGATGGTTTGCATCTATGAAAGATAAATTCGGCATGCAAATTCTCCAAAAACTGAGTAACAATAGCGATAGTTGGCTGGTGGGGATCAACCCAAGAGTACATAACCCTGATGTAGTACTCGAATACCTAAATAATGATCCTGTGGTTAAGGATGCCTCATTTAACGTAACACTTGAAGAGAATTAAGCATCTTTTATGAATCTATTCGACCTTTGCACCGTCTACATAATAGATTCATCTAAATTTTGATCCACTTTATGAGATTTTGTTATTCTATCCTTTTGATAAGCATAGCCTTTGTAAGCTATGCTCAGGACTCTGAACTAAGTAAGCGTAATCCCGGTTTAGAAATACAGATTAATGAGCACAATCAAGCTTATTACGTACATACTCTAAAGCAAAATGAGACCTTATATAGCCTGGCCAGATACTTTAAGGTACCTCTAGAAGATTTACTGATAATAAACGATTTCAAAAAAGAAGACACCATCCCACTTGGAGCCAGTATAATTATTCCCATCGATGTAGAAGAGATCAGAACACCAGTCAAAAGTCTCGATGATCGTTGGGTGCCATTATATTACTATGTAAAGCCGAAGGAGACCCTCTATAAAATATCCAAAATTTACTTTCCGCAAAAGATAGAGAATCTTATAACCAGAAATAATGTGTCAAGCTTTGCATTGAGCAGAGGAAAGAAATTAGTCATCGGTTGGTGGGGAGATGACATAGAGGCAGAAACAGAAGTAGACGTAGCCACAAAGATCAAGATTAAGCTTAGAGAAAGATTGAAAGAAAAGACAACTGAGCCACAAAGTCAGACAACGGATGATCCCATTATTATCACTTCTGACGAAGATCTAGATATGAAATTGGATTCTATATTGTCTGATATCGTAGACCCTGAGGAAATACAATCAGAAACCATAGACACCATAGGAGTAGAACTAGAAACTGAAATCAATTACAAACCAGGAATAGCCAGCTGGGATAAATCTGGTACAGATAGAAAGAATCTATTTGTTATGCATAACGACGCAAAACCCAACTCAATAATCAGACTTAGATATCCAGTAACAGGAAAAGAGATAACTGCTAAGGTGCTCTGTCCTATTCCAGAAAACGTATTTGAAGAGGATATAGATATAGTCATATCACCTGCAGTAGCGATTGCTCTAGGTGCACTAGACACTAGATTCAGAATACAAATGGACTATTACAATTAATTACTCATACTTTGACCTCTAAAAATATAACTTGATGTATTACAAAAATGTCCTTGAAACTATTGGAAATACACCTTTAGTACAGTTGAATAAAGTCATAGCTGGAACACCAGGGACAATACTCGTCAAAGTAGAAACCTTCAATCCCGGTCATTCTATCAAAGACAGAATGGCTCTGATGATGGTAGAAGACGCAGAAAAATCTGGCAAACTACAGCCAGGAGGAACCATCATAGAATGCACCTCAGGAAATACAGGCATGGGCTTGGCACTTGCTGCCTGTGTGAAAGGATACAAGTGCATATTCACAACTACAGACAAGCAGTCGCCAGAAAAATTTGATATACTTAGAGCCATGGGAGCAGAAGTAATCGTATGTCCCACCAATGTAGAATCTGCTGATCCAAAATCATACTACTCAGTAGCTGCTCGGTTAGCAAAAGAAACACCTAACTCTTTTTGGTGCAACCAGTATGACAACCTGTCAAACAGAAAAGCGCATTACCTATCTACAGGTCCAGAAATATGGAAACAGACTGAAGGAAAGATTACGCATTTAGTTGCTGGCGTAGGTACAGGTGGTACCATTTCTGGAACAGGCCGATATCTCAAAGAACAAAATCCAGAAATCCAGATCTGGGGCATAGATACCTATGGCTCTACACTTAAAGAATATCATGAGACTGGAAAGATGGATCATTCTGCTATCTACCCTTATATTACAGAAGGTATAGGTGAAGATATTATTCCACTTAATATAGATTTTGACATCATAGATCTGATGGAAAAAGTTACAGATAAGGACGGTGCTCTTATGTGTAGAAGACTGGCCAGAGAAGAAGGTCTGATGTTCGGATACTCCGCAGGCTCTGCCGTAGCCGGTCTGAACCAACTTAAAGACAAGCTCGATGAAGATTCACTAGTGGTTGTTATAATTCATGATCATGGGACAAGATATGTAGGTAAGATATATAATGATACAATT
>CAZKXO010000404.1:0-2899 GCA_964556525.1 uncultured Saprospiraceae bacterium
AATCCTATAGAAGAACGCCTTTCAGAAACCAACATCAGAACTATTAGCTACGGTCTTTTTGCTAGATACTACTTTTCTGAGCTCAACAGGTTTCAGTTTTTTCTGGAACCTCGTCTGACACGAGTCACCAGCAACAGAGAGAATTCCAATCTTTGGGAACGCAATAACGAGAGAGTACTTTTAGAGTCTGAATCGGATAGACGAATCATTGATCTTAGAATTCTACCAGGTGTCAGCTTTAGACTTTCCAATGGCCTTAATCTTCTAGTAGGGGCAGGCCTGGTCTCTTATCAGTTTGGAACTGAAGAGAACAGATCTTATTCGGAGAATCAAATAGGTATTATCGATACATTTTCTCCATCTACAGGTATCCTAAATGAACAAGTAACAGTCAGAGATGTTAGAGATTTTACTTTGAGCCTGAGATCTACGAGCCTCTTCTTTAGTTTTGAGGTGAAGTTTTAATCTGAATTACTTATTTATTCAACATATCAAATGAAATTATTAAACCTAACAATTATTACTCTTATAATGACGCTTTTCTCTGGTGTTCAGCTGGAAGCGCAGAAAGATTCTAAGTGGTCAGAGTTGGACAAAAGTCCTTTTGACATGGCTTACTATCCTGCTAAGGCAGCTTGGAGAAACTATCTAAGAGGCGATGACAGAGAACTAAGCCCACGTATGCGTATTACCTATTCCAGACCTGGTGTGAATGGCAGGACAGTTTTTGGAGACTTAGTTCCTTACGGAAAAGAATGGAGACTGGGAGCCAATGAATCTACCCAACTTACTGTCTATAATGCAGTAGAAATAAATGGTCAGACACTGAATAGAGGTAACTATAGTCTATCTGCAACACCTCAGGCAGACAAATGGACAATTCATATTTCTTCACAGGTAAACACTTGGGGATCAGCTAATAGAGATCCTGAGAAAACAGTGACTTCTATAGAAGTACCTACGGAAAAGTTGGATGCTACAGTAGAAAACTTGGCAATGGCCTTCCAAAGAGTAGATGACGAATCTGCACACTTAGTCATGGACTGGGAGAACACCAGAGTGAGACTCCCTATCGGCATGAATCCGGTACAGTTTGAAGAACTGGATGTCAGCCCTATGGATCAGGTACATTACCCTTCTAATTCTGCTTTCCAGAACTATCTTAAGGAAGACGAACTGGCTACAGCTGACCCTATGGTCAAAGTAATCTATGGCCGTCCTCAAAAGAAAGGCAGAAAAGTATTTGGTGAGATGTTAGAGTATGGTAAAGTCTGGAGAGTGGGCGCCAATGAATCTACTGAAGTAACTTTCTTCCAAGATGTGACTATCAATGGGGAAAGGCTTAGAAGAGGTACTTACAACCTATATGCAGTTGTAAATGAAGGCTCATGGGACTTTATCTTCAATACGGACAGGCCAGCATGGGGTCCACCGAATAGAGACGAATCTAAAGATGTCATGACTTATACTGCTACAGTATCTATGGATACAGAAGACCTAGAAGTACTAAATATCATCTTTGAAGACAAGGGTGAAAATGCGGTAGACATGGTCATTGCTTGGGAAAAGCATAGAGCAAGTATTCCAATCATGTTCAAGTAAGCTAAGAACACAGAAATAGAAAAGGGAGCTGCAATATAATCGCAACTCCCTTTTTTTATTTGTTACCAGTCTATATTAATCAGACTGCAATTTGCTGAGAAGGCGAAGGAACTCTACATACAACCAAACTATAGTAAATAATAATCCCATTCCGAAAAACCACTCCATGTGCTTAGGTGCGCCTGATTGCTCGCCTTTTTCGAAATTATCAAAGTCTAGTAGCAGATTCAGAGCTGCTACACCTATAATTACTACTGTAATTCCTATTCCCAAAGGCGTACTGTCATGAATAAAAGGCACCTGAAATCCCACAAAACTACCTATCCAAGAGATGATATAGGTAATCATAACAGCACCTACAGCCATAGATACTCCCATTCTAAATTTAGCAGTAACTTTAATAAGTCCTGATTTGTATATCATTAGCATAGCTATCAAGGTTGCTATTGTAAGGCTTACTGCTTGAAAAATAATGCCACCAAACTTAGCAGCATAAATGGCTGATACTGTTCCGACAGCAAGACCTTCTAACAAGGCAAATAAAGGGGCTGTCATAGGGGCTAAATGG
This sequence comes from uncultured Saprospiraceae bacterium, assembly GCA_964556525.1. GTDB lineage: Bacteria > Bacteroidota > Bacteroidia > Chitinophagales > Saprospiraceae > RFSX01. Next base: position 2,171 of record CAZKXO010000404.1, read on the forward strand.
GGCTTAAATGAAGTCAACATCATAACACCTGCAGCACCCAAAAAGCCAATAGGCATGAAAATCTGCATAGGATTCAGATAACTCCAAAAGGCAGTTATCATCAATACACCTGATAAAATCAGTGTTTTATTGACTGCTCCAGAGGCTGTCATGGATGTAGATTCGTCAAAAATTGGCGATCCACTTCTTCTTTCTTCTATTGTTGCTGTCTTAACCTTTGCGAAGTTCTTCTCGTTGAACATAGGGTTTGTAGACTTTCCAAATAATCTCATGTACAATTTTTAAATTCCATAATAAAGACATCAATATAACCACATAAGGTCAAACAAAAGTTCTTTTTTAACTAATTATTAGGGATTCGGGAAACATGGTACGCAAAACTCATTCTCAGCTCTCTAACTACACCGAACTACAGAACTAGCCTGAATTATGGTACAGCTGCCTGCCAACCCAGCTTTAGCTGAGAGGACAGCTGCTCTACGACCTCGTTCATTTCAGCATGACTGGCTATACTGACAATTTCGATTGGGTCAGCAGTTCTATCATATAACTCTGCATCCATCGGCTCCAATCTCAGACCTTTTTTATGGTCCTAGGTACTTACAAGAAGCAAAATGAACCTAACAATAGGTAGGTTAGTTTTCAAATTTCTTGTCATTCCATTTCCAATCTATCATGGCAACAGTATCGTAATTAAAATTGTGCATAAATTTTGATTACATTACCTAT
>CAZKXO010000405.1:0-2887 GCA_964556525.1 uncultured Saprospiraceae bacterium
TGTATTTAATAGGTCATACTTAGAAGCAATATTGTCGAACATATTGGTTACTTGCTCCTTTTTTGATCCTTCTTCTTGATAAGGTTTTACAACAGATTTATCGAGTTCAGACATGGCAATTTTAGTTGTAGAAGTGTATTCTAAGAAATATCCCCACAAACCTAATGAAAACGGCTAAATAAGGTTCAATTAGAGTTCTTTTTAGGCGTTCAAAGTGGGTTATTTTAGGTATATTTGATAGTTAATTTGAATTACTAATTCTAATATATAAATGTCAGATAATCAGCGAATTGTAAAGGTGAACATAGAGGACCAAATGAAGTCCGCTTATATAGATTATTCTATGTCGGTCATCGTCTCCCGAGCCCTGCCTGATGTAAGGGATGGATTGAAGCCTGTTCACAGGAGAATTTTATATGGAATGGATGATTTAGGACTCGATTATAACAAGCCATATAAGAAGTCAGCGAGAGTTGTGGGTGAGGTACTAGGTAAATATCATCCTCACGGTGATGGCTCTGTATATGATGCTATGATTAGAATGGGTCAGCCGTGGAGTATGAGATATCCACTTGTACAAATACAAGGTAACAAAGGCTCTATGGATGGTGACAGTCCAGCAGCAATGAGATATACCGAGGCTAGAATGGAAAGGTTGAGCGATGAGCTCATAGATGACATTAAAAAAGAGACTGTTGACTTCAAGCTAAACTTTGATGACTCTCTAGAAGAGCCGACAGTTTTACCAGCAAAGTTACCCAACCTACTTATAAATGGTGCAACTGGAATAGCTGTAGGAATGGCAACCAATATGTTGCCTCATAATCTGTCTGAGGTCATAGATGGAACGGTTGCTATGATAGACAATCCTGACATTACTGTGGATGAACTCATGACTCATGTCAAAGCACCTGATTTCCCTACAGGTGGTATCATATACGGAATGGATGGCGTCAAAGAAGCTTTCAGAACTGGTAGAGGAAAGGTTGTTGTTAGAGGTAAGACAGAAGTAGAAGTCGGAAAAAATGGCAAGGAATCAATCATTATCTCCGAGATTCCATATCAAGTCAATAAGGCCAACCTCGTGATGAAAATCGCCGACTTGGTAAACAGTGGAAGAATAGAAGGCATCAGTGATATAAGGGATGAATCAGATAGAAAGGGTCTAAGAATAGTTGTAGATATAAAGAGAGATGCAATAGCAAACGTCGTTCTGAGTAAACTATTCAAATACTCCCCTCTCCAGACATCTTTTGGTGTCAACAATATTGCTCTAGTAGATGGCAGACCAAGACAACTTAATCTCAAGGATCTCATCCAGGAGTTTATAAAGTTCAGATTGGAGGTCATTGTGAGACGGACTCAATTTGATCTTAAAAAGGCTGAGGAAAGAGCGCATATACTTGAAGGACTTATAAAGGCTATCGATAATCTAGATGAGGTTATCAAAATTATCAGAAGTTCCAAAACCGTGGACGAAGCCAAAGAGAAATTAATGGCAGCTCTTGATCTCTCAGAAATACAAGCCAAAGCCATTCTGGAAATGAGACTTCAGAAGTTGGTAAGCTTGGAAATGGAGAAACTCAGAAAAGAGTACGAAGAGCTGATGGCAGTAATAGCAGATTTGAAAGATATTCTTTCTAATGAAGGCAGACAAAGAAACATCATCAAAGAGGAGTTGAGAGAACTCCAAGAAAGATATGGCGACGAAAGAAGGACTCAGATTACTTATGCAGATGGCGACATCAATGTAGAAGATATGATCCCAAATGAGGAAGTAGTTGTTACTATTTCTTCGCTTGGATATATCAAAAGAACCAAATCAAACGAATACAAGACACAAGGTCGAGGTGGAAGAGGCTCTCGTGGAAGCAAGACCAGAAATCAAGATTATGTAGAACATTTACTCGTAGGAAGAAACCACAATTACCTTCTTTTCTTTACAGAAAGAGGTAGATGTTTCTGGCTAAGAGTCTATGAGATTCCTGAAGGTTCTAAAACTGGAACTGGTAGGGTAATGCAAAATATTATCAATCTTCCTAAGGATGACAAAGTGAAGGCTTACATTCTGATAGAAGATTTGACAGACAAAGAGTTTTTGGAAAATAACTATATCGTCTTCTCTACAAAAAATGGTGTCATAAAGAAAACCTTAGTAGAAGCCTACTCCAGACCTAGAGTAAATGGTATAAATGCAATAACAATTAAGGACGATGATCAGCTCTTAGAAGTGAAGCTGACAAATGGTGACACAAATATTATGCTTGCCAGTAAAGCAGGAAGAGCAATAAGATTCAATGAGTCTAAAGTCAGAAATATGGGTAGATCTGCTGCTGGAGTTAGAGGAATGAACATAGACATTGCTACAGGCGATGAAATTGTAGGAATGATAGTGGACAATCCATCTGATGAGGGTAAAGCCTTATTAGTCATATCTGAAAACGGGTTTGGAAAAAGATCTCTCATAGATGACTTTACTATCATAAATAGAGGAGGAAAAGGTATGAAGGGCATGCAAGTCACCGATAAAACTGGTCAGGTTGTGGCTATTAAATCTGTAAATGAGACTGATGATCTAATGATTACTACTAAAGATGGTATCATGATCAGAATGAAAGTAACCGACATTAGAGTAATGGGACGTGCGACTCAGGGAGTAAAAGTGATAAAACTAAGCGAGTCAGATTCTATTGCAGATGTAGCAGTTATTGAAAAGACAGAAGCTGACGAACAAGCTTTGGAAAACGAAGATAGACTGGAAAATCCGTCAAATGAAGGTGCAGAGAAGACATCTGGTACTTCAGAGGAGGAATAGACAGAAATCTTAACATAGAGACAAAGAATCTTAACTATTTTTAAGATTCATTTAAGCGTCAATTTTACACTT
>CAZKXO010000406.1:0-2885 GCA_964556525.1 uncultured Saprospiraceae bacterium
AGATGCTTTGTACCATTATCACATTGACTATTACTTATATAGTATGGCTTTCTAAGGTCTTTCTCATTTACACCAGAGACCATACTAATTCCCAGATAAAGTTTATCATGGGCTCCACTTCGATACCAAAACTCGGTAATCTCTCCTCCTCATCCCAAAAACCCCCGTCTTCATAGAATTTCTTACTGAATTTTCTGCTTATAGCTTAATATTACTCTTAGATTTCATAGCTTCACATTATGCAAAAATCATATATATTCTTAAGCATATTAGTTCTTTTGCTGGCAAGCGTTGGCTCTGCTCAGGAAGTATGGCCACTTGAGAAATGCATCAATCATGCACTTAACGAAAGCATCGGTATTCAGCAAGCTGAATTGGGCATAAGAAATTCGGAAATAGATGTAGATCTGGCTAAGCAGGCCCGTTACCCCAATCTGAATGCCAGCTCCAATGTAGGCTGGAACTTTGGACGGACCATAGAGCCCACCACCAACGAATTTATCACCGAAACCTTCTTCTCTAATGGTTACGGACTGAGTTCTGGTGTTCTTCTTTTCAATGGATCTAGGATACGTAATTCTATCAAGAGGAGCGAGATAAACCTAGCTGCTGCCAAGGCGGATACTGATCAAGCTAGACAAGACTTGGCACTTACCGTTGCGCTTTCTTATCTCAATATCTTATTCAGCAAAGAGAATATAGGGATAGCTAAAAAGCAAAAAAGCCTGAATGAACAACAACTGGCACAGATAGAAAAGTCTATAGCCGCAGGCGCCTTACCGGCAGCAGATCGCCTCAATCTAGAAGCTCAGATCGCACAAAGCGAACAGAATATAGTCATCGCTGAAAATGCATACGAACTCGGGCTACTCCAGCTCAAGCAATTTCTAAGACTATCGCCATCACAAAATATAGCAGTAGAAGTACCTACTGATTTTTCCATAGACACTGACCCTGACCTGGTCACCTTCGATGAGTTGATAGCTGCTTCCCTAAGCAGAAGGTCTGACCTCAAGGCAGCAGACCTCCGCACGGAAGGTGCAGCCTTAGACATAGATATCGCAAAGTCAGGTTACTACCCTTCTGTTTCAGCTTTTGGAAATCTAGGTACTAACTACTCCAATCAGGCAAGAGAGTTTATAGGCTTTGAGACAGCTACCGTGGAACAGGAATTTATTATAGGGGGCCAGTCTGCGACCGTTATGACTGAGGTCCAAAACCCCTTATTTGCCTCCCCAAATTTCAGAAGCCAGCTGGACCAGTTTCTGTCTTATGGTTTCGGCTTAGGTCTCAGTATTCCTATCTACAATAACGGTCAGAACAAAGGCAATGTCCAAAGGGCTACTCTGAATGTAGAAAATCAGCAATTGGCCAAAGAGCAACTTATAGAAAACTTCAAGCAAAGTGCAATGCAGTCACTGACAGATGCTAGAGCCGCAAAGAGAAAACTAGCGGCAACTGAAAAGAGTCTGGCGGCACAACAATTGGCGTTCGACAATGTGACCAAGCGCTTAGAGTTAGGTGCAAGCAGTAGTTTTGAATGGGAAACTCAAAGAACCCAACTGGAGAACATAGAACTCAGCAGACTGAATGACAAATATGATTATCTCTTTAAAGTCAAGGTGCTGGAATTTTACTTAGGAAAACCAATAAAACTTTAGAGATGGCTAAAAAAGGAAAAAAGTTTTGGATACTTATAATTCTGTTTTTATTGGCTTGTGCTTTTATTACTATGTTCTTCTATGGCAAGTCACAAAAACCTACAGGTGTCGCTGTCAATATAGATGAAGTCGCATTGAGAACAATAGACGAACAGGTCTCAGCTTCGGGAAGAATATTTCCTGAAAAAGAAATCAAGATCAGTTCCGACGTTTCTGGTGAGATCGTGGAGCTCTATGTTGCAGAAGGTGACAGTGTAAGAGTGGGTCAGCTGTTGGCTAAAATAGATCCAGAATCATATATCTCTACCGTACAAAGAGGGGAAGCTGCGGTAAGCGGTGCTAAGTCGCAAATCGCCGTCTCAAAGAGTCAGAAAGAATCTAGTCTTGCACAAAAAGAGCAGATCATGTCCCAGCTGAAAAATGCTAAAAAAATACATGAGAGAAATGCGCAATTACTTAAGGATGGTGTAATCTCGCAAGCAGACTTTGAGCAGTCACTTGCCAGTGTAGAGAATTTGGGTGCAAATCTCAGATCAGCAGAAGCCAGTATCAGGTCTGCTGAAGAAAGCATCAAAGGAGCACAATACAATGTAGAAAGCGCAGAAGCTACTCTAAAAGAATTCCAAACCAGCCTAAGCCGTACTACTATCAAAGCCCCTGTAAGTGGTATTGTCTCTAGCCTCAGTGTAGAACAGGGAGAAAGAGTTGTAGGAACAATACAGATGACTGGAACCGAGATGATGCGTATAGCCAATCTCAATTCTATGGAGGTACAAGTAGATGTGTCCGAAAACGACATCGTAAGAGTCAGTCTAGGGGATAAGGTGGATATAGAAGTGGATGCCTATCTAGGCGAAACTTTCAAAGGGCATATTTCTGAAATTGCCAACTCTGCCTCTAATCTTGCTGGAGCTACTGGCATGGCATTAAATACTGACCAAGTCACCAACTTTGTTGTCAAAATAAGAGTAAATCCTCAATCCTATAAGCACCTCATTAACTCTACGATGAAATATCCTTTCCGTCCAGGCATGTCTGCATCTGTAGACATCTATACAGCTCAGGCTAAAGATGTCATCTCCGTACCTATCCAAGCTGTTACAGCTAAAGCAATAAGTAGCATGTTTGATAAGCAGCCTTTGAATCAAATGACGCGGTCTGTACATGCGGCGGCTTGGGTTGATTTTGACGGTGAGATTAAATCTATCAGAGAAGATGTGGGCC
>CAZKXO010000407.1:0-2876 GCA_964556525.1 uncultured Saprospiraceae bacterium
CGTGAATTATGTTTGCAAATAACTAATGAGCTAAAAAACTATTCTAAATTCATTTTTGAGTGAAATACAGTTTGGACAGAAGGTCAGGCGGGACACCTATTTTGATTTTGATAACCAGAATAATAGGTTAATACTAACGGGTCTATATTCTAAGAAAAAATCTAGAGAACCAGAAGGCATCTATCTATTGTCCAAGGCGCTAATTGAATTCCAAGAACGAGAGCGGGTCAATTTTATTCCATTCACTGATCAGCTAGTAGAAGAAGTCTCCAGAACCAAAAGAAAAAAGAATAAAGTCTTCGAAAGTTTTAGCCTCAATAATATTGTCAAAAGATATGATGGGGGAGTGCTTGTAATGATGGAATTGTCCAAAGAATATTCTAGAAGATCTTCTTATGCAACGGGCTATGACAGCAGAGGATCAGGTCTCAGAGGTGGTTGGGTAGATTATTATAATGAAGACATCATAGTCATTAGTATCAATCCTCAAATGGAAGTAGACTGGTCTCGTATTCTTTATAAAAAACAATTCTCACAAGATGACAACGCTATCTTCTCCTCCTACTATGTGATGAAGACCCCTTCAAGGATGCATCTTATCTATAATGATGAAATAAAAAGAGACAATACAGTCAGCGAATACTTGCTAGATCCTGCGGGAAAAGTAGCAAGAAATAGCCTTCTAAGCACAGATGATGAACAGCTGAAACTGAGGTTTAAAGATGCAGTCCAGGTAAGTAATGTAGAGCTCATCGTACCCAGTGAATCCAATAATGAGCTCAATTTGGTTAAGATTCGCTATTAATCTGACCTTTCTTTTGTTTTAAAGGGCTTTAGCCATCATATATTTGTTGTAAAGGGCATACGGAAAACATTCATTCTGAGTGAATTAGACCTCTCGATAAGGCCTATAAATGGTCCTTTTTTAGTACCTTTAGAGGGTTAATCTTGATATAGAATATGAGCGAAAACAATAAGAAGAAAACGGAGTACAGCGCGGATAATATTCAGGCGCTAGAGGGACTGGAAGCCGTAAGAAAAAGGCCAGGCATGTACATCGGTACAACAGACTCAAAAGGTTTGCACCATCTGGTCTGGGAAGTCGTGGATAATTCCATAGATGAGCACTTGGCAGGGCATTGTGATACGATAGATGTCACCATTCTTGCCGATAACTCCATAAGGGTAAAAGATAACGGTAGAGGAATACCTGTAGGTATGCATGAAAAATTGCAAAAGTCAGCTCTAGAAGTTGTTATGACTGTCTTACATGCTGGTGGAAAGTTCGATAAAGATACCTACAAAGTTTCCGGTGGTCTGCATGGTGTCGGTGTCTCTTGTGTCAATGCGTTATCGACTATGCTCAAAGCAGAAGTACATAGAGGTGGAAAGATCTATACCCAAGAATACTCTCAAGGAAAACCACAAACTGAAGTTGTAGAAGCAGGTTCTACAGATGTCACGGGTACGATTATAACTTATTCTCCTGATGCTGAGATTTTTGATACTTTAGAATACAAGTATGAGGTGCTGGCAATCAGATTTAGAGAGATGTCTTTTCTTAATAAAGGTCTGACCATAAATCTAGAAGATCAAAGAGAGGCTCAGGAAGGAAAAGAAGGTAAAAAGAAAAAAGAAACTTTCTATTCAGAAGGGGGTCTCATTGAATTCGTAAAATACATAGATCAGTCAAGGACTGCACTTATAAATGAACCCATCTATGTAGAAGGCAAAGAAGAAAACGTAGAAGTAGAAGTTGCCATGCAATACAATAGCAGCTACTCAGAAAATGTCCACTCTTTTGTCAATAACATTCGAACTACAGAAGGAGGAACCCATGTCGCTGGATTCCGAAGAGCAGTCAATAGAGTCTTTGCAAAGTACGCAGACGAAAATGGACTCTTCAGTAAATTAAAATTCAAAGTATCAGGAGAAGACTTCAGAGAAGGACTCACTTCTATCGTTTCTGTAAAAGTTCCTGAACCACAGTTTAAAGGACAAACCAAAGGGGAGCTAGGTAACTCAGAAGTTACAGGTATCGTCTCCAGAGCAGTAGGTGAGGCCATCGGTCATTATCTGGAAGAAAATCCAAAGAAAGCCAAAATGATAATAGATAAAGTTATCATTGCTGCTACTGCCAGACATGCTGCTAGAAAGGCCAGAGAGTTGGTGCAAAGAAAGAATGTACTCACGGGTACTGGCCTGCCCGGTAAATTGTCAGACTGCTCATCCAAAGTTCCTGCAGAGTCAGAGATCTTCCTTGTGGAGGGAGATTCTGCCGGTGGAACTGCCAAGCAGGGAAGAGACAGACACTTCCAAGCGATACTGCCTCTAAGAGGTAAGATTCTGAACGTAGAAAAGGCAATGGAGCACAGAATTTATGAGAATGAGGAGATTAAAAATATGTTTACCGCTCTCGGTGTCAGTATAGAAGACAAAGAAGGCGAACGCATACTAAACATAGAAAAGCTCAGATACCACAAAATAGTCATCATGTGTGATGCCGACGTGGATGGTAGCCACATCAGCACATTGATACTTACTTTCTTCTTTAGGTATATGCGAGAGCTTGTAGAGCAGGGCTATGTCTATATTGCAGCACCACCTCTGTATCAGGTCAAGAAAGGCAAGAAAGCCGCTTATGCTTGGAATGAGGAGGAAAGAAAAGCTTTGGTCATGGAGTACAGTGGTGGAAAAGAAGACGACAACTCTGTCAAAATCCAGAGATACAAAGGTCTTGGTGAGATGAATGATGAGCAACTTTGGGAAACAACTATGAATCCTGAAAAGAGAACTCTACACCAGGTCAATATCATGGATGGATTAGAAGCTGATAATGTCTTCTCTATGCTCATGGGTGAGGAAGTTCCTCCACG
>CAZKXO010000408.1:0-2875 GCA_964556525.1 uncultured Saprospiraceae bacterium
GTAATAGAGGTAATTCTTATAACCAGCCTGATTTGCATTTTTTAGGAAGTGAATTTTTGATCTATGTGACATCACAGTTTCATAAGTAAATTTTTTACCTTATTGTAAAAGTTTCTTTCTTATGAGAACAGCTAAAAAAGCAGCTTCGTAAGAATGTGATTTTCTATTTGGATTTAGTATTGCATTTTTCTTTAAAATTAAGTCTATAACATAGCCTTCTTTTTTTGCTTTATTAATTAAAGAATGATTTTGGATTTCCTTAATAAATGTCTCCCTGCTGTATTCTCTAATACCAAATTCAGACAAGGTCAGCTTGTGAGTATTTTTAAGTTCTTTTTCTATTTCATCCGCATTGATGTAATAACCAATGTCATATTGAGAGCCAATTAGATTGAGGATTGTTGATTTGCCTGAACCATTTGGACCGCCAAATACTCTTAGCCTTCTATTTCTTAGAAATTCTTGTTTTGGCACCTACAGTTACTTTTCTTCGGTCGTTTTTAATTGACCCTACAACTGATCTTTTTCCTTTCGGGCCAACTTTTACAATTTTCTCACCTTCCATAAAGGTTACTGGAACAGATTTGCTGTGAGAGATTGCTATTGCCTTTTTTGTGGAGATTTCAGCTGCCTTCTCGATAAGATGGTGATGCTTTTTAGTATCTTCTATGTATGAAAGGTATTTCTTTTTAGCAGCCATATGATAAATCTAACGATTTTACTTTAAATATAGTTTCTAATCCATGTGATTGACCAATTTCATGCAAAGGGCCATGAATCAATGGAAATAATGAAAACAGCTAAGTTTTAGATTGTTTGTACTTAGCCACCTACATTTCTTTTTTCTTATTTTTCACATTATCTTAATTCCAAATTACCACAATGCCTAATAAGTATTCTAGAAGAGCAGCCCTAAAGAACCTATCACTCACCATGGCAGCGTTGTCATTTACACCTTCTGCATGGGCCAAAACTGAAGATGGAATTCCTATCCTATTGCCAGATAGTAAGAAAAAAAAACCTCTAGCTAAGCCAGTCACAGCTATTACACTAGGAGCAGGGAACCGTGGAAATGTATATGGTAATTATGCGACCAAGTATCCAGACGAACTGAATATAGTAGGTGTGGCAGAACCTATCGAAATACGAAACCAGCGTTATCAGCAACAACATAATATTGATGCTAGCCGCGTTTTTGATACTTGGGAAAAGGTTTTCATGGTACCCAAGTTTGCAGATGCTATAATTATTACGACTCCAGACGACTTACATTATGGTCCTTGTATGCAGGCTCTGAAAATGGGTTATGACGTATTGCTAGAAAAACCTATATCTCCATCGGAGCAAGAGTGCCGAGATATCTTAGAGTTGTCAGAAAAGACAGGTAGGATAGTTGCAGTCTGTCATGTCTTGCGTTATGCACCATACTTTATAAAACTCAGAGAAATAATTCAGTCAAGCGTTCTAGGAAAGGTTGTCAGTATGCAACACTTTGAGCCTATAGAAGCCATACATATGGCGCATTCTTTTGTAAGAGGTAATTGGCATAATTCTATAGAGACCGCACCTATCATTCTTGCCAAATCTTGCCACGACTTGGATATCATGAAATGGATGCTAGAGAAAAACTGTAAGCAGATACATGCTTTTGGCTCTCTTTCTTGGTTCAATGAAGAGAACGATCCAGAAGGTAGTACAGCCCGATGTATGGATGGGTGCGCAGTAGAGTCCACCTGTCCTTACTCAGCTATGAAAATCTATTATAGGGACCGCCAACGAACTTATGTTTTTGATTTGCCGGAAGACAAGTCGCAGCATGGAGAAGCCATCTTAGAGTATCTACGGACAACAAATTATGGTCGCTGTGTATACAAAATGGAGAATGACCAGCCGGATCATTATACCTGTAATATGCTTTTTGAAGATGATGTGACAGCGACCTTTAATATGGAGGCATTTACTTCCTATCATGGTCGTCGTACGCGAATCATGGGCAGTCTAGGAGATATAGTAGGCGATATGCAACGCTTTGAATACACTGATTTTTTGACTGGTGAAAAAACAGTTTGGGAACAACAGACAGATGGTCATGGTGGCGGTGACTGGAATCTGGTTTCCGACTGGATCCAAGCGGTAGCTAATCAAGACCAGTCACTCTTGACCTCGACGATTGCCGCATCTATAGAAAGTCATATCATGGGCTTTGCTGCAGAGGATTCTAGGAAGGAAGGTAGGGTAGTGGCTGTGGAAGTTTAGAATGGAAAGAAACTTATTTTAATTCTCCACCACAACCTTGTTCGAATCTACATGACGAACCAGCAGTCTTATGTAATATACCACTGCCATCATGTTAATTCAAAACAATCACTTTCACTTGTTTCTGTTTTTCTCCTTTTTGTATGTGTAGAACATAGACGCCATTTGCCAAGTTGCTCGTGACTAATTGATCTGTATTTTTTCTCTGGATAAGTAGCTCTCCAGTAGAAGAGTATAGCCATAAATTATTTACTTGTTCTGAAATATTTATTAGACCAGTCGAGGGGTTAGGAAATGCTGTTATGTCACTCAAGGTTATTAAGGCATCTGTAGTACTGGTCACCTGATCCATTTCATAGGCACCTATGTCCGGATTAGTACCTACAGGTAAGGGTCTAGGGTTGCCGAGAAGATCAGTATGATTGTCGATAGATGGATCCCCGTTATTAATACATGGAGACCCTGGAGCAAGACGCAGATCGTCATTACTTATAAATTGTGGGTCAGCTTTTATAATATTTGTGCCACTAATCGCAGAACCACCTTTCACCACAGAAAAGGAGAAATCCATGCTGTTGTTGTTGTCAAACTGATGCTGATCAACAGGAATATCGTTATC
>CAZKXO010000409.1:0-2866 GCA_964556525.1 uncultured Saprospiraceae bacterium
AGGGAAAACGAGTAAGATGATTTCTGAACTTGTAGCGTATTATTACAAAAAAACACAAAGTGAAATACTCATTCTTGCCTATACGAATAGAGCAGTAGATGAAATTTGTTCAGCAGTTCATGATGTTTTAGAAGGGAATTACTTGAGAATAGGGTCCAGATATTCTACCGCTGAAAAATATCGAACTAATCTTCTTTCCTCTCGTATAGAATCTTTGACTTCCAGAGCCAGTTTGAGAGAAGTCTTCCAAGAGAGTAGGGTGACCATTTCTACTTTATCTTCTTTCCAAGGTAAAAAGGAAATCCAGTTACTGAAGAAGTATGACCTGGTTATAATAGACGAAGCTTCCCAGTTGTTGGAACCGATGCTAGTAGGTTTGCTGAGTCACTTTAAGAAATTTATTTTGATAGGGGATCACAAGCAGTTGCCAGCAGTCGTTACTCAAGCCGCCGAACAAAGTGTCATTCAGGATGACAACTTGAGGAAAAAATGTGGACTCTTAGATGCAAGAACTTCACTTTTTGAAAGACTCTATAAGCAAGCAGAATCTAAAGGCTGGGATTGGGCCTATGGTGGTCTCACCAATCAAGGTCGCATGCATCAAGACTTAGTTCAGTTTGTAAGTAGAGAATTTTATGATTCCAAGCTGTCCATCCTGCTAGGGATAGAAAGACTATCCCAACCATCCTCGCTGCTGCCAAAAACAGAGAATCAGAAAAAGCTGATCGAAAACAGAGTAATTTTTGTAGATACACCTAAAGGGCAGAATATCACAAGAAAGACCAATCTCTTCGAAGCAAAAATAGTTGCAAGTCTTATCAATGAGTGGGTAGACATCTACAAGTACAACGGCCTAGAACTGAATCCAGATTCCATTGGAGTCATTACACCTTTCCGTTCGCAAATAGCAATGATAAAAAATCAAGAAAATCTTTCCAGAGATCTACCGGTTACTATAGACACTATAGAACGTTATCAGGGTGGAGCCAGAGATAGAATCTTTATCAGCATGGCTGTAAGTGAAGCAGAACTACTCGATTCCATCAGTAATGTCAATAGTGAAGGGATAGACAGAAAACTCAATGTGGCACTCACTAGAGCTAGAAGCCATCTTGTAATAGTAGGAAACAAACAAATTTTGTCTAGAAAAGACCTATATAGTCGACTTATAAGTTCTGCTTACGAATTGGACCTCAGTTAGGTCTTTGCTGAAGGAAATAGTTAATTTTGATCTTCGTTATTGCAATAGCTCAATTCCCCTAAAATCAAGTATTAACAATGAAGATAATGATGGTTTGCCTAGGCAACATATGTAGGTCACCTATGGCACATGGTATTATGGAAACAAGGATAAGAGAACAAGGTCTGTCTTGGGAAGTCGATAGTAGTGGAACGAGCAGCTGGCATGTAGGTGAGAAACCTGACCAACGTTCTATAGAAGTAGCTTTGAATAACGGCATAGATATTAGTAACCAAAGATCACAACAATTTTTAAAAAGTGATTTTCAAAACTATGATCATATCATCGTAATGGACAGTAGCAATTATACAAATGTCTTAGCAATGGCTAAGAGTCCAGCAGAGAAAGCAAAGGTTTCTATGCTGCTTAATTACTCTAGTCCAGGAATGAACAAACAAGTGCCTGACCCATACTACCATGGAGGATTTCCTTACGTTTTTGATCTTGTAAAAGAAGCTGTAGATGCATTTATAAAGCAGCAGTTAGATGGATGATTCTATTTCGGCTTATACAATTACCGTTTATGGTGTTGTGCAGGGAGTCGGCTTTCGTTACTTTACCAAGCAGAGGGCTACCGCGCTAGGACTGTTCGGCACTGTAGAAAACCAATCAGATGGCTCTGTCTATATACAGGTAGAAGGTGTTAAAGACCCCTTAGCCAGTTTCTTGGAGTGGTGTCATTCTGGTCCCCCATCATCCACTGTAATTAAACTAGATTATAAACCAAGCCTACCCCAAGCCTTTACTATTTTTGACATTCTTAGATAAACACCAGCTTATTCTATGACTAATACGCCACTATCACCCAACACCAATCACGAAGGTCAACTGTTTAAATTTTGTAGAATATTTTTCTTGATCGTCGCGGTATTGGGATCTGCGCTTTACTATTGGAAAGGCAATACCATGGCAGGTGGTATCGGCTTATCTGCCTCATTGTTTAGTCTGGTTTCTTTCTTCCATTTCAATAAATTACAGAAAAGGGAGGGCACTCACATTGATACTAAAATGACTTGGTTTCTACTTATTGTTACTATCATAGGAGTCTTGCTGATCTTTCTCAATAAGATGCAAGGTGGCCCTCATTTCTATTATGGTATAGGAGGAGGTATGGCTATGATAGGAGGAATCGCTTATGGACTAGAACTGTTGTATACTTGGTTAGCTCAGGTGAAGTAGATGCTTAAAAGTTGTAGCAAAAGACAAGGTCTCTATATGTCAACCTTCATTACTCGTTTCATCAGTGCTCCTATTCCCTGTTCTCCCAGTTCCTCCATCTTTCGAATATTGTCAGTCGGTACAGAGGCAATTTCTGGATGAGAATCTATAGCAGCAGTCACATCCGCTCTACGAAGGAGATGGATAATAGGTAATGGACTTCGATTGGTATAATTGGATAAACTATCAGATTCTGCATCGGCAAAGCTGTAGTCTGGATGAAAACTCGCTAACTGTATTTCCTTGCCTTGTTCTAATTGTGGCAATAGTTTTTCCAGACTATAATAGACCAGCATGTAGTCTTCAAATTTTTCTAGCCCTGAATTAATTATTATAAGTGCAGTGGTTTCTTTCAGGTCACTACTAAGTATATGTGTAATGCAGTTCTGAAGCAATTCTACAAAGGGC
>CAZKXO010000410.1:0-2844 GCA_964556525.1 uncultured Saprospiraceae bacterium
GGAGTCTGATATTTATTCCATTCATACCTTGACGGCCATCTGTGTCAGGTAAATGAACTTCTGTTGTACCAGAGACAAAGGTTTCATCTATTTCTAAGGCATCCATGCCTGCTAAAAAGATACCATTCGAACCGCCTACAAAGGTATTGCCTTGGAAAAGCACTCTATCTCCATTCCCGTCAGCTGCAATGTTTAGAAGTGACACTGCATAGAAAGATGTTCGGCCCATGAGGGTCATAGTATTATTTAAAATCTCAGCATTGTCACCGTCTACAACACGTATTCCTTCTCTAGCCCCGTTATTGCCTGCAACGTTACTTATAGCATTGTTTTGTACTGTAACGGTCAGGGAGTTATCGATGATGATGCCACTCTGTCTATCGTTTACTGTAAGATTCTGAACCAATAAATTATCGGAATTGACCACACTTAATCCAGTACCAGCAAAACTTGCAGTATTAGATAGATCTAGTCCATCAAGAGTTTGATCATTACAATTATTCAGACGAAAAATAGTACCTACGAAATTATCACCAGTGCCAGAAGGGAAGTGTAGCTCTGTAGAGGCAATAGCTGTTGCATCTATCTGGATGTCATCCATGTTTTGTAACTGGAAAAGATTACTACCAGAAGTATAAGTATTACCGCTTATATCTAATCTCTGGTTCGTTGTGGTATTCAACGTTGTTCCATTCACATTGATAGCATAATTAACATGTTGGCCTGAATTGATAAACTCACTGTTTGTTATAGAGATATCATCACCATTATCAATTATTATGGCCTGTGCATGCTCAGAAAAGACACAAGCATCTATGACGCCAACAGATATATTATTAAAAGTTACCCCTGAATGCCATGGGAAGCCTGCTGTTTGGGTAAATGATAATCCCTTGACTGTGACAGCCGATGTGTTCAGTGCAGCCAATGGGCTATTAAAATCTGCAAAGATTACAATGGTCGGTGTGCCAGCAGCATAGCCAGGGGCAGTGGTGCCATCTATGGTGACACCTTCTGTAATTACTGGGAGAGCGCTAGCCAATGAAATAGTACCAGAAGTACTAAAATCAATGACATCAGTGCCTGGGTTATTATTTGCATCATCTATGGCTTGTCGCAGTGAGCCAGCGCCACTATCGTTAGTGTTAGTGACAGTGAACGTTGCCGCATCTACATTCCCACACAATGTCAAAGTGATTGCCAGAAAGAAAAATTTCTTTCTGACCTCATTGATGAAAGTGGAGAAGCAAGATAGCTTATTGCTATGGAATAGCTGCGGATTAAAATTGTTAGGTAACATTAGTCAGATGATTTATTTGGTTGTTATAATATATTAAGGGTATTAATTTTCTTTTTTCGTTGGTTGAAATTTGTATTGCTTGGACATAGTATAGAGCAATATCTCGAGCCATAGCCTTGCAGGCCATTGGTCTTATTTTTTATTTTATGTAGTATGGAAACAAGATGGTGTAATACGTTAGTTACGCTAGACGATTTATGTCTATTGCAGTTCTCATGCAGATTAGCAGTTGAGAAGAATGGTTGAAAAAAACTTAATAAAAAGGAGTTGTATCCTAGGCTCATACATGATGCACATGCTAAGTTTTCTCCAACCGTCAAAGCTTTAATGGGGTTATGCTTTTCCAATTGGTTTAGATTGTTTTCAACTAATATTTTAGGTTCTTAACTTCTTATAAGTTATGGTATCATTAATTTGATAATATATATAATAGTGTTTTTTGCTTTTTAATTAGTATCTAACTCTTAATGCTGTTTTCTTGTAAAACGTGACCACTTGTAAGAAATAAATATTTCTATTGATTGATTTACTGTAGTAAGAACAGTGACAAGTGCATAGTGAAATGAGAAGAGAAGCTTTCGATTAAGAATCACAGTAGTCATTGGATTATTGTGATTGAAAAAGAATGCTATTAAGACAAGAGTTCTCAATATTGGTTTTTTATATGCCTTCATCAGATAGGGTTAGAATCTGAAGTTAGCTTGGTTATAGTTGCAAAAGACTAATCTTTTTGCTCACGAGTACAAAACTATATTTTATGAAGGCATTGAGCTAAAATTTAAAGATAATTGTTATGAACGTCAATTATAAGTTCTGAATGAACATACTTTCACTGTTTCATATGTTCAGACTAATACTTTTATGTGAGGGATATCTTTAGAGTATTTTTTACATATATAATACTCGGGGCACAGATCTGCAATTCCTAACAATTAAGCAAGGCTTGGTAACATTTTGATAGATTAAGTTAGTAAATCTTAGTGTAGTAGTTATATTGTTCTATTGATTAAGAACTATGCTCCAGAAGACTACAATATCGAGCCTTATTCCACTAGTGTTTGTATTATTTTGTTTATTTCCTAGTCATCAATTATTTGCTGATACATGTGAAGAATCTTCTGTTGCTGAATCAGCTCTGGGAATTGCATACAACTTGATTTCTGCAAATGAGTCATCTCAAACTATTATGTTCTGTGACTCAATATTGCAAGTATTGAACTCCGAGAACTTAGAGCATTGCCCGATGGCCTTATGGATCTCATTGGAAAAGGGACTAGGGCTGGAAATGGAAACAGAGTTTCAGCAAGCGCTACAACTTTATTACCAAATCATAGAAAAAGCGCAGTCACAAGAATTCTGGGAAATAGTTGCAAATGCCTACATTTCTATCTCCAGATCTCATGAAATATTAGGAAGGGCTAATGATTGTAGAAGGAATCTGGAAATAGCGAAAGAATATATAGAGGAGTATAATTTAAATAAAGTACGTGGAAGATATTCCATAAGGGCTTCATCATTTCAGAGAATCTATGCAAGTATAGACA